>DASXDV010000171.1:0-3979 GCA_036490465.1 Candidatus Tumulicola sp. | reverse complement strand
CCGGGGGCCACGCCGCGTCATCCTTAATAATCAGCCGCGGACTGGTAGTATGGATGTCTTCTATGTAATTACGCAATTGAATGATTGAGCCATGAATGTCAATGCTACCAAAGAGGAAGATCATAACGTACAAGTCGAGATGCCATTGTAGATCCAGTACCATATCTCGCACTAACGGGAAAGATAGACCCGTTCGAATAGCAAGAAAGTCGGCGCGCTTGGGACGGCTGTTCTTACTGGTTTGGTAGTTGATAAGGGCGGGATTGTTGGCGACGACTGCCTTGCAGTCCGCTACAATGGTAGCAAGCCGCGCGGAAGATATTTCGTAGTCTTTCGCCAGCCAGTATCGTTCGAAAGGCTCCGACAGCAAGAAATCACCGCCTTTCTTGGGATACTTTTCGATGTACGCAAGCTTAACAGCCATTTCAAACTGCGCACGCACCATGGGCAGTATCTGGCTGCCAAGGCCCGCCTGGAGAAGAGCTGCGATCGCTTTTGAAAGCTCAAGCGTATGAATGATAAGAGTACCAATGGCCGCCCTTTGCATTCGGTCAATTTGATTTGCAGATGGCCATGTATACGTTTCCAAGCTGAGGGCGAGCTTCGCTAATTCCTTGACGGCAGCGTCATAGAGGGCGACCGACCGGGATTTGATTTCCGCCTCACTGATCATTGGGCCAGAGTTCTGCCGTAGCGAATTGGCCGCCTTGAAGCACCCTGTTAGTAGACGCCGTGGGAAGGGCCATGGGCCGGCCGAACGAGGTGCTCCGCCGGGAAGGCGCGAACGGTTGGTTGCTTAGCTTTCCGTTCAGGAATCGCCGCCAGGTGGGGTTTATACTAGTGAACCAAAGTCGACTTAGCATAGCCATCGGTGTCGCCGCCTTTTTGCTTCTTGCTATTTTGAATGTTGGTTAGCTCGCATGCGTCGTGGGATCGGGATTTAAGCCAAACATGCGCAAATTATCGCCGGAAGAGATCAAACAGCGTGATGCCGCCCTTGAGGGGTCGTTTCGGGATTCCCTAGAGCAAGTCGCTCAGGAGGATGCCGCGTTCGCTAAGCCGCGGAGAGACGCGATGCTCGTGACGCCGTTGGGAGCACTAGTCGGAGCCTTACTGGGCTACCGCGCGGGCCTACAGCCGGGTGGGCTGCCTGTCGCAGACGCGATCGTCGGGGCATTCACGGGTGGTATGTTCGGTTACCTCGCAGGTGGCATACTTGGCATTCGGATACACCGACCGCCGGAAGCCGATCTAATCGAGCAAACCAATGCGCGATGGCGCAAGGCAATCTTTCGCGCGTTCATCGGCGGTACTCTGCTCGGCCTGATTGCCGGCTACAGCGAGGGATTAAGATACGATATCGTCGTGGCTTCCACGGTAAAGCGCTGGCCGTTGCGGCCATCGCATTCTTTAATGCTCGCTTGTAGTAGCGAGGGGGTGGCGCCGTTTTGGGGTGCTTCTTCGGTGCCCTTTACGCAGCGGCATGGTGGCAGCTCTGTATTTGCGGCCCTCCCCGAGTGACGAGTTGGAGCACCTTTCGAGGGCGTGTATCGGATCCGAGATGCTACGGATCATGTACTCAGAGGCACGTCATCGCGCGCGGTAAGCGCGTTATGCGCGCTAACTTCCTCGGGGAGAGTGGTTTCCGCGCTTTTCGCACTTTCCGCGCACGGTATCGCGTATAGGACCTCGCGTGAGCGCCCCCCAGTGAGTCTCTTTTCGATTCGCGCTTGGCCGCGTCGGCGAAGGTCGTCGATTGCGGCCGTTAGGCGGTTAGACGATATGTGGCGTCCAAAGAGCCCGCGGGCATCGTCACGCGAAATTCCTCCGGGATGAGCGGCGCGAAGCCTTTCGAGCAGCCGATCAGCGATATCTTCGCCGGTGGACGAGCCCCAAATCCACCCGGCCGACGATACACAATAGCGCCAGAACGCCTCCGCCGCGAGAACGTGATCAGGGCGAATTACCGTCGAGCGATCCAGCAAAGCGTACACGACCGAGAGTCGCAGTTTCTGAGCCTGCCAGCGGTCGCAGACGGCACCGACAATCCCCTCGCGATCGGGCTCGGCGATGTAAAGCTGGGCCCAGAGCGCTTCAGCTTCGGGGGTGCGTTCCATGAGCCCGGCGCCGCGGGCGAACTGCATCGCCTCACGCAGGCGGTCGCCGAACGCTGCAACGAGCTCTGGGGGGATGTTTCCTCCAGAGGGGAGCTTACGCGTCCGTTGCGCTAAAACAAAGAGCACCCGATTCGCAAAACCCGAACAAACGTCGGTCGATCGGAGTTTTTCGCGTAGTTCTTCGGGCGTAATATGCGCGACCAGAGAAACGTGCGCGTCAGTTGCAATCATGCGGGCTTTCGAGAGCCTGAACTCCAGTCGGCCATCATCCCAAGCGGAGCGGAGGATCGGGCTTAAGGTGCTTCCGTCGCGAGCATTGATGGTGAGGAGGCGCGCGAACTCAGGCTCGATGACAAATGCCCGCTTTTCGATAGGGTTTGTGTCGTCTTTTGCGCGGTGTGCTCCGCTGAGTTCCGCGATCAACGCTTCGCCGCTCCCGAACCCCGCCTTTCGGCAGCCTTCGAACCACTCAGGGTATGCGGCGCGAAGGAATGGCTTGATCGTTGCGAGAGAAGTGCCTTTGCCCCCGGTCGACGTCTTGCCGACGACCGCGGCGAACAACCGTGCCGGATGAAGATCACCATGAACTCGCGCATGCGCCGTTGGGCCGATCGCATTTCCGAATCCCACGAGCAGCGTAACGAGCAGCGCCGCAGGGTCACCTTCGGTTTCGAGTTCGATCGCGCGAACGAGATCGCCGGCAAGACCGTACAGCGCCGCAGCGTCTAGCGTTGGCCACGGTCGCACGCGCCTCCATTTATCGGTTGGGGCGTGCTTCGAGACCGCGAGCGCGGCAGATGCTGCGCACTTCCATATCTCGTCGTCCGTAAACGGGTCGTCTACGGGATTTTCAAACGTGCCGCGATCGCGCATTCCCCTGAGCTCGTCGACGACCGTGTCTTCAGCGAGGTCCTGACGCAGGAGGGTACAGGCGGTTTCGAATGCGGCATGATTGCGTTGACCAACGGAGATCACCACGCTCCCCTTGGCTCTAGAGCGGACGGGCGCAGGTTCTTGCAACAGATCGATTAGCCACGGCGGAGCTGCCGGAATCTCGCTCGCCGATAGAATCACGGACCCTTGCTCGTCCCACTCGTATCGCTTCCCCGACACGTGTAGGCTGGGCGGAAGAACGATGAAGCCCCCGTCAGCTCTTATGTCGATGCCTCGATAGCCGTTGCCGAGAGCGTTTGCTCTTGACCTGACCGTGGCAGTTGCGGGCTTTTTGAAAAACAGGTGGAAGCCGCCGCCTCCCGTTTTCGCCTTAAGGTTGTAGAAATGCCGGTGGAGCTCTTCGAGCCATTCGAGCGACTTGTCGCCGCCGTGCCGCGGATCGATGTCGAGCACGAGCAAACCGGAAGGCCCGCAGGCTACGCCAATATTTGCCTCGGGCCATTGCCGCCACCACTGCGCTATCGTTTGGCGATCAGTAGTCGCGATGACGGGCCATCCTTTTACGTGCGGGTGCTTCCCTGGGCTAACGCAACCCGCGGCGCCACACGTGCAACTCTCATTCCGAATGCCATGGACGGGGAAGACGTACCAACCCCGTCGCGCATATTCAAGGGCTCCGTCGAGCATCTGTTTTGAATGCGAGTCGCTCATACCGCTCCTCTCGCCATAGCTCGCGAGGCATGCCATCGCGCTGCGCAGTTGAGGTGAAGCCACGCTCGCGCGGCTGGGCCTGGCTGTACGGGCAAGATAAGGTAACCTGGCCGAATCCAGCGCCGGCATAATGGGCACCGGGTGGAGAAGATGCTGCGGGACGCTACGCCGCGCAGCCCGCGACGTATCGTTTTGAGTGCCTGTAGCTGTGCCGGCGAGCGATCGAGGAGCGAGGTCTTGAGGCGATCTCGTGGAAG
>DASXDV010000156.1:0-16536 GCA_036490465.1 Candidatus Tumulicola sp. | reverse complement strand
AGCTAAGGACAACTGCTCTTCCATGCTCATGCGAAAATTGTACCACAATTGCTCGCTGCAAGCTCGCAGAGCCGCCCTTCGACTTCGCTTCAGGGTGACACGGAGCTCGCGACCCTCGCTGAATAAATCAGACCTGCCCTATGCATATCCGCTCGTGACGATGGAAATGTCACGCCGAATATCGACGAACGTGGCGGCACCGGTAAATAACGGATCGCGTGCGCCGATGAATCAGTTTGCACTTTTGCGTACGTACCCCGATGCGTCGTTTACCGACGTCGTCGCACCGAATGCCGATACGCTCTACGAAATCCTTTGGGCCGACGTCTCCAAGGAGCCGCTGGTCGTACACATTCCCGCGCTGGACGGCCGGTACGCGCTCTTTCCGATGCTCTCGGCTTGGACCAACGTCTTCGAAAGCCCCGGTACGCGCACCACCGGCGACGCGGAGCAAACGTTCGCCGTAACCGGACCGGGCTGGAGCGGTACGCTGCCCGCGGGCGTTCGAGAGGTGAAGTCACCGACGCGGACGACAGCTTTGGAATAATGAAACGCCTACAATTCCGGGTGCAATGGTCGCATTGAAGGGGGCTTCCCTAAGCGGCGTGGCGCGGTTACGTACGCAGAAGAACGAGCTTCGCTCCTAAGCGAAGCGTCCAGGTCGTACCGGCGGACGTCTTCAGATTTTTTTCGGCTTCGAAGTAGGCATTCAATCGCCGCGAGCCCGATTTAAATTGCTTGGCGACGCGGATCCCGACGGGAACGCTGACAAAACTGCCTTCATCGTAGTCGTAGGTGAACTTCATCTCGGAGGTTCCGAGGCTCCAGCCGTTGGGGAGCGCGACCGAAATGCTCGGCTGAAGCTGGCTCTGCGCGACGGGCGAACGCGATCCGCTGCCCGCGTACGAAAAGAAGCTTTGGCTGTACGCCCCGAAGGTCCACAATCCGGTTTCGTGCGTGTATCCCAGCGCCGGGCCTGCGGACCATTTGCCGGACCCGAGCGACCCGGATCCGGTCGGAAACTTGAACGTGGCTCCGCCGGCCCAACGGGACCACGCCGTTCCAAATCCCGCCACCCAAGTCGTCGTCACGTCGCCCGTTCCGGTAGCGGCTTCGATCCCGGTATTCGAAGGTGCCCCCAAGACGATCGGAACTTTGAGTTTAATCAGACTCAGCGCGTGGCCCGATGCGATGAAATTCGCTATGGGCGGGGCTGCCGCGAGCGGAATTTGCGCTTGCAGATCGAGTTGATTGCTTGGACCGGAAACGCTCTGCATCGCTTCGTCTTCGAACGAGTACCATCGGTTCGGCGTCAGTGGATCGACGAGAGCGGCATCGTCTTGTTCTTGTGTCGTGGGGACATTCGTTGCCGCGCCGCTCGCGAGTGAAGGCGACGGCGACGGCGATGGCGACGCTGAAGGATCGTCGGCAAGTGCGGCGAGCGAAAGCGGCACGAGCCATGCAACCGTTGCGATGGGAAGCATGATGAGGTTTTTTAGAGCCAACGCTTGCCTGGCTTTGGTAAGCGCCATGGAGCGTCCTTCGCGAAGTTCTGTTTGGCTGCATCGGGAGGGCACTTCGTGACCCGGAACGATCGCGATTCAGCTCGATTGCGCGCGCAGCAGATTGGCGCTGCGTTGGGGTTGCTCCACGATGCAGCGGCCGCTACGGAGTCTGCGCAATGACCAATGCGAGCGCCCAACCGCCCGCGGTCCGAACTCGTACGAGATAGCCGTCGGGCGTGCGATCGTAAATCTGATAGCCCATAGCCAGGGCTTGCGCGAGGCTCCTGAAGATCGTCATTCCCGGCATGTTGTAGGTCCTCCGCGGCCGTTTGCTCGATCCCGGCTAATTCAATATACCTGAAAAAGGTGAAGAATGTTTTTGCGCAGCGTGCAGAGGTTCTAGCCGGCCTCGCGCTAAGGGGGGCGCTCGCGGGATTGCGGCGGGCGAACTCGCCGGCAACGCGGGTACGCCAGGATACTGCATCTTCGTTTGGGGGGACACGCCGGCACATTCGGGGCCGTTTTTCCGCGCATGCCGGGACGCCGAGGAACCCGCAAGGATGAAGTTTTACGAGCGCGCAGAACGCGCGCAGCCGGAGGATTAGATGAATCGTTCGTATCGACTCTGCTTTGCTGCAGCGCTGAGCCTTTGCCTATGGCCGATCGCCGGCCGGGCAGCGTCGCCGTCCCCCGCTCCGCCGTCGGCCGGAGCCCCCGCCCCTTACGGCGCTTTCGTGGCCGGCGCCAAAGTGACGCCCGGTTTAATCGCCGTCGTTCGCAAGACGGGCAAGGTTTATCTGGTCCTGCAAAAGTCGCAGCTCGATCAGGACTTCATCGAAACGTCGGTCCCGGCGACCGGCTTGGGCGGCTTTGGACCGGCCCCTGGGGAGCCGTACGTCGCCCCGGCCCGCATCATGCGATTCGAGCGCACCGAAGACTCAATCGTCATTCGTTGGCCGAACACGTTCGCTCGCGTGGACGTGGGCACGCCTCAAATGATCGGCGCGCAGCTGTCGCTGCCGAGTTCGGTGGTCGCGGTCACGCCGATCGTCGCCGAGTCGCCCACGGCAGTCGTTGTTTCCGCAGCGCCGTTTCTGGGCGACGTCGCAGATCTCGCCGCCGTGTTCCAGCAGATTGCCAAAAACCCGGCTCACGGTTATCGACTCGATCCGGCCCGCTCGTTCTTTGCCGACGCAAAGGCCTTTCCCCAGAATACGATCTTGCGGGTGAGCCAAACGTGGGCGAGCGAAGCCCCCGATACGATCGACAACGCGCCCGACGCCCGCAGCGTCGAAATCAAGATGACCTACAATTTCATTGCGGCTCCGAGCGATGGATACATGCCTCGCTTGGCGGACCCGCGCGTCGGTTACTTTTCGCAGCCGCTGCTGGATTTTCAACGCGACGAGAATCCTTCGCGCAACGTGTATTACCTGAGCCGGTGGAACTTCATGCCGGCGCAGCCGGGGCGCCCGTCGGTGGCAAAGAATCCGCTGATCTTCACGCTGAGCGACGACATTCCGGTCGCGTATCGCGACACGGTAAAAAACGCGCTGCTGACCTGGAACGACGCGTTTACGCGGATCGGAATACTCGACGCGGTAAAGGTCGAGCAGGAGGCTTCGGACCCGGCCTTCGATCCCGACGACATTCGGCATAACATGGTCCGCTGGTTCGACGCGCCGATTCCCCAATACGGGGCCGAGGCGCTCATCATCACCGATCCGCGTACCGGCGAAGAGATCAATGCCGGCATCAACGTCGACGCCGTCGAGGGTCTAGGCGGCCGCAGCTACCGCTACTACGTCGCTCCGGCCCGGGGTTTAGCCGACAGCACGGCGATCGAAAAGGCGTTCAATCTCAAGGCGTTGCGCGCGGTCGTGCTTCACGAGTCGGGGCACGATCTCGGTTTACAGCACAACTTCATCGGGTCGATGGCCTACAGCGCGAGTCAGTTACAGGATCCGCGATTCACCCGCCAGCACGGCGTCGCCACGTCGGTAATGGAGTACGCGCCGCTCAACGTGTGGCCGAAAGGAAAGTCGCAGGGCGACTACGTCCAGCTCGTGCTGGGACCCTACGACTACTACGCCCTGCGTTTCGGCTACGAGTACGTCGCCAACGCCACGACTCCGGAGGCGGAGCTGCCGGTCCTCAACCGCTTGGCCTCGCGTTGGTCGGACCCGATCTATCGCTTCGCGTCCGACGAGGATGCATTTTTCAACGACGGACACGCAATCGATCCGCGCGTGCAGATGTTCGACCTCACCAGCCACCCGGTCGAATGGGAACAGATGCAAGTGGCTATGCTGCACCGCATCCTCAACGCGGTCGATGCTCGCTTTCCCAAGACCGGAGAATCGTACGACGAGGCACGCCGCGCGTTCTTGCTGCCGCTGCGATTGTACGTCCGCTACGCGAGCATGCCGGCCCACGTTATCGGCGGCGAATACATTTCACGCGCCGCCGCTGGAGATCCCCATAGCTACGTCCCGTTGCAGCCCGTTTCGCGATCGGACGAGTATCGGGCGTGGCAAACGTTAGCCGGCGGATTGTTTTCCGATGCAGCCTGGCGATTTAGTCCGCGGGTTCTGCGAAGCTTGACCTATAGCGAGGTTTCTTCGTTAGGACAAGGCGGAGGCTGGGCCTACGATCCGTCGCCCCGGCACGACGTCGACGTCGTTGCGATTGCGGGGACGGCGCAAGAACAGGTGATCGACGAGTTGTTCGCGCCGCTGACGCTCGCGCGGATCGACTCCCTTTCGACCAAATACTCCCCCGGCACGACGATGACGCTGGCGGACTTGTTCGATTGGACGCGCGCCGGAATCTTTGGCGACATCGAAAACGGCGACGCCGCAAAGGCTGGGGTCGTGCGCCGAAACGCGCAGACGAATTTCGCGAAGAAGCTGGGCCGGCTGTGGACGTCCCCCGCTCCCGGAACGCCGGCCGACGCACAGGCGCTGGCGCGCCTGCAACTCGAGAATCTCACCAGCTATGCCGCACGCTCTTTGCGGGCAAGCAAGCTCGACGAGATGACGCGCGCGCATCTCGAAGCACTCGAGGCGCTCGCGAGGCAAGCGCTGGAGGCACGGGCGACGATCGCGGCACCGGCAACGAATATGACGCCGTAGCGGCGAATTCTCGCGCGCGACGATGATGCAGGTCATCGTCCGGCGGATATTCGACCGTTTGCGCGCCGAATTCGAAGGCGCGCGCCTTCGACGGGAGAATGGTCGGCGGATGCGCCTCGGCTTGCGGACGCTCGTTCCGTTGTTCCTCTGCGCCGCCGCCGGTGCGGCGGCGGTCGCGCACGTCGCGATCGACATCGTGGGCGACTACGCGCTGCCGGAAGACACGTACGACCACCTCGCGCACGATTCGCGCAACCTAGTAGCCGGACTGGCCCTCGCGGCGGCGATCCTCATCGCCGTGCGCGGACTGCGAGCCTGCTGCGACGTCGCGGTGGCCAATCGCGGCCGGTTGCGCGGGCGCGGACTAGGCAAGTCTACGATCGCCGCATTCGTCGCCGGAGTCGTCGCGGTCGCCGCGTTTCTCGTACCGGCAATGGAACTACTCGATGCGCGTTTGGACGGCGCGCCGCTGGCCGGGCTCGACGACGCGTTTGGCGGATCGCTCGTGCTTGGCATACTCGTGACGGCGGTTTGCGCTGCGGTGATAGCGGCGGTGGTGATCGCCGTGGCGGCGTGGATCGTCGCGCACCGCGACGTCATCGAAACGATCGTCGTCAGTTTGCTCGGCCGGATCGCCGGCGTCGACACCAAAATCGTTCGAGCGCATCGCCGCCGCTTCGTCCGGCCACGAGGGCCCGACGGCGTCGGCGCACTTCGCTTTTGTAGGCGTGGACCTCCGAATATAGCCCAACCCGTTTAGGCTATATTTCACCCGCAACTCGGAAGGAGATCCGCGTGCTTTGCGTACATTCGCGCGCGTCGCGAGCGTTGCTCGCGTTCGCGATTGCGCTGTTCCTTGCGGCACCCGCCGGTGCCACCCCACCCCCGCCGGAACCCGTAGCTCCCGGCAGTATCAGCGGCGTGGTCGTCGACGCCGCTAACGGTTCCGTCATTCCCGGCGTCGAGGTCGGCGTTAACGGCATGAAAGTCAAGACGACGACCGACGCGTCGGGGCGTTTCGTGATCGGCGCTCTGCCGGTCGGCAACTACACGCTGACGTTGCGACGTCAGGGTTACCAGCCGGCCCTTTCGGAAGCGATTCTCGTCGGGGCGACCGTTGCGAAGGTCACGCTTTCGATGCAGCGCGGCACCAACGACCTGCAGGTCATCGCGGTGACCTCGACGCGAGCCAGTGAGTCGCTGCAGCAATCGAGTACTTTTACCAAGACCCTGAACACCGAGGAACTCCAGCGACAGGGGATCGTCCGCGTAGCCGACGCGCTGCGGACCCTCCCGGGCGTCAACAACGGCATCACCGGCGACACGGCGTCGCTGGCGGACGACATCAACTTGAGCATTCGCGGTATCGGCACGCTCGAGACCGTTGCTGCGATCGACGGCCATCCCGTCGGCTACGGAATCAAGGGAGGATTCAACTACCAACTGTCGCCAGTCTATCCGTTCCGGGACGTTTCCGTTTTGTACGGTTCGGGCGGCAGCGATTTGGTGGGCGTCAATGCGATCGGCGGCGTCGTGAACTTCCTGACGCTCGATCCCACGACGACGCCCCAGTTCACCCTCACCCAAGGGTACGGGACGTTTCAACAGCTCTCGACGAGCGTGACGGGCACCGGAACCACCGGGCATCTGGGGTATGCGTTCGCATACGGTACCGGATATCTGGACGGACCGTTCAACAACGACTCGTTCTATCAAACCGGTGCCGCTTTCGACCAATCGGTGGCCTCCGGGCCGGTTCACGACCTGGGCATCTACGAAGACGACTCGGCGACGACGACCAAAGCGGCGCTGCTGAAACTCCGCTTCAACTTCACCCCGCAAAGCAACTTGACGTACACGATGGTCTCGAGTTCGCGCTGGGCCAACAAGACCGGAAACGGCGACGGCGACTACCTAGACTATGCGCCGGCCCTGGCCTTCGGCAAACAGTTGTTGGGGGAATACGATCCATCGAACTATCCCAGTCTGCCGGCCTGCCCGAAGGGCACGTTCGTCGGCAGTAACGGCAACGGACAGGTCAACGGCTTCGGGCCCAGCGGCAAACCCGACGGCGGCCTCACCTGTCAGACGCCGCAACAGTACGCCGCGTTCAACACGGGCTGGGACGGCGCCGGTCCGTCCTGGCAGTCCCTCAAACTCAACGACAACTCGCTCGACTTTCGTCACACCAACGGAAATACGACGCTCCGCGTAAATCTATTCAACAGTTACTACGAAAACTTGACCGACCGTACGTTCCAGCTGCCCTTTTTGGTGCTTTCCGACGGGACGTACTTTCAGGGCGACAACGCATCGTGGTCGAACGTCGGAGTCAACGAATCGGGTGCGGTTGCCAGCGAGAACATTCTCGGAAAGAACAACGACTTCGAGTTCGGCGACTCCTATCTCAATAGCGTCTATTTTACCTATTCCAACGGCAATCTCAAAGGCGCGCCGGTCGTTAGCGACAACGCGTACTTCGTTCGAGACGTCTATCATCCGGCGCAATCGCCGCTGGCGGCGTATCTCAATCTCTGGGCCAAGCACTCGACGGCGACGAACACGTCGTACCTCGACTCGCGCGGCTCGCTGGTTTATCGGCTCACGTCGCACGACGTTGTGCGCGCTTCGGCGGGTTCCACCACGACGCAGCCGAGCGCAAATATGATCGGGCAGCAGTTCATCGAATCGTTCACCGGCGGGGCCGGCGGCGGAACGCCGGTTAGTTGCACGAACCTCAACTCCATCGGCAGCGCGCCCTCCACGGTATTGAAGCCCGAACAGGGCGTGGACGAGGATTTTGCCTACGTTCATCGCTTCACCGGGGATACGCAGGTGCAGCTCACCCTCTACAATACCAACGTTTACGACAAACTCTATTCGACGACGCTTCCCCTCTCGCAAACGGGGACCAGTTTCATTCCGCCGGCGTACCTTCAGCAAGTAACCCAAGCGGTCGCCGGCAAGTGCGGCGCCGCGATCGCGCCCTCGCTGCTGGGCGTCAGCGGAAACCTCAACGTCGGAACGTTGCGCGCGCAGGGAGTCGACCTCAGCGGACGCGCGCGCTTCAGCCGGCGTTTCTACGCCGACTACGACTGGGCGCTGACGTCGACGATTCTCGTCAACGTCAACCAGACGCTGCTGCAGAAGACGCAGACGCTGATCCTGAACGACCAGCTTCCGCGCCTCCCGCTGCACACGTTCAACGGGTCGCTCGACTATACGTTCGGCAACGGCTTGGACGCGCGCTACACGCTCTACACCGTTTCCGTCAACAACACGAAGTCGCTGCCGTCGTACGACTACAGCGATTTCAGCCTAGCCTATCCGCTCGCCCACGGCGTGCTCACCGGTACCGTGCTGAACCTGTTCAACCAGTACGGGTCGATCGCCGGCCTGCGAGACGAGGGGGTTCCGCTCCCACTCAATAGCTACGCCAAACCGTCGTCGTACGCGCCGTATATCGGCGCCAACGCGACGGAGTGGTTTGGCTTGCCCTTCCGGACCATCTACTTCAGTTACCAGTTCTCGGTTTGAGATAACGCTTCGCATTCGCCGGCACCGCTGCAATGCGGTCGCCGGCGGGTCCGAAGGCGGTACGGATTTTGGAGCGACGTTTTCGTCCAGCGAGGAATTATTTTATCGTGCGAACCTTGGTTATCGCGTTCACGCTCTTAGCGACGCCGATCGTCGCCGGCGCCGCCTCACCGGCGATCGTGTGGTCGGCAGATTTGGCGCACTGCCGTGCGGAGTTCACCGTCTCTCACATGATCGTCTCGAAGGTCTGGGGCCACATCCCCGTTCGGCAGCTGACTATCCTCAATACTGGGGGCACGGTCGTGCCGCAGCAGATCCAGGCCATGCTCGACGTCAGTCACGAGGATACCGACAATCACGACCGCGACGCCGACCTGCGCTCCGAAACGTATTTCGATGTGGCGAAGTACCCGACGATGACGTTCCGGTCCACGTCGATCGTTCCCAAAGACGCTTCGAACTTTACCGTAACCGGCAATCTCACGATAAAGAACGTCACGAAGCCGGTGACCTTTCCGGTTCACGTCGTCGGGATTATTCCGGATCGCGGCGGATGGCGCGTGGGCTACACGGGCGACCTTTCGATCGACCGGCGCGATTGGGGCTTGGTAGACGCCCGTCTGACGCCGGCGGGCGTCCTGCTGGTCGGCTACAACGTCGACATTGGCCTGACCGTGGAGGCGCTCACCAACGACCCGAAGCTGCACGCGCGCAGTTAGAGTCGCTTAGAGGGTGAGGCGGGCGCGCGGCAAACGGCGGTCTGCGTGACCGTTTGCCAGCCGTGGTTCGCCCGTTGATAACGCCCGCCGAACTTCGCGAGGTCGAGCTCTTCAAGGGCTGCAGCGACGAACAGCTGGCGTTCTTTGCCAAGGGCTGCGCGGACGTGCGGGTCGGCGACGGCGACTGGATCGTTCGCGAGGAGGAGAGCCCACGGTTTTTCGTGCTGCTCTGCGGCACGGCGAAAATTCTCAAAATGCTCGGCGGGCGGCAGACCGAGATCGGATCTTTCGGACCGGGCGACGGTTTCGGCGAGGTGCCGTTGCTGCTCGGATCGAGTGCCGTCGCCGGGATTCGCGCCAGCTCGGCGGCGCGACTGGCGCGCGCCGATCGGACGCTGTTCTGGCGCATGCTCCACCAAGACGACTGCTTCGCGCGCGGCGTCCTGGCCAACATGGAGCACCGGGTGGCGCTCGTTCGGCAGATCGCCGTCGAGACGCCGCCCGCGATTTGCAAGATCGCCGGCGACAGCCGGTCGGCAGCGTGTTACGAGCTCCGCGACTTTCTTACGCGCATGCACGTGCCGTTCGACTGGGACGAACGCGACGGGCGGGAGTGTGAAGTATCGTTTGTCAGCGGACCGTCACTGCGCTCGCCGAGCGTTCGCGAACTTGCCGAGCGGCTCGGGCTGTCGGACGTACCGCGCGCCGAGCACTACGACGTAGCGATCGTTGGCGGCGGTCCGGCCGGACTGGCGGCGGCCGTCTACGGCGCGTCGGAAGGCTTACAGACGCTGTTGATCGAGCGCTATGCGCCCGGCGGCCAAGCCGGCATGTCGTCGCGCATCGAAAACTACCTCGGCTTTCCAACGGGCATCTCCGGTGAGGACTTAGCGGATCGCGCGTTTCATCAAGCGCAACGATTCGGGGCCGACGTGGTGGTCGTACGCGACGTCCGGGCGATTGACGGCGTGGAGGGGAGCTATCGCCTAACGCTCGACGACGGACGCCATGTGCTCGCCCGTTCGGCGATCCTCGCAACGGGGGTGGAGTACCGGTCGCTCCTAGCCGACGGCTGCGACGACTTGCTCAATCGCGGCGTCTACTACGGTGCCGCGCAGGCCGAATCGCAGGCGATGGGAGGCCGCGACGTTCACGTCGTCGGTGGCGGCAACTCGGCAGGCCAGGCCGCGTTGAATTTTGCGTCCTACGCGCGTTCGGTTACGATCCTCATTCGAGGCGCCGATCTCAATAAGGACATGTCGCAGTACCTGGTCGAGCGCGTTCTCCAGGAGCCCAACGTGAAGGTGCTCACGCAGATCGAGGTTGCGGCGGTTGCCGGCGGCGACCGGCTGGAGCGCATACAACTCCGCGACAAAAACGGCGGGACGAGCTGGGCCGAAAGCGGCGGTCTCTTCGTGTTCATCGGCGCCGTGCCGCGAACCCAGTGGCTCGACGTTTTCGTGGCCCGCGACGAGCGCGGGTTTATCCTGACCGGCGCCGAGGCCCGCGCCGCCGCCGCGTGGCCGCTCGAACGCAACCCGTACTTGTTGGAGACGAGCCGGCCGGGCGTTTTTGCGGTCGGCGATGCGCGCAAGGGTTCGATCAAACGCGTCGCAGCTGCCGTCGGCGAAGGTTCGACCGCAATCGCCCTGGTCAACACGTACTTGCAAGAACTACACTAGCAGGCCATTCCGGCCAGCAGCGGCACTCCGCTGCGAACGAACGGTTGACCGGCCATTGCGAACACGAATGGCAGCACCGGCAAAATGCAAGGACTGACGATCGTAAGGATGCCGCCGTTTTCCCTTAGCCTGCAGCGTCCGCGGACGAGGACGAAAAAGAGGTCCGCCTATCTTTCGACAGGCGGACCTGGAATGGTTGCGGGGGATGGATTTGAACCACCGACCTTCGGGTTATGAGCCCGACGAGCTACCGGACTGCTCCACCCCGCGCCGAGGACAACCCAAGTACGACGCGTGAGGTTGCATCCCTTCGAAAAAGGACCGTTCGGAGAACGATGCGGGACGGATCCCGCCGAAACGTCGGCTATGCTCGCGGACGCAGCGATCGCTCGGCGGATCCCGAAGGTGCACCTCCACTGTCACCTCGAGGGCAGCCTTCGAGGCGCAACCTTCGTGGAACTTGCGGCTCGCCGCGGCGTACCGCTGCGCTATCGTCCCGCGAGCCAAACGGGCGCCTTGGCCGGCGAGCCGAGCGCGGACGGCGACCCCACCGATCCCTATCGCTTCGCGAATTTTCAAGAGTTTCTGTACGCATTCGCGGCGGTCAATCGCGCCCTTGCGACGCCCGAGGACTACGCGCGTTTGGCGCGCGAGTTCGTCGACGACGCGCTGGCACAAAACGCGATCTACGGCGAGATCTTCATATCGCCGTCGGTTTGGACGTTCTTTAACGAGGCGTTGAACGTTCGGGAGGCGGTCGCGGCCATCGCCGGGGAACTGCGCTCCGCCGCACCGCGCGCGACCTTTAAACTGATCGTCGACCTAACGCGGAATTTCGGCGCCGAGGCGGCGATGCGGACTGCCCGCCTGGCCGCATCGCTGACCGACCTCGACGTCGTCGGGATTGGCCTGGGCGGTGATGAGGCGCGTTTTCCGCCCGAGTTGTTCGTCGAGGCATTTGCGTGGGCGCGCTCGCAAGGATTGTCCGCCGTGGCGCATGCGGGCGAAGCGGCCGGACCGGCGAGCGTGCGCGCCGCCGTCGAAAAACTGGGCGTGCGGCGCATCGGCCACGGCATTGCCGCACTGGAAGATCCGGGGGCGTTGGATCTGCTGGCTCGTAACGGGATTGCCGTCGAGGTATGCCCCACTTCCAACGTGATAACCGGCGCGGCGCAAGCCGGCCGGCACACGTTCCTGGAGTTCGATCGGGCCGGTTGCCGCGTGGTCCTCGACGCTGACGATCCGGCGATGTTTCAAACGTCGATCGAGCGAGAGTACGAGCACGTCGAACGGATTGCGGGCGCGGAAACGCTGATTCGGTACGTCGACAACGCGATCGACGCAAGTTTTGCCGATCCCGCCGCCAAGCGGCAGATGCGCGCGCGCGTTCGCGCGGAACTCGACGGCGCGCGTCGAAGCCGAGGTGAATATGTCGGGCCATAGCCACTTCGCGGAGTCGATCGAGGAGTATCTCGAAGCGGTCTATCGCCTCGAGCACGAGGGTCCAGGGGTGACGACGTCGGGCCTGGCTTCGATGCTCGGGGTCGCGCCGGCATCGGTTTCGGGGATGCTCAAAAAGCTTGATAAAGATGGTTACGTGACCTACGTCGCCCGCGGCGAAGCGAAGTTGACGCGTAAGGGTCTCGAAGTGGGCGGTCGCGTGCTTCGGCGGCACCGGCTTGCCGAACGGTTGTTAACCGACGTTCTCGGGATGCCGTGGGACGAGGTGCACTCCGAAGCCTGCATGCTCGAACACGCGATTTCGCAGCGCGTAGAAGATCGGCTCGTCAAACTGTTGGGTAATCCGCAAACCTGCCCGCACGGTCATCCCGTTCCGCCGAGCGACTTGAGCGTACCGGTACGCACGGGCGTTCCGCTCGCGCAGATCCCCGAAGGGACGGACGCGGTCGTCAGCGGCGTGACCGACGAAGTCCCCGAGATCTTGCGCTACTTGGGCGAAGTGGGTTTGCGCCCGGGGACGCCCGTTCGAATCGTCGACAAGGCGCCGTTGGGCGGCCCCGTGACCGTCGAAATCGCCGGCGCCCGACACGCGATTTCGCTCGAACTCGCACGCATGGTCATCGTAGCCGACTCCGGCACATGATGACTCGTTTCCTGATCGTGCTCAACGCGATCGGGTTCTTGTGGGAGCTGGCGGTCGCCGGTCCCGGCATGCTGAGCGGCAACGGGAACATCGAGCGGGTTCTGGCCGAGGGGGGACTCTATCCGCACGCGGTGCTCGTCGACGGCCAGTGGTGGCGCGTCGTCACCGGCGCGTTTTTGCACGGCAGCCTGATACACATTGGCGTGAACATGCTCTCTCTGTGGTTCCTCGGCCGCTTTATCGAGTACGGTCTCGGCCCTTGGCGGATGTTGCTCGTCTATCTGTTCTCGATGGTCGCGGCCGGATTAGGCGTCGTCTATTTCAGTCCCGCGCTGGTGCCGACCGTCGGCGCGAGCGGCGCCATATTCGGGCTCTTCGGCGCGCTGTTTGCGATGGGCTTGAAACTTGGAAAACCCGGCATGGAACTCGTGCGAGCCAACGTTGGGATCCTCGTGCTCAACTTGATCATTACGTTCGTCGTCCCGGGGATCTCGTGGCAAGCGCACATTTCCGGACTGATCGCCGGATTCGTCCTGACGTTCGTCATCTACGCGGCTCCGCGCCGCGTCGTGCCGGTCGTCACGGACGCGGCTACCGGTGCCGAACTCGAGACCGAATATCAGCCTCCGCCCCAGAATCGGCCGACTTCACGATGATCGACGCGCTCGAGCGCGTCTTTTCGACGGACGGTCCGCTGGCGCGGGCGCTTCCCGGCTTCGAGCCGCGGGCGGGACAACTGCAAATGGCGCAGCTCGTCGAGCGCGGAATTCTCGAAGGCGCGCACACGATCGTCGAAGCGGGTACGGGGGTGGGGAAGTCGCTGGCCTACCTCGTTCCGGCGATTCGCAGCGGCAAAAAGGTCGTGCTCTCCACGGGCACGATCGCGTTACAGGAGCAGCTGGTCGGGAAGGATATTCCGCTGGTGCGCGACGCCCTCGGCGCGGCCGTTCGGGTGACCTTGCTCAAGGGGCGCAGCCACTACTTGTGCCGGCAGAAATTCGAGCGACTACGCTCCGACCGGCTGATCGCCTCGTCGCCATCCATGCAGCGACTGTGGGACTGGGCGGGACGAACGGCAACCGGCGACCGCGCGGAGCTGACGAAGGTGCCCGTTGCCGGCGAATGGGAACAGCTCGACGCCGATCCGGACGACTGCGTCGGCGAGTTTTGCGAACGGTTTCGCGATTGCTTTTACTTCAAGAAGCGCGACGAAGCTCGCTCCTCCGATCTCATCGTCGTCAACCACGCGCTATTCTTTCTCGACCTTGCGGTCGGCGGCGGCCTCCTGCCGCCCTACGATGTGGCCGTGCTTGACGAGGCGCACCAGTGCGAACGCTGGGCCACCGACGCCCTGACGGCAACGCTGTCCCGGGCGACCATCGGACGGATGCTGCGCAAGCTGCATCGCGTCTACGTTTTGCCGCCCTCGTTCGATGCGGAATTCGACGAGGGCATTCGAGCGCTCGAAAGCGCGTGCGCGCGCGTTCCTGGCGATCGGTATCCGCTCGAAGCCAACGAAGCGGCGGGGCCGGTTTTGCAAGAACTTCGCGCCATACTTTATCGGCTGGAGAACTGGCTGTTCGCAAACTGGCACGCAGCGCTCAAGACCAAGCCGGAGAACGACGCCGAGGCGGAGCGCCGCCGCGATCTGGCGATGCGGGTTGTGACCGGGCATGCGGCGGCGATCGATCGGGCCGAGGCTCCCTCGGATCAAGCGATTGCGTGGGTGGAACGCGGCGAGGGAGACGGCCGGTATGCGGTCCACTGTGCCCCCCACGACGTCGCCGAGTTTCTGCGCGCCACGTTGTTCGCTCACACCGAGAGCGTCGTCCTGACGAGTGCGACGATTTCCGTCGCGGCCACCGGCGCCGATAGCAACGGCGCCTCCTCCTTTCAGTTTATCAAACGTTCGCTTGGCATCGATCGCGCGCAGGAGCTGGTCGCGCCTTCCCCGTTCGAGTTCGACCGCCAGGCTCGGCTCTTCGTAGCGCCTCCACACCTCAATCCGAAGTCGCCCGATTTTGCGCGTTACGCCGCACCGCTGGTCGAAGAGTGTCTCGATCGTTCCGCCGGGCGCGCCTTCGTGCTCTTCACGTCGTACGCGCGGTTGCGCGAAGTATACGCGCTGCTGCGCGAACGGATCGCCTTTCCGGTCCGGCTGCAAGGCGAGCTTCCGCGAACGCAACTGCTCGAGTGGTTCCGCCGCACGCCCAACGCGGTGTTGTTCGCGACCGGGACGTTCTGGGAGGGAATCGACGTCGTCGGCGATGCGCTTTCGTGCGTCATCATCGATCGGCTGCCCTTTCCGACCCCGACGGATCCGCTCGTGATGGCGCGCGTCCGCGCGTTGGAGGCGCGCGGCTTAGGCGGATTCGAGCACTACATGATCCCGGCCGCCACCGTGCGCCTCAAACAGGGCTTTGGAAGATTGATTCGCAGCACCACCGACCGCGGCGTCGTCGCATTGCTCGATGGTCGCGCCGCCGCGACCCGTTACGGCGCAACGATCCTGGCGGCGTTGCCTCCGGCCAAGCGAATCGAGCACCTCGACGAGTTGGGCGAGTTCTTCGGCCGCTCGGAGGGCGCGTCAATCGGCTAGCGTCGCCTCGGCTTGGGCGCGGGCTTGCAGTTCGGCGACCACCGCCGAGTCGGCCAGCGTGGTCGTGTCGCCGAGCGCGCGGCCTTCGGCGATGTCGCGCAAGAGCCGGCGCATGATTTTTCCGCTGCGCGTTTTCGGGAGCTCCTGGGTGAACGTCACGTATTTCGGCTTGGTAAACCGGCCGAGCTTTTCGGCGACGTGCTCGCGCAATTCGTCGGCCAGCTCGGTCGAACCGGGGTTATTGCCCCGGAGGGTGACGAACGCGTAGATCGCCTGGCCCGTCGTGTCGTCGAGCTTTCCGCAAACGGCGGCTTCGGCGACGAGCGGATGATCCACCAATGCGCTCTCCACTTCGGTCGTAGAGATGCGGTGCCCGCTGACGTTCATGACGTCGTCGATGCGCCCCATAAACCAGTAGTTGCCTTGGCCGTCGCGACGGCAGCCGTCGCCGGCCAAGTATCGGTGAGCGAACCTCGACCAATACGTCTGTTCGTAGCGCGCGTCGTCTCCCCAGATCCCGCGAAGCATGCCCGGCCACGGGCGCGTCAATACGACGTACCCGCCGCCGCCCAGCGGCACCGATTCACCCCGGTCGTTGACGATATCGGCCGCGACTCCGGGCAACGGATAGGTCGCACTTCCCGGCAGCAACGTCGTAACGCCGGGCAGCGGGGCAATCATGATCCCGCCGGTTTCGGTTTGCCACCAGGTGTCGACGACCGGGGTGCGATTGCCGCCGATCCACTCTCGATACCACATCCAGGCTTCGGGATTGATCGGCTCGCCGACCGTTCCCAAGAGACGCAGCGACGAGAGGTCGTGCTTGGCCGGGTATTGCGCGCCCCACTTCATAAACGTGCGAATGGCGGTCGGCGCGGTGTAAAGAATCGTAATGCCGTAGCGCTCGACGATCTCCCAGAAGCGGTCCTTGTCGGGAAAATCGGGAGTCCCCTCGTAGAGCACGCTGGTGGCGCCGTTGGCAAGCGGCCCGTAGACGACGTAAGAATGCCCGGTCACCCAGCCGATGTCGGCAGTACACCAAAAAACGTCGCGTTCCGGTTTCAAATCGAAGACCAATTCGTGGGTCATCGCGCAGTGCGTTAAATACCCCCCGGTCGTGTGTTTGATCCCTTTGGGTTTCGCCGTCGTACCGCTGGTGTAGAGCAGGAATAGCAAGTCTTCGGCATTCATCGGTTCGGGATCGCACGTAGCCGGCTGCCCGGCGACGACCTCGCTCCACCAGCGATCGCGTCCCG
>DASXDV010000155.1:0-1752 GCA_036490465.1 Candidatus Tumulicola sp. | reverse complement strand
AGGAGAAACGACGATCAGCGGTACGCGGAATCCCAGTTCGTAGGAGTTTAGAATCGGCGGTTTCACGTGGTCGAACCAGCCGCCCCAGTCGTCCCAGGTGATGAAGATCGCCGTCGAATTCCAATACTTGCTCTTCCCGATCGCGTTGACGACCGCCGCAACCCACGCCGGGCCGCCGCCGTACCCCGAGCCGGAGTGATCTGAAAAATGTCCCTGCGGGGTCACCCACACGACGTTGGCGAGGTCGCCGTCGGCGACGTCGTTCAACACTTTCTGGGGGGGCGTGACCACGTTACGATAGTCGGTACCGTAGCGCACGTGCTCGATCGAATCGAACGCCTTCCACAACCCTTGACCCAGACCGTACTGATAGTACCGCCACGATAGCCCTTTGGCGTCGACGAGATCGGAAAGAACGGGGCGATCGAAGCACGGATAAGTCGTCGCGCGTTGGAAGCCCCGTGGGTTGATCAGCAGCACGCGTTCCCACGACGGCGCGTCGCATCCCCCGCCGGAGCCGTGAAACTCGCCGTGATCGAGCGGGTTGGACGAAACGTTCAGCGACGACTTTGGAAGTCCCGCGGAATCGCCGCTAACGATGAATTGGTGCGCGGGATAGCTCGGGCCTTGATTGGATTGGAACATCCGATCGGCAAACGCGTATTGTTTCGCCATCGTAACGTAAGGGCGATTCTCCGAACGCGGGACGTATGCGTAAGCGCACGTCCGCTTGTCCCGGCGCTTGCAGAAGTTGGAGGAATGTTCCAGCGACCAGCCGTCCATCTTGCCGCCGTCGTACTCCACGACGAATCCGCTGTGTTCGTGTTGCAGATCGTATTTTGCCGTTAACGGTACCGCGTGCAGCGCTACGACGCGGCCGCGGTCGTTGAGGCCGCTGCTGGCGATATCGGCTCCGGGCAGCCCTTGGAAAAGATTATCGGGCGTGCGATTTTCCTGAAAGATGATGACGACGTGCCGAATCGGAAAATGATACTTTGCCGCCGGATCGAACGCCGGCGCGTTGCGCGTTACGGGAACGAAGCTCGAGCGAGCGGCGCAGCCGCTCGGCACGATCGCCATAGCAAAAGCTAGAACGCATAAAAATCGCAACCGTTACCTCCGATTGGCGAGCGACTTCGATATTCGCCGGGCGAGCGCCCGCCGCCCCGCGGCGAGCTGGGCCGACGCGCCGGCTTCGACGAGCGAAGCGAGCGTGACGCAAGCCGCCGAGCGGGAAATCGCCGTCTAAGCTCTAAAGGGGAAGCCTCGTTTTCGTTGCTCGAACCTTCGGAGGGTTTTGCGAGTGTTTCATTCTGCAAGCAGGCTGCTCGCGTGCGCAACGGTCGTCGCCATCGGTGCGGCCGGCTGCTCGGGAAATCGATCGATGTTACCCGCCGCCGGACTTCAGGGCGCCGGCAGCAGCGCTCGCGCTGCCCGGCTGCCGCATCCGGGGCTGATGCGTTTGACGAGTCAACCGCCCGACGTCATGCAAATGGCGTTTTTGATGACCGACGGTTCGGTGCTCGCTCAAAGCTACACGGCCAACTTATGGTATCGCTACGTTCCCGACCAGTTTGGCAATTACGGCAACGGCACGTGGACGCAGGTAGCGAGCCTGCAGGCCGGATACGCGCCCAGCGCATTCTCGTCGGCCGTCCTCGCCGACGGCCGGCTGGCGATTATCGGGGGCGAATACAACACTCCCGGCAACTACCAACTGCAGCTAACGAATCTCGGCGCGATCTACGATCT
>DASXDV010000011.1:0-6979 GCA_036490465.1 Candidatus Tumulicola sp. | reverse complement strand
TCACAAATCACGGCATGCGCCTCTCGCCATGGGAACCGCCGCGTTTTCTGTGGGCGGCAATCGAGGGTGTCTGCGGCTTAATGCTCACGCCAGGCGCGCCGAGAATCAATCCGCTTATTCCCGTGAACTGGAAATGGGTCGGTCTGCGCGATCTTCCATATCACGGGTCGTTTTTAACGTACTTTCTCGTGCGCGAGGGCGACGCCGGTTTCCGTATCTATTCAACGCGAGACGTCGACAGCGACTGGAGCGTCGAGCTCTACGCCGAAGACGTTTCCGATAACGTGGAGGTCTTTTCAGACGACGTGGCCGTCATTGCCCTCAAGCGCGACGGCGGCCTCGCGATCCTCGTCGGGAACACGTCGGAGGGAACGGTCTTCACTTCGTTGCTGATTGGCGATGCGGCGCCGCCCGACTCACGCGTCTTGCTGCGCCTGTATGACAGCGCGCGCGGCGCTTGGGAATCGGGCGTCGAGCTGCTCGCCACGGAGCTATACAACGTTTCGCTCTCGATCGAGGCGGGCGGCTTCCGCGTACTGGACGTGACGCCGGCGCCCGCCCGTCCCTGACAAGCGCCCACGCGATCTAGACGCAAGCCTTCCTCCTCGGCAGGCGCTCGTGGCGATTTCGGCAGGCCCGGGTGGGGGGAAACTCCGCCAACCTCGCCAACGGTTGCCGTAGAAAAGCTTTTGGTTTGGATGCTCTTAATGAGGAGATATCGTTAATGAACACTAAATCGCCCGAAGTCGTGGCTCTAATAGAGAAGCTGAAATCCAATCACACGCCGCTGAAAGACAGTACGACAGTTCACGAGGATTGGAGCATCATCTTTAGCAGCAAGCACTACGTTCTGATTATAAAAACCGATCCACCCATCGAGCCGTCCAAGAACTTCGAGATTCGCGGGAAGCATTTGACCGGAGAGAACACGGTTGCCGACGTGGTTGAAGCCCTGAAGCTCTGAACTCTAATTTCAGACGAGAGGGCGAGGTTCATTGTATGACCTGCCCTCTCCCTGTATATCGAAAATCGCCTGATCTTTCGCTCGAGCTCCGCTACTTGTGAACAGTGCTTCTGCCGGCGACGACACCTTGGTTTCGACGATAGGTAGTATCGATCGATGGCTAATCGAGAACCTGGATCACTTCTCCCCTTTGGGCGGAGACGAGGGAGACAAGCTCTGTTATAAGTTGAAAGCGTTTGACGAGCTTTGTATGTTCTTGTCTATCGGCGACGAGCGAACCAGCACCACCATTCCGCGCGAGCTTCATGCCTTCGTAAGCTCTGTTTGTGTGAACCCCCGTTATCTTTCAACCGTTGTCTCGTCGCCCCGAGAACTTCTTCTCTACATCTACCCGATCATCTACATGGTCCGGAAGCGTTTACCGTCGTGGCGCGAAATGAGGGCCTACGCGATTGGAGTCCTTTCTAGCGATTTTTTCTTTTCGACGGAACGCCTTCCGTGCCGAATATTGGACGCGTTGTTCTGCCTTTGGCAGCTAGATCCAGAGAACGAGCGGCTCGGCCTCTTCGGAAACGCGTGGTCGGTCGGCAGCGGCGCGCATCCTCCCCATGCCGGCTGGAGTACGACTTCTGAGTATTATTCGTACACTCACAGCATTTTTTTTGGCACCAAGCTTGGCTTAGACGCGCACTTACCTGGCCTTAACGGCGAAAATGGACAAAGCGAGGACGCGGTTGAGTTTGGGATCCTCAGATTTCTTTCCGAATCAAACATCGATATAGCTCTAGAACTGGTTTTGTGCCAGATGTTTCTCAAGCATAAAACTTCGGTTGGAGGGTTGGCGCTGTGCCTCTCGCATCTGTTTGCAGATATCGGCCTCCACGGGTACGCCGTTGGTCCGACACCGGAGGGCGCTGATCTTTTTGGCGACTCCGAGAAGAGCTGGTTTTGCAATTACCATACCTCGCTGGTGGCAGCGATAGTGCTTCGTTATGCCCATGAGCGGTATCGGCTCGATCTTATTCATTCCTTAGAACGGCAAAAGGCTTCGGACGTCAAAGTCCGTGCGCTTTTCGATGTAGGCTCGTTATTTAAACAGCTGGGCTCGGGCGAAATGACGCGAAGCCGGGCGCAAGATGCCCTCCTGGATCTTCAGCGTGATTTGGGACCGGAGCTCGCCGGACGAATCGGACGGTATTTGTTCGTGCTTTCGCAGTACGCCTAACTACATTTCTCTATCACCGCCGAAGCGGAACGCCTGATTCAAACCGCCGTAATGCTGCGACGATTCGTTCGGGCGTGGCCGGCAGCCGCTTGGATCCCGTCGTTTTCGAGAGCGTCAGCCGCGGCGTCCCTGACAAATCGACCTGTGGCTCGCTTAAGAGGAGGGAAATGGAAGCGTTGGCTCGCATTCTTTCGGCACGTACCCGCCGCCTGGCGGGCGCGTTTTGCTCAAAACTAGTTTCTTTAGAACTAGCGATGGAAGGAGCTCAGCACATGCGTTTAAGCTTTCTCTGTGCTAGCGCGGCGCTCGTCACCGGCCTAGCACTTTCAGCGTGTTCCGGCGGTGCGGGGTCGTCGTCGGGAATGCCGTCATCGGGCGCGCAAGCTTTGGCGGCGGGCCGGTCCAACGGCCATGGCTTGGTGACTCGCCCGATGCCCGGGATCAAGCAGGTGACGGGCCAAGCCTGTAACTACAGCGTATACGTCTTCTGCATCGAGGTCACGAAGGGTAACCCCGGACCCTACGTTGAGACCGCAGCCGGCAGCGGTTACGAACTCTACAACAACGCGTGGATCGTCAAAAACAAGAACAAGAACGGCAAGACCGACAAAAAGTTCAAAACGTATTTCGATCCGGATCCCGGTAACCCGACCTATCAGTACATCGTTTATAAAGGCAAGAACCCTAAGAGTGTAGGCCCGGTTAAATACACCGACTACTACTGCATCGGATTTGCGCCGAGCACTTGCACCGGCAACACCTACACCTTCGAGATCGGTATTGCTTTAGCTCCGTCGACCTAACACTCGCGGCTCAAAGACTGCAATCGCAGAAAAAAGGGGTCCGGCGTCCGCCCGGACTCCTTTTTCGTGCTTTTTGCTTTGCTGGGCTACATCGTCTATCGCGCAATCCGCGAGCGGGGCAGCGATCTCTGGTTCGCGTATCGCGCTCGTCGCAACGGCTTTTTTGATCTACGTGCGGCCTGATTTTCGCAGCTCGGAAACGAGGATGCGTCCGGGCTCCAGAATATGCGCGCTCAAGAGCGAACAGGCTTCTTCCGTCTTTCCTTTTTTGATGAGCGCGAGCAGCCTGCGATGCTCACGCTGCGAGGAAGCAACGTTATTCGTTACCTCGACCTCGCGATGCAAGTAGCGCTCGACGTTGAGTTGCAAGCTTAGAATTGCATTTAGAAGGCGCGGCCGCGCCGCGGGCTTGTAAATGATGGAATGAAACGCGGCGTTGAGTTCAACCCAGCTCTCGGGCCGCCGATCTATCAGATCGAGCAACGTTTGTGCTTTTCGCAGGTCGGCGTCCGTTATGTTCGGCATCGCTTTTCTTAGAGCCAGAGACTCCAGTGCGGTCCGCATCTCGTTAAGCTCCTCAATTTCAGCGGCCGACAAATCGGAAACAATCGCGCCGCGGCGTGGCCGAATCTCCACGAGCCCCTCGGCTTGGAGCCTGAGGAACGTTTCGCGGATGGGCACTGGACTGACGCCAAGCGAACGCGCGATTTCGTCCTGACGAAGCGGCGAGCCGGGCGTGAGGCGTCCGCTTACGATGTCGTGGCGGAGCCTCTCGAGGAGCGACTCCGCCATTGAAGCAGGAGCAAAATCTGGATCCACTCAGTATCCCGGCCTTTCGTTAAAGCGGGCCGCCGAGGCCATTGCGTCGTGCCGTTACTATATAATATATTATTTATCACCAGCCCTCCAGCACCTTCCGCGAAAGGCAGCGCCGTGAACGCAGCACATAACCCAGTGAGCCCCTCCCGCGGGACGGCCTGCAGGCAGGCGGAGAGGACGCTAGCCATCGTGATGTCGGTCTGCGCGTGTATCGCGCTGCCAACCGTCGCTCACGCCCTCAGTGCAACGAGCGCGGTTGCGACCACGCTGCAGCAGGGGCGCGATGCACTTGGCGCAACGGCGCTGCAGCACGGCGGGGTGCTCTCGATCGAAAGCACCGCGACCGTAAGCGGCTTGAACGGAACCGGCAGTTCGGCGGCCGAGATCGGCGGCGCGCGGCTTGCCGAACGAACGTCGACTCCGCCGATCGCGGCGGGAGACGGATACGACGGCGCCACCTTCTGGAATCAGGATCAGTCGGGTCTGGTCTGGACGGACGGCAGCGATGCCGGCGTTTCGCAAGAGATCGACGCCGCTTACGCGGCCGGCGATAGACTCTTCGCCCCCGGCAGCGGCGGCGCGACGGTCGCGTGGGACGGCGTTCGAGCCGCCGGCGGCCGGCAGTACGCAACGCTTTTGGTAACGCCGCGCCATTCACTGGTTCCGATGGAGGTTTGGATCGATGCGGCGAGCCATTTGCCGGCGCGTTACGTCGTGCCGATCGGAGCGGTGACCTACGAAACGGACGTTTCGGAATATCGCCCGGTCGACGGGCTCTTGGTGCCGCATCACACCGTTTCCAAGTCGAGCGAGGGCAACTCATCCGACATTAGCGTGACCTCCGCACGGATCGTCAAAAGCGATGAAGCCGCGTTCGTCAAACCGAAATCGCACGTCGACGACTTTTCGATAAACGGCGCCGGCACCAGCACTTCTGTCCCGGTCGACCTGATCGACAACCACATCTACCTCGACGTCACGCTCAATGGGAAAGGACCATACCGGTTTGTTTTCGACACCGGCGGCAGCAATATCATCGATCCGGCCGTTGCGAAAGAGATCAAAGCCGTTGGCTCGGGCTCGGCCCACGATTCCGGCACAGGCTCGGGGACCGAGTCGAATAGCTATGCGACGGTCGATTCGCTAAAAATCGGTAACGCCGTGCTGCAACATCAGGTTTTCTCCGTGGAGCCGATACGTAAAGGGTTCGGTGCGGCGGCGGGGCAGCGCGTCGACGGGCTCATCGGGTTCGAAGTCCTGGCCCGATATGTCACGACGTTCGACTATGCAGGCCGAACGCTCACGTTAGCGATGCCGGGAGCGGCTCCGACGAGCAGAGCAGACGTAGTTCCCTTCGTCCTCATCGGGACCGTGCCGCAGGTCGACTGCGCGATCGACGGTATCGCGTCGGAATGTACCGTCGATACCGGCGCGGGCGGCTCGGCAGATTTTTTCGTACCGTTCGTCGTCGACCATCCGCAGATCGTTCCGTCTACGCACAGCGCCGTTGGCGTTAACGGCTACGGTGTGGGCGGAGGCCACCGCGGCTTTATGGGGCGTCTGCGTTCGCTGCGGGTCGGAACCTTCACGCTGCACGATCTCATCGCCGGTTATTCCACGCAAAAGCAAGGCTACTTCGCGTCCCCGTTCATTGCGGCAAACCTAGGCGGCGGTGTTTGGCGGAGGTTTACCGTCACGTTTGATTACCGCGCCCAGACGATGGCGCTGCGGCCAAATGCAAGTCTCGGCGAGCGCGACCGCCACGACCGGTCGGGGATGCTCCTTATCAACAACGCCGGCAAGATCGTCGTGTATGACGTGCGCCAAGGAACGCCGGCGGCAAAAGCCGGGTTGGCCAAAGGCAGCACGATCCTCTCGATCGACGGCGCCGCCCCACGATCGTTAGAACAAGTCCGGCGCGCGCTGCGCGATACGCCTGGTACCGTCCTGCGCCTTCAGGTCGCCGATAAAACCGGAACGCAACGAACGGTGACGCTCACACTGCGCGACTGGGTATAACCGATGGAGACTTTGGGAGCACGGTACCGCTGCGCTCCGCACAATAATCGAGGAGCGCATCTTGTACGGCGGTCGAGTGCGCGGCAGGGTTGGCTTCGCGGTGGCGCTGGTGATAGAAGTACTCGCCGGTCACTAATGCAGCGGGGTCATCACTCGTTGCGAGCCAGGCTTGCGTGACGGGTGCGAGGCCGATATCATCCGGCGCTCCCGGGCCGCCCATCTTCGTCGGGACCCAGCCCGGCTCGAGTGCGTTCGAGAACACGCCGGGCCAGCGGCGCGCGACCGCGAACGCCAGCACGACATCGTACAGCTTGCTCTCGGCATATGCTTGCGCGCCGTTCCAACGGCGGGCGGTCCACTGCGCGTCATCGAGGCGCGGGTTGCCGTTGCGAGACATCCCCGAACTCAGGTAAACCAGCCGCTTCGGCGGGTTGATGAGCGCGGTGAGCAGGTACGGCGCGAGGACATTGATCGCGAAGACGTGCTCAAGGCCGTCGACCGTCTCGATGCGCGGCTCGCGATAGCCGACTCCGGCGTTGTGGACGATCGCGTCGTAGCGGCCGTGCGCGTTGACCTGATGCGCGAGCTCCCGCGTTTCTGCGATGCTCGCCAAGTCGCCGACGATCGCGCCCTCGGCTCCCGGCAGCGCGCGCCGCGCATCGTCGGCTCGCGCTGCGCTGCGAGCGTGCAGCATTACCGCGTGACCCTCGCCGACGAGCAGACGTGCTGCGAGGAGGCCAAGGCCGTCCGACGAGGCGGTAATGAAGACGCGTGCCATGCGGGCCGGTGCTAGCGGCCTCCCCGACTTCGCCGCGATACAGCGGCACTATACGTCACGCCCATGGGTTCCTTAAAGCCGCGAATCTTTGCAAACGGTCGACCGCCGGCCGGATAGTTGAAGAATCCTACGACGCCAATGCCGTCCGAAGACGAGGGCGCGATCATCGTATTCCCTCGAATCCAGAACTGGGCCGGAAATGCTTTGGACAGACGCAGATTAAAGGTTCCGGCAATCGTTCCCAATTGCTTTTGCGTTCTAAACTGGTAAATGGCTTGGGTGTCGCGCCCGACCTCGTTGAGATTGGCCCAGGCCATCTCATTACCGTCCCACTGGATGCCGCCGGAGCGCAAAAACTTGACAGCGTCATG
>DASXDV010000008.1:0-2031 GCA_036490465.1 Candidatus Tumulicola sp. | reverse complement strand
AACCGATCGGCATCCACATCGACCATATCAACGGAGTAAGCAACGATTGGCGGATTGAGAATTTACAGATGCTCTGCCCAAACTGCCACAACCAGATGCCGACGTTCGCGGGACGCAATTTGAGGCGAGGTCGAGTTTATGAGACGACGACATGAATGACCGCCGCCGTCGATACGATTGGCAAACGATTCAAACATATTACGAAGAGGGGCACTCGTACCGAAAATGCGCCTCCCGATTTGGCTTCTGCGCCGGCGCCTGGCAAAAAGCTGTGCGACGCGGAGAGATCAAACCGCGTCTCTCGAGCCGGCCCTTGACCGATCTTTTAGGAAAAGGAAAGTCGCGCACGAACATCAAGCGCCGCCTGTTAGCCGCGGGAATTTTCAAGAACATGTGCAGCGAATGCAGCCTGCAGGCTTGGTTAGGTCAGCCTTTGACCATTCAGATCGATCACATCAACGGGGTTCGAAACGACCATCGGCTTGAGAACCTCCGAATGCTGTGCCCGAACTGCCACAGCCAAACAGAAACGTACGGGAAGCGCAACAGCAAGCGGGCCCAATTGCAAGGGAGGTGAGCATCGGCGTAGTATAGTCGTTCGCTACCTTTCCCGGGTGGCGTAATCGGCAACGTACCTGGCTCTGACCCAGGGGTTCCTCGTTCGAGTCGAGGCCCGGGAGTAATGTGGCCCTATCGTCTAGAGGCCTAGGACGCCGCCCTCTCACGGCGGTAACGCGGGTTCGAATCCCGCTGGGGCTAAACTTTTCGCCCTTACACCATAAGGTTTTTTGCGTTCGCAAAAGGTGGACGGTTGCCATTCGGTTGCCGTCCCCCGTCAAAAGCGGTAGCCGTTAGGCCCGCTTCGCGAGCGCTAGGCGCTCGTCGATCGAGGCGACCGCGCGCGACTCCGCGGCCGGCATCGCGTGAGCGTAAATGCTAAGCGTCGTCGTCGGCGTTGCGTGACCGAGGACGCGCGCGACCGAAGCAATGTCAACGCCCGCGGCGAGCATCCACGTCGCGGCAGTATGGCGTAGATCGTGGAGCGTCGCCTTCACCTTCGAGCGACCGCGCGTCGAGCGGAACGCTTCGGTCGCCAAAAAGGGATCCACAGGGCCGCCGAGCGGCGTTTGAAAGACGTGCCCGGTGTCTGCATAGTCTGCACCCGCTTCGCGGCGTTCCTGAGCCTGCAACGCCCATTGCGAACGTAGCGCCTCGATAGCGCGAGCACGCCGAGCGGAATCGTCGAACAGTCGCGAGGCACCAGGACCGAAAGCGGCAACGACGCCCGGACCCGCGCGTCAAACGGCCGAGACTCGTTCTGTAACGATGGGAACGAAGGCGGAACGAAGCGGCTACGTGTAGACTTTCCCCGACGTCGCCGGCGAGCGCTTTCAGGCGACTCCCGCTAGCATCTCTTGGACGACGAGCTCGATCGTGCAATTCGGCAAGCGCAGGAGCCGAGATCGTCGGCCTGCTCCTCGAGCGCGACGGCGACGGCGCGACCGATGTGGTACTTTTCGCGCAGGCGCTCCTTCGCCAGGGTAGGTTCATGCGCGAGCCAGTACCGCACGCGTACCATTGCGGCTATCCGCATGAGCGTGGTCGACGTTTGGTGCGCCATTCGTGGGCCACTGCTAAGCTCGTGATCGAAAGGGCCGCAAGATACTATAGCCTGCGGTTCGGAGCCCACCAAGACCGCAACACCTCGACGTATCCGTGTGGATCGCCAAGAACGAGGGTGTTCGATGCGCTAGGGCAGCAGTCCGAATCACCGGACAAAAGGTGCTCAGTGTGCGCGATCAGCACGCCGTGCCTTATCGCTAGTCCGCTCGTGCCGGCGTCCGTCGGAATATTTTGAACCCAGTGGATTCCGTGGTCTTGGACGGCAAAGATCGCGATCGAAAACGCCCCGCCCGATCCCCCACCGCTGAGCGGCACGGCGAGAATCCAGCGCCTTCTCGGGCCGATGACACCACTGACGGCATCGCGCATGTCCATAGTCTCTGGCTGATCGGGAAAGGCGTTAAGAAG
>DASXDV010000080.1:0-27987 GCA_036490465.1 Candidatus Tumulicola sp. | reverse complement strand
CGCCGCGCAAAGGTGATTTACAAAATCGCCCAGCTGATCGCCGAGCGCGCGAACGAATTGGCGCTGCTCGAAGTTCGCGACAACGGGAAAACGATTTCGACGGCCAAGGGCGAATTGGGGGCGATCGTCGACTGCTTCGAGTTTTATGCCGGAGCGGCCACTAAGAATTACGGACTCTCGATGCCCCCGCCGCTTCCGACGTACGTGGCCAACACGGTTCGCGAACCGGTCGGCGTGATCGCGGCCATCGTGCCGTGGAACTTCCCGTTGCTGCTGGCGGCTTGGAAAGTCGCGCCCGCGTTGGCAACCGGCTGCACGATCGTCCTCAAGCCGGCCCCGTCGACGCCGCTCACCGCTCTCGAGCTGGGAAAGATCGCGCTCGAGGCGGGCTTGCCGGAGGGCGTCCTCAACGTCGTCACCGGCTCCGGCCGCGATCTCGGCGCGTGGCTCGTCGAGCATCCGGGCGTGGACAAAATCGCCTTTACCGGGTCGACGAATACCGGAAAAGTCGTCGCCGCTTCGGCCGCCCAAACGCTCAAGCGCGTGACGCTCGAACTCGGCGGCAAATCGCCGTCGGTGGTATTCGACGACGCGAACGTCGACGCCGCCGTTGCCGGCGCGCTCTACGGGATCTACTATAACGCCGGTCAAGCCTGCGACGCACGCTCGCGCCTTCTCGTTCAAGCCGGAGTGTACGATCGTTTCGTCGAGGCGTTCGTGGAGAAGGCGCGCAAACTCAAAGTCGGCGATCCGGAAGACGTCGCCACCCATATCGGTGCGATTACCATGCGCGAACAGTACGACAAGATTCGGAACTACTGCGATATCGGAGTCGAAGAAGGCGCGAAGGTCCTACTCGGCGGGCGAACCGAGCCGCTCGCCGGCGCGTTGGCCGACGGATTGTTCTGGAGCCCGACTGCTTTTGAAGCCGAGAGCGGCCACCGCATCGCGCGCGAAGAAATCTTTGGCCCGGTCGCAACCGTGGTGCGATTCGAAACCGAAGCCGAGGCGATCGCGTTAGCCAACGATAGCGACTACGGTCTTTCGGCGACCGTGTGGTCGCAAAACGTTGGGCGCGCCAATCGCGTGGCGCGGGCGATCCGCAGCGGGACCGTCGCGATCAACACGCCGTATGCGATTTTTCCGGGCATGCCGTTCGGCGGTTTCAAGCAGTCCGGCTACGGACGCGAACTCGGAATGGAAACCATGCAGGCGTATAGCGAAACCAAGAGCGTGCTGACGTACATCGGCGAGAAACCCATGGACCCATTTCGGGTATAGACGCAGCGATGGGGGAACCGCTCAAGATCGGCCGGCATTACGATGCGACGTACGGCACGTTGTGGAAGGACGGCACGTACTTTCCGCGCGGGACGCGCGTTCAAGTCGTTGGCATGCACGTCGAACAGGGATTCTGCGTGCGCTTCCCAGCCGAACTCGACGGCGAACCGCTGGAAACCTGGGAAGATTGGAGCGAGACGGCTTTTCTGGCGGCCGAAGGCTCGATTGCGCCGCCCAACCGGCCGCTATCCACCGCCGTCCTCGCCGAAGCGCGCGACGTCCTTTCCGACGCCGACGACGGCTGCCACCTTCACTTACAAGACGACGACGACTAGACTAGGAACCAGTCGCCGCGTTTACGTTCCGATGGTGATTGGTTCGAACTGCCATACCTCCCAGCCCGCGCATGTGGACGACGTTTGGTTCGGACCCAGCACGGCGACCCAACAGTAGGTCTGACTGGGTTTGAGGTCGTGAAAAACCGTGTTGCCGTTCTTGCCCGTTTTTTGCGTCGTAAATGCCGTGCCGGGGCGACAGTCCAGTTGATTTCCCGATTGGCAGCCCGCACTCGGCTTCGGCGTCGATTCCATCACCGGGATCTTCGGGGCCGGGCTCAGTTGCACGGTCACCGCAATCGTGGCGTTGGTAATCTTTGGATTGGGCGTAAAGGAGGCCGACGGGGCCGGCGTCGGCGTTGCCGACGTCGCATTGTTGCAGGCGGCCACGGCAAGGCCTATGCAGAGCATTCCTAAGAACGTTAAGGCGCGTTTGGGCATGGCCGGGTCGCTTCGACGCGTCGCATCCTCGCCCCGCTCGCAACCCTTAGCCCGGGGTCTGCGCGACGAAATAACGGTGCGCCTTGCGGTCCAAGGCCGCGTAGTAGCTGCGAAACAAGGCGGCAGCTCGCGTCCCCGGCCAGTGCGCGGGAACCAACTCGCTGGGCAGTCCCGGATCCGCGTAAGCGAGCTTTCGATAATCGTGAAGCAGCCAGAGGCGTTCGACGAAGGCCTCCCGATCGTCCAAGCCGGCGCGGCGCTCGGCGGCAAACCGCGGCTCGTACCGGTCGAGGAAAGCGCCGTAGGCGGCCGCGATCGCCGCCAAGTCCCAGCATCGGGCAACCAGTTCGCGGTCGCTCAGCGGACCGCAATAGAACCCTGCGAAAGCGTGAACGGCGACGGTCGATGGGTTCGATCCCAATGCCTCCCGCACGGCATCGAGGCTGTCGGCCGGCGAGATCCAGGTTGCCGCTGCGAGCGGCGCCCAGCCGAGCAGGCTTAGCTCCTTACGCAGGCGATCGCGTCCGCCGCGCACGTTTTCACCCACCGAGTAGGTCAGCAGCCGCCACCGGCCGTCCCAATCGATGATCGGGCCGTAAATTCGCGGGGTCAACTCGGCAATGCGGCGGCGGCCGCGCTCGGTCACCGCGTAGAACGCCCGGTTGCCGCGCCGGCGCGCTGCCAGCCACCCCTGCCGGGACATTCGCGAAACCGCCTGCCGCACGGCCGCCTCCGAGATCCCGAAGGGCGCCATCACTCTGACCAGCGATCCGATCCAGAGCGAGGGGTCGCCCGCGTCGCGGTGGGCTAGATCGCCGAAGAGCGTAAAAATGAACGAATTCGGGCGGCTCACCGGACGCGCTTGCGGGTTGACAGGCGTATCCATCGGGTCTAGTATGACAGTATTCTAACGGATCGTCAAAAATCCGTCACAAGAAAGCACGGTGAGAACTCCCATGGCCGCCCGCATTTCAACGTTCGACGACTGGATCGACCTTCTCAAGCAATGGCAGCACGACATCGGCCTCGACCGCGAGCTCATCGAGCGCTTCATGCCGGGCTACGAGTTCGAGGCCAAGTACGGATCGTTGCCGACGCCCGAGATTTACTTCGGCGATTTCAAGGGGGAGCGCCGCTGGGAGAAGGTACGCGAGATCCCCGATCAACGCATGCGCGATGCGGTGCTCAACATGGTCGTGTATCAAGGCGACACCGAGTTTGCATCCAACGAGCAACAGCGTTTTCTGGTGAACAACGCTCCCAGCGAATACGACTTGGCATCGCTGGTCCGGATTATGGTCGAAGAAACCCGGCACGGTTATCAAATGTGCCACCTGTTGGTGGATCAGTTCGGCAGCGAGGGGAAGATCGAAGCGCAGAAGCTTCTCGAGCGCCGGGCGTTCGGCAAAAAAAATCGTCTGCTCAACGCGTTTAACGAGGACGTGACGCACTGGCTCGACTTTTTCGCCTACACGAACTTTATGGACCGCGACGGAAAGTTTCAGCTGACGATGCTGCAGCATTCGGGTTTCGCTCCGCTGGCCGCGTCGATGGGGCCGATGCTCAAGGAAGAGTCGTTCCACATGGGCACCGGAATCACCGGACTGCGCAGGATCGCCAAGGCCGGCGTCGTTCCGAGCGAAATCCAGCAGAAATACTACAACAAATGGATCTCGGGATCGCTGGACCTTTTCGGGACGGACCATTCCGGATCGGCGCAATGGGCCTACACCTGGGGAATCAAGGGCCGCGTGGATGAGGACAAAGCGGGCGATGCCGTCGACAAGGAAAGTTTGAACGAGCGCGCGCGGCGGCAGTTCTTCGACGAGGTGTCCGCAACCGTCGCTCGCGTCAACGAGGTCAACGCCGGTGAAGCCGATCTGTACGTGCCCGACATGCGCTTCAATCGTAAAATCGGCGACTACGCCGGTCAGCGTTATTCGGTGACCGGCGACAAGCTCTCGGAAGAGGCCTGGCAAGCTTACGTGCCGACGGTCCTCCCTACGGCCGCCGACGACGCCAAACTCAACGAATATTTCAAGAATCCCGACTGGATAGCCCCGAAAGGAAACCTAGCATGAGTACGACTTCAAACGGCGCGGCGCAGCAGACGGCCTTCGGCCGCGAGACGCGTCGGTTCGACGGCAAGCGCGTCGTCAATTTCTGGAAGGACGGCCACGTCGAATTCATCGAGATGGACGACCCCCCGGCCAACACCTATACCCACGAGATGATGCGCCAACTCGACGACGCGATTCTCGACGCGCGCTTCGATTCCGACGTCGAGGTCATCGTGATCACCGGCAAGGGCGAAAAATTCTTTTCTGCCGGGGCAAATATCGGGATGCTCAATGCGGTCACGCCCGAGTTCAAGTATATGTTCTGCCTGCACGCCAACGAAACGCTGAACCGCTTCGAGCAGACGCCGAAGCTGGTGATCGCCGCCCTCAACGGACATACGGTCGGCGGCGGATTGGAGATCGCGATGGCTGCCGACATTCGGATCGCGCGCCGCGACGCCGGTAAGATCGGCTTGCCGGAAGTCGCGCTGGGCGTTCTTCCGGGGACGGGCGGCACGCAGCGGCTCGCGCGTCTCGTCGGTAAGTCTCGCGCTATGGAACTGATGGCGACGGGCAAAACCGTCAGTTTCGAACAGGCCCTCGACTGGGGCATGCTCAACGACGTTTACGACGGTAACGCGCAGGAATTTCGCGAGCAAATCCTCGACTACGCCCGGCAGTTCTGCACGCCCAACAAAGCTCCGATGGCGGTCGGCCACATCAAGCGCAGCGTGCAGACCGGTGCCGAGCTGCCGCTTCAAGACGCACTCGCGCTCGAGCGCGAACTGCAGTCCCTCCTGTTCAAGAGCGAGGACGCCAAAGAGGGACTCGCGGCATACAACGAAAAGCGCGTCGCGAAATTTAAAAACCGATAGGCCCCGCGGGAAGGCACGATGAGCCACGCCATACGACGGATCCTCGCGGCCGGACTGACGGCCGCACTGTTAGGGGTTTCCCCACCCCCTGCCGGCAGCGCCGACCGACAATATGCGGATTTGGCCAAAGCGTACTACGACGCATACTTCAAGCTCAATCCGCTGGTCGCAACCTACGTCGGCGTGCACGCGTACGACGCCGAATTGGGAGACTTTACGGCGGCCGGGGTCGCTCGCCAGGATGCGCTCGACCGGGATACGGCAAGCAGGCTCGCGGGAATCGACCGAAGTTCGCTTTCGCCCAGCGGCGCGCTGGACGCCACCTTGCTGAGCAGCAGCCTTCAGGACGACCTGTTGGAAAACGATACGCTTGCCGGTTGGCGACACAATCCCGACGACTACACGCAGTCGGCTTCGGGCGCGATATTCGGCGTGATGAGCCGAGACTACGCGCCGCTAAAGACGCGCTTGCAGTACGCGATCGCTCGCGAGCGCCAGATTCCGAAAATGCTGGCGGACGCTCGGCACAACTTGACGTCGGTGGACGCCGTCACCCAGCGAATCGCGTATCAGGATGCCGCCGGTTCGGTAGACTTCTTCAAAACCAGCGTTCCGCTCGCATTCGCCCCGGTAAAGGATCGCGCGCTCGTATCGGAGTTCGAACGAGCTAACTCCGACGTCGCAAAGGCGATGAAAGCCTACGCCGCTTGGATCAAGGCGATAAAACCGCGGGGAACGTTTGCGATCGGCGCCGACGCTTACCGCAAGCGGCTCCTTTACGAAGACGCCCTCGACATGCCGCTGGATCGGTATCTCGCTTACGGTACCAAAGCGCTCGCGCAGACGCGCGCGGAATTCGTCGCGACCGCCAGGAAGATCGACCCCAAAGCCACGCCGCTTCAGGTTTACCAGTCGCTGGCGAAGGTGCATCCCGCGCCCAACCTGCTCTTGTCGAAAGCCACGAGCGATCTCGTAAAACTGCGGGCGTTCATCGTGGCCAACCATATCGTCACCCTGCCGGCCAACGCCGACATCAAAGTCGCCGAGACGCCCGCCTTCGAACGGACGACGACGACCGCTTCGGAAGACTCGCCGGGGCCGCTGGAGACGGTCGCCACTCAGGCCTACTACAACGTTACGCCGGTCGACCCGACGTGGACGAAAAAACAAACGCAGGACTACCTCGCTCAGTTCAACGACTTCGAGTTCCCGATCATCTCGGCGCACGAAGTTTATCCCGGTCATTACACGAATTTCGCGATCGACCGCGGACTGAATTTGAGCCTCACCCGTAAGCTTTCGGTAAGCTCGGAGTTTGCCGAAGGATGGGCGCACTACTCGGAGCAGATGATGGTCGACCAAGGCTGGGGCGCCGGCGATCCGCGCGTGCGTCTTGCCCAGCTCGACGAGGCCTTACTGCGCGAGTGCCGCTACATCGCCGGCGTGAAGCTGCACACGCAAGGGATGAGTTTGAAAGCGGCCGAGGCGCTGTTCACCGGTCAATGCTACCAAACGCCGCAAGTTGCGGTGGAAGAGTCGCTGCGTGGAACGCAGGATCCCATGTACGGCTACTACACGCTCGGAAAGCTCATGATTCTCAAGCTGCGCGAAGACTATCGCCGGATGATGGGCCCCGCCTATACGCTGCAGAAGTTTCACGACGAGTTGCTCTCGCGCGGCGATCCGCCGATCCCGCTGCTACGCCCGTTCATCCTTGGAAATCAAGACGACGGGAACCCTTTGTGACCTAAGTCAATATCGCTTCTGTAATTTCGGGGCGTCGAGCGCTCGTGAAGGACGCGTGACGGCCGGGCGACAAAAGCGGAATCGATGCGTAGAGGTTTTTTTCATTTCGCCGCGTTCGCGATCGCGGCGCTCGCGATCGGGTGCTCGTCAAACGGCGCGTCTCCGATACCGCCGGATCGCTTCGGCGCCTTTCAAGCCGACGGCAGCAGTCGCGGCAAGATCAAGCACGTCGTCATCATCGTGCAGGAAAATCGCAGCTTCGACAACTTGTTCGACTGCTTTCCGGGAACCGATTGCGTAAAGACGGCGGCCGCGCCGGCCCCGAGACCGCTCCCCACGACCAAGAGCAATCCGTGTCCCACGGTGCCGACGCCCAGTCCCGGACCGACGCCGACCCCGATCAAACTGCGCTTCAACCAAAAACTGACCACCTACGATATCGACCACACCTATTGCGCGGCGTTCGTCCAGGACTACGACGGGGGCAAGCTCGACGGGTTCTGGTGGAACATCGCGGGGTTTCCCAACGGGCTCGCAACGGCCAACGCGTACGACGTGGTGGGGGAGAAGTACATCCAGCCCTACTGGGATCTAGCGCAGCAGTACGTCCTGGGCGATCGCACGTTTCCGACGCAAGCTAGCGGAAGCTTTACGGCGCATCAGGATCTCATTCGCGGCGATACCGACGTGCTGCCGCACGAAAGCGTAATCGACTACCCCTTCAATCACGAAAACGACGCGCCGCTCTGGGGATGCGACGACCGGCCCGACTCGGTTACGTCTCTGATAACGTCCAAGCGCGTCTACCTGTACAATCAAGGGCCGTTTCCGTGCTTTTCGTATCGGACGATTCGCGATTCGCTCGACGCCAAGGGCGTTACGTGGAAATACTACGCACCGGCCTTCCCGAACAACGGCGGTCAATATTGGAACGCTTTCGACGCGATCGATGCGGTCCGGCACGATAAGACGGAGTGGCCGAACAAACCGAGGTTCACCTGCGTGAAGAGCTGCGTTTCGTGGCCGCAAACCAACGTGCTCTGCGACGTTGCGGGGTCGACGGTGAGTCCCTGCCCGGCCCCCAACCCGCCCGGCGATGTGGAACTACCGGCGGTGAGCTTCGTTATCCCCGACGCACTCGATTCCGATCACGGGCTCGGCCCGACGCAGAAAGACAACGGTCCGGATTGGGTGGCGTCGGTCGTCAATGCGATCGGAAAGAGTCCGTACTGGAATTCGACGGCAATTTTTATCATGTGGGACGAATGGGGCGGCTTCTACGACCACGTGCCTCCTCCCCAACTGGATTATCAGGGACTGGGATTCCGCGTGCCGCTTATCGTCGTCTCGCCGTATGCCAAGAAAGGCTACGTGGATCACACGCAGTACGAATACGGATCGCTGCTTAAGTTCGTCGAGTACACGTTCAACCTGCCCTCCTTGGGGACGACGGACGTTCGAGCGAACGCCGTCGGTAATGCATTCAACTTCAAACAGGCGCCGAGGAAGTTCGTGACGATTAAGCTTTTGAACAAGGGCCACGACTCGCGATACTTTCTAATGCGACCGCCGTCGGGGCTGCCGGTCGACAGCGAGTAGATCTCCGCTTTCCCGCCGCAGCATCGCATCGTAGATTTCGCGCACGCGAGCGAGCGTGTCGATCTCTTCGGGCGGCTTGTCGTCTCGAATGCGAACGATTCGTGGAAAGCGCAGCGCAAAGCCGCTTTCGTGGAGGTCGCTCTTTTGAACGACGTCGAAGGCGATTTCGAGGACGACTTGCGGCCGTACCGGAATCTCGTGAGACCGCGCGTTGATCCGCCGGCGCGAATCGGGCAGCTTGTGTTCGAGAAACCACCGCGTCAACTCCGCGATCTCCGCATCGGTCAGCCCCGAGTAGGCCTTACCGATCGCTGCGAAGCGATCGCCATCGCGAACGGCAAACGTGTAGTCGGAGAGGACGCCGGAGCGTTTGCCGTGGCCCCATTCCACCGCGATCACGACCGCGTCCAGCGTCGCCAGCTCGCGCTTTAGTTTGTACCACCACTTTCCGCGCCGTCCTGGAACGTAGGGTGAGTCCGCGCGCTTGATCATCAGCCCTTCGTTGCCGCGGGCGCGCGCCGCTTCGAAGAGCGCGTTGACGTCGGCCGCCTCCCCGAGATGCGCGAACGGCGCGACCGAGATACCGCCGTTCGAAGGCACGAGCGTCGCGAGCCGCGCGCGCCGACGCACGTACGGCTCGTCCAGCAGCAACGCGTCGCCGACCGCGAGCAGATCGAAGGCGACGTAGGTCAACGGGACCTCGCGCAGCAGTTCGTCGTCGAGCCGCTTGCGCCGCAGGCGCGCCTGCAGGTGACGAAATGGAAGAACCCTTCCATCGCGCATCGCCACGATCTCGCCGTCGAAGACGGCTTCGCAACGCAGGTCCGCCAAAGCTCGGGTCACTTCCGGGTACGAGCCGCTTACGTCGTTGAGGGTTCGCGAGAAGAGCCGTACCGTTTCCGAACCCACGTGCGCCTGAACGCGGATGCCGTCGTACTTGTCTTCGAAGGTCCACGCGTTGCCGGCGAGTTGGGGATACGACGGCGCACACGAAATGGGCGAGGCGAGCATGAATCCGATCGGCGCTCCGTGTGCGACGCGGACGTCGGCGAGCGTCCCGCGCTTAGCAGCCGCGGCGGCCGCCCCGACGTCCCCCGAGGCCATGACGGCTCGCCGGACGGCCTCCGGCGCAACCGCAAACGCCTGCGCGATCGCGTCGACGACGAGCCCTTCGCGCAGACCGATTCGGAGGTCGCCGGTGACGATTTTCACTACGTAGGCGGCGACGAGCGGGTCGACGCAGGTTCGCAAGATTCGTTCGAGTCCGGCCTCACGCCGCGCGTTGGCGTTTTTGCCCGCGATATCGGCGATCGCGTCGAAGATCCGCGCGAGGCTCGCGGGAGCGAGCGATTCCGCCGGCAGTAACGTCATCGCGCTGGGTGGACGAACGAGTTTTCCCAGCGCAGCTCCGAGGTCGCCGGTCGCGCGGTACGCCGCGCGGAGTTCGGCGTCGCCAAATCCCCAGAGCCGGCTCGCCACGCGGGCGATCGTTGCACCGCCCAGCGACAGGGTGCGATCGTCGCGAGCCGCAAACGGGCGCCCGGTGAAAAATCGCACGGCGGCGACGAGATCGTCGTCTTCGAGTTGGCGCAAGTATTCGGCGAGCCCGGCGATTTTTTCGAGCCTGCCGCTACGAGCGGCGACCGTCTCGGCCGCCTGCGCGAATCGTTCCATAGCCCTGCAGGGGCCTTCTACGCCTACGGCAATTCGATTCGGTACAGGCGCGCGTCGTCGATCGATAGCCGCTGCGGCTGCGACCCGGCGTACGCATCGAATCGGACGAGCGAATCGCCCAAAGCGAACGTCCCGTTTTTTAGCGGCTGCAGCGGAGCGTCGCCGTCGAGCGTCAGGCGATCCTTCACGATAATTACGCGCGTCACGTACGGCTGACCCTCGAAGACGTTTTCGTAGCGGCCGACCAACGCGTCCCAAGAGGCGGGATGCGCAAACGTGCGTGGACCGGCGTAGCGTTGATTCGGATACCACTGCGAGCCGTACGTCAGCTCGACGACCTGCTTGCGGGGGTTGCGTCCGAAAGCGATTAAAAACTGGAAAAAGCGCGGATCGTCGGCCCAGAACTCATCGTTTCCGCGCGGGTAGAGGGCGATCGCGGCCGTTCCATCCATCATCGTCAGACGATCGCCTCGGGCCGCGACGATGAGTTCGGTTCCGTCGGAGGCGGCGTAGGTTCCGGCGTAGTCGCCGGCATTGGCGACGTGGGCCGGATCGGGCGCGGGCGGCGGGCTCGGAAGCGGCTCGCCGGCGCTCTGCGCGCGCAGCACGCGCATCGCGTAAAGCGCAATCGCGCACGGATGGAGCGGCGCCTCGACGAGATTTGCCATCGCGATCACCCCAAAACCGCGGGTTAGGTTCATCTGCATGCAGGCGGTATAGCCCGACACGCCCCCCGTGTGCCCGATCAAGTGGTCGCCGTTTTGGTCGAAGATCGAAAGCCCGAATCCGTACTGCCGGTAAAATTCGGGCGCTTCCGCCAGCTCCGGGCTGGCCGCGCCGGCCGGCTTTCCGTTAGCGAGCCGGTCGGCATGGGTCATTAAGGAGAACGCCGCCGGGGATATCAGTTGACGCCCGTCGGCGGTCTTGCCGCCGTTGAGGTAAAGCCGCATGTACGCCGCCATATCCTCCGGCGTCGAGAGCACCGAGCCGGCCGGATCGACGAAGTCCATCGGAGGCGAAGCGACCAGCGCCGGTCGCGGCGCTCCCGGCCGGTCGTTGTCGAGCCATTGGTAACCCACTGCCGCCGTTTGCAACGCGTCGGGCGTGAAGACGGGCGAACTGGCGGACATCCCGAGCGGGTCGAAGACGCGCGCTTGCAAAGCCTCGCTCCAAGCGCGGCGATCCAGTTGCGCGAGGATCGCGCCGGCGGTCGCGAATCCGTCGTTGGAGTACGACCACGCCGTTCCGGGTTCGAACGATACTTTTGCCGCCCTCAGCGCCGTCACGTCGTACCGATAACCGTTTTCGAGCGAGAAGTCGTCGGGAATTCCGGCGGTGTGCGATAGCAGCTCGTGCACCAGGATCGGCGTTCCGCCCGAATCAATTGCAAACCACGGCAGATACCGTCGAACGGGAGCGCCGAGCGAAAGCGTACCGGCATCGTACAGCTGCATCAACGCCAGCGCCGTCATCGATTTGGTGATCGAGCCGATCGCGAATCGCGAGGCGGGGGTCACCGGCGCCCGAGTCGCGGCGTCGGCATAGCCTAGCGTCAGGATCCGCAGCGTCTTCGTGCGGTCGGTGATGGCCAGCGATAGCCCGGGCGTTCCTTGAGCGGCCATCGCGACGGGAGCGTAGGCGGCAATCGCCGCGAGCGCGTCGTCGAGCGTCGGTCCGGCGGATTGCGCCGAGGCGGGGGCAACGAACTGCGAAGCGACGGCGGCCGCCGCGACGAGCGCGAGCGCGCGGGGCGACCTTTGAAAGCAAGGCATTCCGATAGGATTACTCGCCCCGCACACCCGCACCCCGCAAGCAAGGCGACGGGGTGGTGAAACGCTGGGGACGCGGCAGCGGTTAAGCTCGATACCATGGCACGCATCTACGACAATATCGCCGACACCGTCGGCAACACGCCGCTGGTCAAGATTCCGCGCCTGAATGCGGGGATACCGGCGACCGTCCTGGTCAAACTCGAATCCTTTAACCCAGCCGGCTCGGTGAAGGACCGGATTGGCGTTTCGATGATCGAGGCGGCCGAGCGTGACGGCCGGCTGCGTCCCGGTACGACCATTCTCGAGGCAACCAGCGGAAATACCGGAATCGCGCTGGCGTTCGTCGCGGCAAGCAAAGGCTATCCGTTAATCCTGGTGATGCCCGACACGATGACCGTCGAACGGCGAAATCTTCTCAAGGCGTACGGCGCCCAAGTCGTGTTGACGCCGGGCGCCGAGGGGATGCCGGGTGCGCTGCGCCGGGCGGACGAGATCGCGTCGGCGGGGCCGCAGAAATACTTCATGCCCAAGCAGTTCGACAATCCGTCGAATCCCGAGATTCATCGCCGTACGACTGCCGAAGAAATTTGGCGCGATACCGACGGCGCCGTCGACGTCATCGTTTCGGCGGTCGGAACCGGCGGGACGATTACCGGCGTGGGACAGGTTCTCAAGTCGCGCAAGGCCGCCGTGAAGGCGATCGCCGTCGAGCCGGACACGTCGGCGGTGCTGTCCGGCGGTAAACCCGGACCGCACAAGATTCAAGGCACCGGCGCGGGCTTCGTCCCGAAGGTCCTCGACACGAACGTCTACGACGAAGTCGTGCGGGTCACCGACGCCGATGCGATCGCCACCGCTCGCCGGCTCGCCCGGGAGGAAGGAATGCTCGTCGGCATTTCTTCGGGGGCGAACGTTTGGGCCGCGTTGCAGGTTGCCGCCCGGCCGGAGACGCGTGGTAAGACGATCGTCACGATCGGCTGCGATACCGGCGAACGCTATCTAAGCAATCCGCTGTTTGCCGAACAAGAATCCGTCGTGGTCGAACCGGCACTGACGGCGTAAAGGTTCGGGCGGCGCTACGAACGTGCTGGTCGAGGTGACGCGCGGCGATCTCGTCGAGTCCGTACACCGCGTGGCGGCGTGCGCCGTCGACGCTCGGGGTGCGGTCGCGTTCGAGAACGGCGACGTCGACGTTCCCGTGTATCTGCGATCCGCCGCCAAACCGTTCATCGCGGCGGCGGCAATCGAAGCGGGCGTGAGAGAACGGTTCGGACTCGACTCGCGCGAAATTGCCGTGATGACCGCGTCGCACACGGGCGAACCGTTTCACGTCGAAGCGGTTAGGTCGATACTGCGAAAAATCGGCGCGCGAGAAGCCGACCTGCAATGCGGGGCGCAGGTTCCCTACGACGAAACCGTCGCCCGCACCTTAGCGCGCGACGATATCGCGCCCGGCGCCCTCTATAACAACTGCTCGGGCAAACATGCCGGGATTCTCGCGCTGTGCAAAGCGATCGGAGCGGATTGGGGAACCTACCTCGCTGTATCGAATCCGGCGCAGCAGCAGATCCTACGATTCTGCGCGCGTGTCTCCGCCGACGATGCCGCGACCTGGCCGCTCGGCGTCGACGGTTGCGGGATACCCGTGTACGCGACCAGCCTGCGGCGGGCGGCGCTATCGTTTGCACGGCTCGCTTCGCTCGAAGACGTCGCACCTTCCGATGCGGCGGCGCTGCGGGTGGTTCGCGACGCGATGACCGCGCATCCCGAGTACGTGGCCGGTACCGGGCAGCTCGATTCGGCGTTGATGCAGGCCGGGGGAGGGACGATTGCGTGCAAGGGGGGTGCGGAAGGCATCCATGGGGTCGCGGCCATCGCCTGCGGAATCGGTTACGCTTCTAAAGTACTCGACGGCGCGGGTCGCGCGCGCGGACCGTCCACGATTGCGGTCTTGGGGCGCCTGGGGGTTCTTAGCCCGGAGCAGACGATGAAACTCGCTCGCTTCGCGCGTCCGCTCGTGTATAATCGGGCCGGATACGCCGTCGGCGAGATTCGCGCGGTCGATCGCGGTTCCGAGAAGGTGGGAAGCTAAGCGGTTGTCGGTCTCGGTGGTTTCGGAATACCTCCGCGAACTCGCGGAGCGCGTGCTGGTCTTCGACGGCGCGATGGGCACGCAGCTCATGGACTTAGATCTCGGAGCTGAAGACTTCGGGGGCGCCGGCCGTCAGGGATGCAACGAAGCGCTGGTTTTGGCGCGCCCCGAACTGGTCGCCGCGATCCACGATGCGTATTTAGCGGCGGGCGCCGACGTAATCGAGACCAACTCGTTCATGGGATCGCGTCTGAAGCTCGCCGAGTATGGATTGCGAGATCGTGCCGCCGAAGTGAACCGGCAGGCCGCTCGGCTGGCGCGAGACGCCTGCGATCGATTTGCGAGCGCCGGCCGGCCGCGTTTTGCCGCCGGCGCGATGGGACCGACCGGGATGTTGATCTCGTCTTCCGATCCGACCCTTTCCGAAATTACTTTCCAGCAGCTTGCCGACATCTACGGCGAGCAGGCGCGGGCGCTCGTCGAAGGCGGCGTCGATTTGCTGCTGCTCGAAACGATGCAGGATCTGCTCGAACTCAAGGCGGCGATTGCCGGGATCCTTCGCGAATTCGCGCGCGGCGTCCGGCGCGTTCCCATCCAGGCGCAGCCCACCCTCATCCAAGAGGGGCGGATGCTCTTGGGAACCGACATTCGTGCGGTTACGGTCGTCCTGGATTCGTTGGCGGTCGACGTGGTCGGGCTGAACTGCTCCACCGGTCCGGCGCAAATGCGCGACTCGGTGCGTTACCTATGCGAGAATTCTCGCTGCTTCGTCAGCGTCGTGCCCAACGCGGGCCTGCCGTTGATGGGCCCCCAAGGCGAAACGATCTATCCCGAAACGCCCGGCGAACTCGCTCGCGAACTGGCCGGTTTCGTTACGGAGTTCGGGGTCAACGCCGTCGGCGGATGCTGCGGATCGACGCCCGCGCACGTGGCGGCGATTCGCGCGGCGGTCGACTCACTCGGTCCCGACAACGCCGCGCGGCGGCGGGCGCGCGGCGTGCGCTCCACGGCGCAACCCGACCGGCGCCCGCAATGGGTCGCTTCCGCGATGACCGCGGTATCGCTCGAACAGCAGCCGCGTCCGCTCATCGTCGGCGAACGCATCAACAGCCAGGGATCGCGGCGCATCAAGCGTCTCTTACTCGACGACGACTACGATGCGATCGCGTTAGTGGCCCGCGAGCAGGTCGATGGGGGCGCGCACGTTCTCGACGTGTGCTGCGCGCTGACCGAGCGCGCCGACGAGGACGCGCAGATGCGCGAGGTGACGCGCAAACTCGCCGCGTCGATCGAAGCGCCCCTGATGCTCGACTCGACCGAGCCGAGCGCGTTGCAATCCGCCCTGGAGAACTATCCGGGACGCGCGATCGTCAACTCCGTTCATCTCGAGGCGGGGCGCGCCAAGATCGACGTCGTGCTCCCGCTGGTTATCGAACACGGCGCCGCCGTCGTGGCGCTGACGATCGACGAAGCCGGCATGGCGAAGACGGCGGCGCAAAAGTTGGCCGTCGCTCGCCGAATCTACGACATCGTCGTGGGCGAGTTTGGGCTTGCGCCGGGCGCGCTGATCTTCGACGACCTGACGTTCACCCTGGCGACCGGTGAAGCCGAGTTTCGGACGTCGGCGGTCGAGACGATCGAAGGGATCCGCGCGATCAAGGCGGGCCTTCCCGGCGTGCTCGCGTCGCTGGGAGTTTCGAACGTCTCCTTCGGCTTGAAACCCGCCGCGCGCGCCGCGCTCAACTCCGTCTTCCTGCACCACTGCGTCGAAGCGGGGCTCGATTTGGCCTTGGTGCATCCCAAGGACATCACGCCGTATTTCGAGATCGAGACGGAGGTTCGCGAGCTTTGCGACGACCTGGTCTTCGACCGCCGCCCCGACGCCCTCGCACGGTTGATCGAACGCTTCGAAAACGTCGCCGCGCCGGATGCAACGCTGCCGGACGAGGATGCAGACGCGCCGGTGGAACGGCGAATTCATCGTTCCATCCTGCTGCGTCGCAAGGACGGCATCGAAGCCAAGATCGACGAAGCGCTGACGACGCGGACGCCCGTCGCGGTGCTCAACGAAATTCTCTTGCCGGCGATGAAGGACGTCGGCGACCGGTTTGGTCGCGGCGAGTTAATCCTGCCGTTCGTCCTGCAGTCGGCCGAGGTCATGAAGAAGGCGGTCGCGCACCTCGAAAAATTCCTGGAGAAGAAGGAAGGGTCGACCAAAGGCACGGTCGTCATCGCCACGGTTTTCGGCGACGTACACGACATCGGGAAAAATCTCGTCAATACGATCTTGACGAACAACGGTTACACGGTCGTCGATCTCGGCAAGCAGGTTCCGATGAACGCAATCCTCGAGAAGGCGGTGGAAGTGCGGGCGGATGCGATCGGCCTTTCCGCCCTGCTGGTCTCCACCAGCAAACAAATGCCGATCTGCGTGCGCGAACAGGACGCGCGCGGACTGGCCTTTCCCGTGATCGTGGGCGGGGCCGCAATCAATCGCGACTTTGGGCGGCGGATCGCACTCCTCGACGACGGCGAGCGATTTTTCGATCCCGGGCTGTTCTACGCTAAGGACGCGTTCGAAGGCCTCGAGCTGGTCGACGCGCTGACCGGCGACCCGGCCGTTCGCGGCGAGTTGCTCGAGCGGTCGAAGCGCGAAGCGTTTGCCCAGCGCGACCGTCACCGGGCCGTGCGACCCGCTGCAGCGCCGATTTCGGCGTCGGCCGTCAAGCGCGATCCGGCCAGCGTGCCGTCTCCGCCGTTTTGGGGCGTGCGAACGCTCGATGCGATCGATCTGCGCGAGTTGTGGCCGTGCTTCGACTTGCGCAGCCTCTTCCGGCTTTCGTGGGGCGCGGCCAACACCAAGGGTGACGCGTACGAGCGGCTGTTGCGCGACGACTTCGAGCCCCGTCTGGAGCGCTATCGGGAGTCGGCATTGACCGACGGATCGCTGACGCCGCACGCGGCGTACGGATACTTCCCGGCCGCCGGGGTCGGCAACGAAGCGATTCTCTACGATCCGCGCGACCCGGCCCGCGAGATTGCCCGCTTCGAGTTTCCGCGCCAGGCCGGCGGCGAGCACCTGAGCCTGGCCGATTACCTACGCGAGCCCAAGGATGGAGCCGCCAGCGACGTCGTCGCACTGCAAATCGTTACCGTCGGGTCCGAAGCGACGCGCCGGACCGAAGCGCTGCACGCCGGCGGTGAATATGCCGAGTCGTATTTCCGGCATGGGTTTTCCGTACAGGCCGCCGAGGCGCTGGCCGAATACACGCACCGCCGCATCCGTCGCGAACTGAATCTCGAAGCCGGCCGCGGGAAGCGCTACTCGTGGGGATACGGCGCCTGCCCCGACGTCGCCCAGCACGAAATCGCATTCGCGCTGCTCGAGGCATCCCAGCGAATCGGCGTCGATCTTACCGAGGCGTATCAGATCGTCCCCGAACAGTCCACCGCGGCGATCGTGATGCATCATCCCCGCGCGACCTACTTCAATGCGGGCGCGCAGCGCGAACTGACGCCGTCCTGACCGGCCTCGGCGCGAGGTAGGGAACGCGCCGCGGGAGGCTAATCGGCGCAATATGCGCTGGTTTCGCCCGTCCGCATCGCTCGCAGCGATCGTACTGTGCCTGGGTCTGACCGCCTGTGCGGGCGGAAGCGGTGACGGAAAGACGATTAAGATCGGTATCGACTTGCCGCTCTCGGGCGCCGACGCTTCGGTGGGGCGCAGCACGCTCAACGGCATGCTGCTGGCAATCGGTCATGCCGCAGCGTCCAAAAACGCGCTCCCGGGCGGATTCACGATCGAGCCGATGCAGCTCGACGACGCCGTGCAAGGCGTCCACAGTCCGCAGCAAGGCGTCGCCAACGTGCGAACGTTCGTCGCGGATCCTAGCGTGCTCGCGGTGTTGGGTCCGTACAACTCCAACGTCGCCGCCGCGGAAATTCCGATTACCAACGAAGCCGGCCTCGCGCAGATCAGCCCGTCCACGGTCAGCGACGGTTTGACGATCGGACCGGACGCCGCCAAGCTTCGCCGCGCCAATCCGACGCAAAACGCGTTCTTCAGAGTTTGTACCACCGACGCGCGGCAGGGCGCTGCGGGCGCGGCGTTCGCCCTAAAGCTCGGACTCAAGAACGCCTACATCATCGACGACAACGAGACCTACGGTCTCGACCTCGCCAACGTCTTCGAACGCGACTACCAGGAAAAGGGGGGCGTCGTGCTCGGCCACGATCACATCGCCAAAGATACCCAAGACTTCAAGTCGCTGCTTACCAAGATCGCCGCCAAGAAACCAGACGTCGTTTTTTACGGCGGCACGACCAGCACCGGCGCCGGACTCATACGCCAGCAAATGTTCGACGTCGGAATGGGCGGGGTGGCGTTCATGGGCGGCGACGGGATTCCGGATCTCGCGACCGTGGCGGGAGCGCGCGCTAACGGTACGTTCTACACCGTCGCCGCTCCGAACGCCGAAAAGCTGCCCTCCGCGGGGGCGTTCGTCAAGGCGTACGAGGCGGCGTACCACGAACCGGTCGGTCCGTATAGCGCGAATGCCTACGCCGCCGCGCAAGTCGCAATCGCGGCGATCGCCCGTGCGATCGCCGAGAACGGCAACAAACTGCCGACGCGGGCACAAGTGCTCGGCGCCGTTGCGAAGACGCGCGACCTTTCGACGCCGATCGGCAAAATCGGGTTCGACGCCAACGGCGACGTGACCGAGCCAGTCCTCTCGCTGTACGCGATTAAGGACGGCAAATCGATTTTCGTCGACCAGATCGACGTCAAGGCGAAATAGCTTCCCGGGCATGCACGAGTTCCTAGCGCAACTGATGAACGGGATTTCGCTGGGCGGCATTTACGCGCTCGTCGCGATCGGCTATACGATGGTGTACGGGATCGTCGAGTTGATCAACTTCGCGCACGGCGACGTCTACACGCTCGGATCGTTCTTCGCGCTGGCGGTCTTCGGCGCGCTGGGCGTTTCCGGCGAGCTGCACGGCCCGGCGCTGGCGATCGACGCCGGGCTGGCGTTGCTGGTAGCGGCGGTCTGTTGCGGTCTGATCGGCACGCTCCTGGAAAGGGTGGCGTATCGCCGCCTGCGCGGCGCGCCTCGGCTCGCGCCGCTGATTACGGCGATCGGTTTCTCGTTCGTCCTCGAAAACGCGATGCAGGCGTGGAAGGGCTCCGCGCCGCTGCCGTTTCCGGCGGTGTTTCCGAATCCGACGTTCCACATAGGCGCGCTCGACGCCACCGCGCAGCAGGCGTTCGTGGTTGGGCTCGCGATCGTCGCGATGTTCGTTTTGCAAACGTTCGTCGAACGAACGCGGACCGGTCGCGCGATGCGGGCCGTCGCTCAAGACCGTCAGGCCGCTTCGTTGATGGGGATCGACGTCGACCGGACGATCGCGATCACGTTTCTCATTGCGGGCTTGCTCGCCGGCACGGCCGGCTTCGTTTCGGGCGTGTACTACCAATCCACGTGGTTTCTCAACGGCTTTGCGGCCGGTTTGAAGGCGTTTACCGCAGCGGTGTTGGGCGGCATCGGCAACCTGGCCGGCGCGATGCTCGGCGGATTTCTCATCGGCATCGTCGAGTCGTTCGCGACCTGGAAGATCGGGGGCCAGTGGAGCAACGTCACGGTGTTCGCGATCCTGATCCTCGTGCTCGTCTTTCGTCCTTCGGGGCTGCTCGGCGAGACGGTCTCCGAAAAGGTATGATCTACCTTTACGCATTCGGTACCGTCGCCGCGATCGTCGCGGCGGCGCGCTTCGCAAGTCCCCGGATAACCCGGATTCTCGTCATCGGCGGCACGCTCGCGCTGCTGGCCGCTCCCTGGATCGTCCGCAACGACGCTTCGCTCAACGCGATGGTCGACATCGCTCTCTACGTCGTGCTCGCGCTCGGGCTCAACGTTACCGTCGGCTACGCGGGGCTGCTCGACCTGGGCTACGCCGCTTTCTTCGCGATCGGCGCGTACACGTACGGGCTGCTCGCCAGTCCGCAGTTCGATTTGCATCTGCCGTTTTGGGCGTTGCTGCCGCTCGCGGCGGGTTTGGCGGCGCTCTTCGGCTTGCTGTTGGGCACGCCGACCCTGCGTCTGCGCGGCGATTACTTGGCGATCGTGACGCTCGGCTTCGGTCTGATCGTTCCGCAAGTCTTGCAAAATCTCACGAAGTACACCGGCGGTCCCAACGGGGTCAGCGCGCTCGACATTCCCTCGTTTTTCGGACGCTCGTTCGGGACGGGCGCGACCGCCTACTACTTCGTGACGCTGGCGGCCGTCGTCGGGGTGATCGCGATCGTGACCAACGCGCGCGACAGCCGCCTCGGACGGGCGTGGATGGCCATCCGCGAAGACGAACTCGCCGCCGCCCACATGGGCGTCAATACCACCGGGGCAAAACTGGCCGCATTCGCCCTGGGAGCGGCGATCGCGGGTTTGGCGGGCGTCGTTTTCGCCGCCAAGCTTAGCCTCGTATCGCCCGACCTTTTCGGGTTCCAAGTCAGCGTGCTGATTCTGTCGATGCTCGTTCTCGGCGGAATGGGGAACGTGGCCGGCGTGGTCGTCGGCGCCATCGTTCTCGGACTCGTGAACGGGACGATCCTTCCGCAAATCGACGGCATCGTCAACGGCGTGCTGCACACGTCCGTCGATCTCACCAATTATAACTTTTTCATCTACGGGGCGATTCTCGTACTGCTGATGCTGTTTCGACCGGAAGGCTTGCTCCCCAATCGCGAGCGCCGAGCCGAATTGCGTGCGGCGGCTCCCACGGAGGGTCCGGCGTAAAGCCGTGGCGTTGCTCGAGCTCGATTCCGTGACGAAAACCTTCGGACGCCTGCGCGTCTTGAAAGACGTTTCGCTGCGAGTCGAGAGCGGCGCGATCGACGGCGTCATCGGACCCAACGGCGCGGGCAAGTCGACGCTCTTCAATCTCGTTACCGGCGTGTATCGTCCCGACTCGGGCGAGGTTCGACTCGACGGCGTGCGGATCGACGGGCTGGCCGCCTATCGAATCGCCCGGCGCGGCGTCGCGCGGACGTTTCAGAACCTGCGGCTGTTCGGCTATCTCGACGCGGTCGACAACGTTCTGATCGGCGAAAACCCCCGGCTGCGTGCGACGCTGGCGGACTCGCTGGCGCACTCGCCGCGGGAACGACGGGAGGAACGCGCGGCGCGCGAGCGCGCCCACGCACTCCTGGAGTTTGTGGGTTTGCCGCCGGAGAGCCGCGCGCAATTCGCGCGCAACCTGCCCTACGGCATGCAGCGCCGTCTCGAGATCGCGCGCGCGCTCGCGAGCGAACCGCGCGTACTGTTGCTCGACGAGCCGGCCGCCGGAACGAATCCGACCGAGAAGGAGCAGCTCGCCGGGCTGATCCGCGCCATCCGCGATCGCGGCGTCGCGGTGCTGCTGATCGAACACGACATGGGTCTCGTGATGCGTTTGTGCGAACGAATTGCGGTACTCGACTACGGCGAAAAAATTACCGAGGGGAACGCCGCCGATGTTCGGATGGATCCTCGCGTCGTCGAAGCCTACCTAGGGCCGGAAGATTCGGCCGTTTCGCGGGGCGGCGCGCGCGATGCCTAACCTGCTCGCGCTCGACGGACTCGAGGTGCGATACGGCGGCGTGCGGGCCCTCCACGGGATCTCGTTGCACGTCGACGAGGGTGAAATCGTGGCCCTGCTGGGTGCCAACGGCGCGGGGAAAACGACGACGCTGCGGGCGATTAGCGGCTTGGTCCGGCCGTATGCGGGCGACGTGCGCTTCGAGCGCAGCTCGCTGCTGCGCGTGCCGCCGCACGCGATCGCACTGCGCGGAATCGGCCACGTCCCAGAAGGCCGTCACGTTTTCGCACGAATGTCGGTGCGCGAGAATCTCGAGCTCGGCGCCTACGCCGCATCGTCGCGCCGGGCGTACGCGCAACGCCTGGCGGAGGCGCTGACGATCTTTCCGCGCCTGCGCGAGCGGCTGGCGCAGCGTGCGGGAACGCTGTCGGGCGGCGAGCAGCAAATGCTCGCGATAGCGCGCGCGCTGATGAGCGCTCCGCGCCTACTACTATTGGACGAGCCGTCTCTCGGGCTCTCGCCGATTCTCGTCAGAACGATCTTCGACGTATTGAGGACGATTCACGCACGCGGCACGACGATTCTGCTGGTCGAGCAGAACGTGCGGCAGGCGCTGCGCGTCGCGACCCGCGGCTACGTGCTGGAAAACGGCAGGGTCGCGCGCGAAGCTTCGGCCGCAGCACTGCTGGAAGACGACGCCGTGGTTGCCGCCTACCTGGGAGGCGGGTAGAAGAGCGCCGGAGCCGGCGATTTAGGCCGCGACTTCGGCGTGGTTGTAAACGAAGCGACCGCCGACCATCGTCCCGACGATGCGGTAGTCTTGATCCCAGAAGGAGAGGTCGGCGCGCATCCGGACGGCGATTCGGCCCATCTCTCCGTCGTGTTGAATCAGCCTCGCCGGCGCGTTGGTGGCGGCGACGATGGCCTGCGCGAACGGGATCTGCGCGTACGACATATAGTTGCGCACGGCTTCGTCCATGCGCAACGCGCTGCCGGCGATCGTACCGTCGGACGAACGCATGACGCCGCCTTCGATATGATAGCCGGGATCCGCGGGCGGCATATTGTCGCTCGCCAGCACGATTCGGTCGCCGAGCGTGCGGCGCAGGATATCGACCATGACCGGCGAGACGTGGAACCCGTCGCAGATGAGCTGCACGAGCGTTCGGCGATCTTGAATGAACGCCGCTAGAATCGATGGATCCCGGTGATCGAGCGGCGGCATTCCGTTGAACGCGTGGGTCAGCGAGCGGAAGCCCAATCCGATCGCCAGCAAACCCTCCCGGTAGCGCGCGGACGTGTGCCCGGCGCTGCAGCCGACCCCGTTTTCCAGGAAGACGCGCGTCGCGTCGCTGACCCCTTCGATCTCGGGCGCCATGGTGACCAGCAGACACGCCCCCTTGCAGGCGTCGAGCATTTCGCGCGCGCGCGCCGGGCTGGCCGGCAGCAACCACTCGCCGCGGTGCACTCGTCGAAATTTCGGATTGAGAAACGGGCCTTCGAAGTGCACGCCCAAACAGCGCGCGCCGCGCGGATCCTCCTCCTCGAGTTGGTTGGCCGCTTCGACGATTTCCGAGGCGGCGTGCAGCATCGATTCGTACGGCGCGGTCATCACGCCCGCAACGAACCCGGTCGCGCCCATGCGGGCGTACTCTTGCGCGGCGATCGAAACCGCGTGGCCCTGATCGCGATTGAAGAGCGCGTCGCGCGCTCCGTTGGTGTGAACGTCGATCAGACCCGGAGCGATGCTGCAACCGCTCGGAAGAGCGTAGTCGGTCGGACCGTCGGCGGCCAAAACGCCGGCTATTCGCCCGTCTTCGACGGCAATGCGGCCGAAGGTCGACGTACCATCGCCGACGGCAATGAAGGCGGGGCCTAAGATAGACCGGTTAGACGTTCTCGTGTACTCCTGCGGCATCGTTCGACGCTTCGCCGGTCAGCGCCCCTTGCCGAACAGCCGCCCCAGAAGGCCGCGTTTGGGCGTCGCTTCGGCGGGGTGCTGCGGCTCGCGCGCACGCTGCGAAGCCGCCGTTCGGAGCCGTCTCTCCAGCCCGGCCATATGTTCTTGCGCGTGGCTCTCCAACGTGGCGCGCAAGGCCTGCATTTCGTTCCAACCGGCAGCCGCTCGCCGTGCCTGCCTGGCGGCATCGTACTCGTGCGCCGACACGACGAAGATGCGATCGGCCGCAATGCGCTGTCTCTCCAGATACTCGCCGGCTAATTCGACGACCCGACGCCGTTCCGACGCCGCTTCGTTGTCGGCCATTGTATGCGCGAACAGCATCGGTCGACCAAACTCCGCTACGCGTTCGTACAAAGCGAGCTCGCGATCGGACAATTGGCGCGAGAACAAACACAGGACCTCGCTCGCGTGGCTCGCAACGACCACGTTGACGTCTTCGGCGTGCGGATCGCCCGAGTCGAACGCCGGTGCGTGCACGAGCACTAATTCCCGCGGCATTTCCCACGGTACGAGCGCGAGAACCGCGCGCTGCGCCGCCGTTTGCGCGACCAGTTCGAACGCAATGGCCTCCCATTGGCCATCGTCGCCCAGCGCGTAGGCGACTTCGCGTTCGCCGTAGCGAACGTGAATCGGAAACCGAACGCTTCCCGCGTCGTCGTCGGTGAGGATTCGCCGGCCGGCAAAGGCGTTGATGAGGCTCGACTTGCCCCGTCTCAGTGGGCCGAGGACCGCTACGCGCCAACGCTCCGGCCGAAGTCCTCGGTCGTAGGAAGTCCGGTCGAACGCGGGGTCGGCGTGGGCGGCGCGCACGGCGGCCGGAATCGCGTTTGCATGGCCGAGGTCCGGCCCGGGGCGCGCCGGCGATGCGGCCGCGGCGCGAACGCGGGCGACGGTGCGATCGATCTCGGCTCCGCGCTCGCGCAGGGCAATCGCGCGCGCTGGAGCCTCGTTGCGTTCGTTGGCCAGGAGAGCGCGCTCGATGCTTCCCAAGTCGGCGTCGCGCCGGGCAACGGCGGCGCCCGCGATCGCGTCCCCGAGGTCGCCGTAGGGTTGCTGCAATCGTGCGCCGACCCGTGCCGCGAAGGCGGTCGCCTCGCCGCGCAGCCGAGGAAAAATGCCGACCCGGAGGTCGGCGAGCATTTCGCGCTTCATGTACGCGCCCGGCGGCCGAGCCGCAAATCGCGCGTTGATGTCGGCGACGAGGCCGATCGCCGGCCCGCCGATCGCTTCGAGTACGATCGTTGCGGCGAGAGCGGTGCGTCCGTCGGTCGCCCAAAAGCTCGTTCCCGGTCGCGCCCCGAACGCCGTCGCGGCGGCATCGGCGGACGACCAGCGGATCGGGACCAGCGTCGCGGCCTCCGCCAATGCGGCTTCGACGTCGTCGAACGTCGCGGCCGCCACATCGCCGGCAAAGTCGGCAGCGACTTCGGACACGACCCGATCGACGATCACGTGCAGGCGCTCGCGGTCGCGCAGCCGAGCGACGTCGGCCGTGTCGAACGCTTTGGTTAGGGCGCGTTCCAATTCGTCGGCTAGGACCCGGCCGCGTTCTTCGATGGCGCGGCGTCGCCGGAGCCCGGCATCCAGCAACGCGTCGCGCTGCGCGGCCGCTCCTTCATCAATTCGCGCGAGCTCTGGAAGGAGCGACTCGCGGCGCAACCGCAGCGCGTCGACGTCGAGCGCGAGCATCGCGACGTCGTGCTCGAGTAGCGCGCACTCATCCGAGGCGGCGGCGGCGGCCACGTCGGCGGCTCGGGATAATCGAGCCCGGCCCGTGCGCGCGACCAGCGATGCGTCGAGCGCCGCCAGGAAGCGCGGGAAGCGGCTGCGGTCGATGGCCGCCGCGTCCTCGTCGAGGACGCCTTCGACGTATTCGCGGGCCGATAGGGCGTAGACGTAGGTTTCCGGCGCGTGGACGGCCGCCAAACGAGCGATCCGCTCGCGAGCGCGTTTCCAGGCCGGAAGACCGTCGCTTTCGAGCGCCCGCCAAAGATCGATCTTCGTTTGGACGATGAAGATTGAGTCGATGTGCTGGCGCACGATCCCCAAGAACGAGGCATCGCCTTCGGCGAACGGCTGTTGCGTGTCGATCAAGTACAACACGGCATCGGCCGTCGGCAAGAACTGCAGCGTGGCGCGCCGGTGCGCCGGATTGATCGACGCCAGTCCGGGCGTGTCGGCTACCGCGAAGCCGCGCGCGAGAAAAGGCGAGTCGACCGTAATCGTGACCCGAACCGGAGCGTCGGGCACGGCCTCGGCGGCATCGTGCAGCTTGGGGGCGGCTTCGCGGCCGACGGCCACGAAGCGGCTGAGAGCGTCGAGCGGAATCCTTTCGCAACGGCCGTCTTCGTACAGCGCCGTGGCCTCGTCTTGCGACCCGTATTCCAGCAGGGTGATCGTCGCGGTCGAAGGGTTGATGTCGGTCGCGAGCAGCCCGCTCACTCGACGCGTCGGCGGCGATTCTTCGTAATGAAATCTGCCGAGCAGGGCGTTGAGCAAAAACGATTTACCGCTCGAAAATTCGCCGACGACCGCCAACACGAATTTGGAGCGTTCGACGCGCAGGCGGGCGGTACGAACGGCCGACAGGCGTTGCCCGTCCAGCAACGCCTCGAGCGCCCGCAGGCGCGCGGTTACGAGATCGCGCGACCGCTCGTAGTCGCGCATCGCCTCGGTCTCGGTGACGGGCGCCGGCCCCAAGGCCACTAGGAGCGAATGAGGGCGAGCGCCTCGTCGCGGTGGGCTTCCATCGTTTCGCGAGAGTCGCCCTCGACGTTGAGGCGCAGCAGCGGCTCGGTGTTCGACGGGCGGACGTTCATCCACCAGTCCGGGTAAGCGATCGTAATGCCGTCGAGCCGGTCGATCTCGGCGCCGGCATAGTGCCGCTCGATTTCGGTCAGCTTCGCGGCCACGTCGCGAACCTGGCCGTTGATCTCGCCCGAACGAAACCGGGTATCGATCGGCGCGATGGTTTCGCTGACGGGGCGCCCGGCTTCGCTGAAGAGCTCGAGACATTGCAGCAGCGCGATCATGCCCGAGTCCGCGTACCAATTATCGCGAAAGTAGAAATGTCCGCTATGCTCGCCGCCGAACACGGCGTCGCGCTCGCGCATGACGGCCTTGATGATCGAGTGACCCACCTTCGAACGAATCGGTATTCCGCCGGCCTTCTCGATCAGCTCGGGCACGCTGCGGCTGCAAATGAGGTTGTAGAGGATCTTGGCGCCCGGAAATTTCTTCAGCGTATTGAGTGCCACCAAGGCGGTGACGGTGCTGCCGTCGACCAGATTCCCTTTTTCGTCGACCACGAACATGCGGTCGGCATCGCCGTCAAACGCGACCCCGAGATCGCAGCCGTGGCGAATCACCGCCGCTTGGACGTCGACCATGTTTTCGGGCTCGATGGGGCTCGCGGGATGGTTGGGAAAGTTCCCGTCGAGTTCGAAATACAAGGGTACGACTTCGCAATTCAGACGGGCAAAAACGTGAGGAGCGGTTTCGCCGGCCATGCCGTTGCCGGCGTCCACCGCGATCTTCAGCGGTTTGATCTTCGCCGCGTCGACGAACGACAGGCAGTGTGCGGCGAAGTCGTCGAGGATGTCGCGGCGAGCGATCTCGCCCGCGCGCGCCGCCTTCGGCGGGAGTTCTCCGGCGAGGAGTCGATCTCGAATTTCGGCTAGGCCCGTTTCGAGGGAAATCGCCCGGGCCTGCGCGCCCGTAAACTTCATGCCGTTGTAGCGCGCGGGATTGTGCGACGCCGTAATCATCGCGCCGCCGTCCAGTTCGAATTTCCCGACTGCAAAATACAGCGCGTCGGTGGAAACCATGCCGACGTCCAGCACGTCGGCGCCCGATTCGGTGGCGCCGCGAGCAAACGCTTCGAAGAGATTCGCCCCGGACGGACGCATGTCGCGGCCTACGGCGATGCGCTTGGCTTGGAGCAGCGAGGCGAACCAGCGCCCGATGCCGTAGGCGACGTCGTCGTTGAGTTCTGCCGGATAAATTCCGCGAACGTCGTAGGACTTAAAAATTCCCGGATCTACTCTGCTTCGCACGCCGCCGACCGTTTCGGAGGGTCCCATCGCAAAACCTATACCGGCCGTCGGGATCCCGCCGGGGACGGCGCTCTCGAGGAGCCCTCGGCGATCGTGAGGACGATGGCGCCGTTTGCGCGGATTACCGCAACCCTCCTATTGACGGCGTTCTTGGTGGTGGCGCTCGCCATCGCCGTGCAGGGGGCGTTTCAGACGCGCGCCAGCATCGCCGATACGTTCGCGCGCCAATCGCGGGTTCAATCCGCTCAAATCGCGCTGGAAGAGTTGCTGCGCCTGCAAATCGTCGAGGAGAACGTTCTGCGCGGGTACTCGCTCACGCACGATTCGTTTTACGTCGATCAGTATCGGTCGGCCGCCGCGTCGTACGACGAAAAGGTGGACGCAATTCGATCGAATTTGGATCCGGAGCGCCTGGTTCGCGTGGAGCAGCTGCTGACCGAATACGCACGCATTCAAAAGCAGTGGCGCGACGAGGTGGCGGCCCCGCTGCTGCGCCATCCGACCGAACGGCTTGCCGAG
>DASXDV010000071.1:0-10255 GCA_036490465.1 Candidatus Tumulicola sp. | reverse complement strand
GAGTCCCCTTCACGTTGTAGTTGACATGAAAGTTGGCTCGATGACGTTTTCTTATCCTTGAAGGACTAAGTCACGCCGAAAGTACACACGCGCGCGGACTCGGCCGATAAACGCGGTGTGAATGCTCTCGTTATGGGGCTGTGCGCCGCACCGCATCACGGCAATTAAGTAATATGCCGCATTATCCGATTGCGTTGGCTGCACAGAAGCGGGAATGTCGTAGAAGTGATCTGCCTTCAGCACGGCTAGCAACCGGTCGAAGATGACTTGTGGCAAGTCGTTCGTCGTTGAGTCCGTCGCTCCGCAGCAGGAATACACTTCGCCCGAGGATCCTTTAAAACACACAGGAGATTCGCTCTTATCGACGTCATTCGGCGAAACGTACAGAGAAACCGTAACGGGGCAGGCTCCCCGCTGGACCGGGTCACCGCGATGAACTGCGACCGGCTCCGTAGTCCCCTCCGAGCGGAAATAGATAGCCGAGATATCTCGGTTGGCCGGCTTCGTTCCGGACACGCACGAGGCGATTGAAAAAGTTGGAAGCGCAGCGAAGCCTAGCGCAATCAGCGGTCCGCATAATGAACCTTTCACTAGTTTAAAAGCGTTTGGAAAATGCCCGGTGTGACGAAACAACGTTGCCGCTCCACAGGGAAGCATTCAGCTCGCCCTCTCCTACTGTCGGCGCGATCGCCTAGCTATTGCGTGAGTGGAAAGATCGTGTTCCAGTCGCGCTTCATATCTACCACGACCCAGCCTCGTGCCTTCGCTTCGTCGAGTGCCTTATCGAGCATACCAAAGGGCGAGTGGGCATCGTAGGCGTATTCGCGCTCCGAATCGGTGTGATGAACCAGTAATATTAGCCGCGCACCGCTGCCGCCCGCAGTCCATTGCAGCATTTCCAGGTCGCCATCGGAGTTCCCGAACGCCGCAATCGGGCTGCTGTCCGATGAATTCGTGAATCCCAACCGGCTTGCCATCACCATCGTTGATGAGGTTAATTTGCGGCGTGCGGATTAGCACCGGTGCGTCGTTGCGCATTTCAAACTTCGTTTTTAGCGAACTGCCCACGACGCGTCGAGATGGGACGCGATACACGCGTTCCGCCCACGGGCGAACGAACTCCATGCCGCCTCCCGTCACGATATAAACCTCGAACTCGTTCGCTTTGAGATAGTCGATCAGCTCCAACATCGGCTGATAGACGCATTCCGTGTACAGTCGCTCGAAGCGCGGATGGCGAGCGGTCTCGATCCAGTCCGTCGCCGACTTGGCGAACTCATCGGTCGACATGCCACATTGCGTAGCGGCGAAAAGCTGCATGATGCCGGGTACGCCGGCCTTTGCTAGTTGAGCGAGGTCGTTGTCCAAGACGGACTTGAAGGGCTCGGTCGTCTTCCACTCCGGATGCTCCGGAGCAGCCTTCCTAACGTCGGCGAGCAGAAAGGCGAGTTGAGTGTACATCGGCTGTTCGACCCACAGCGTCCCGTCATTGTCGAATAGCGCAACGCGATCGGGAACTCGGACGTAATCCGGGCTCGTTTCGGTCGTTGTGCGACTTACGAAATCGGCGATCGCTCGCTTTGCAGCGCCGTCGTTCCAAGATTGAAGCGGGTCAGGCATGCAACGTCAGCGTCTTAAGGTTTTTGCGCGCCGTGCCGAAGTCGCCGAGTTGATAGACCGAAGCGCCTGCGGCCGTGAAGGTGAAGGGCTCAAACGGCGCGGCGAGCATCTCGTCCAGGTGGGCTTTCAGTCCGACGCCGATGGTGACGTGGGGCATAAAGTTTTTTCCGGAATGGTCGGGGGACGAACCGACCGATGTACCATCGCCGGTAGCTCGTGCAGCGGAGGCTCGGCGGGTAGCTTGAAGAAGGCACCTGCCGTCGCGCTCGCAACCGAGAACGGAGTTACCGCGTCGATAAGCGCCTGTTGAAACCTCAACAGGTCGTCCGTAATCTCGACGACGATTCCAGCGAGTCCAATCGGACCGGCGGGAATATAGTAGTACTTATATGCCGTGAGCGTCCATGCGCTCGTATTTTGCGAAGCTACGGCGCCCGCGATCCCCGAATACACCTTTTCGAGATCGGGTTCACGGACAAAGCGCTGTAGGATTGATATATGTGCGTGATGCGTGTCGTCGAGGGCGTAACCACGCGGGAAGTTTTCGAGCAGCTTAGCGTTATCGGCCAGGGAGCGCTCGACCATGGTTTTTCCGGGCTCGATGGCGATGTCGATCGCGACCAGCGTATCGCTCACGGGGCGAAGCTCCAGGTCCCGAGCTTCTTGCGCGCGGTGCCGAAGTTGCCGAGCTGGTACACGGATATTGCCACCGGCGAGAACGTGAACGATGAAAACCGCTCCGCTTCTAGCTGCTTGACGAATGCCACGGATGCAACGCCGCACGTAACGTGGGCAATGTAATTCTTCCCGGTCGATTTCGGAACGAACGCCGTGACGTACGCAATCGTGGACGCATTGATTTCGGGCTCGGCAGGGGTCGTCGCAAACGCAGCCGCCGTTGCGGTCTGAACCGTGTAGGGTGCAATCGCATCGATGAGCTGCTGTTGGGCCTCTAAAACCACCTGCGGAGGTTTCGCAAGAATTACCGTGACGGCCAGTCCGCTCCAGACGGCATGATCGATTTTAAACGCCTCGAACTTCCAGGCGGCCATATTCTGTTCCGCTCGGACCTTCCGAACCGCCGCGTAGATCTTCGGCAGGTCCACCGTGCGAACGTATCGTTGCAGCATCGTTACGTGCGGGCGATGGGTCGCATCGAGCGCGTACCCTTTCGCAAAGCTGCCGCGCAGGCGCGCGTTTAGCGCCGAAGCGTGTTGCAGCATCGTCGCGTCCGGCTCGAGGGCGATGTCGATCGCGGTAACGGCCGGCTGCTCTCCTCGGTTTGGTTGAGCATAGGCGGCCTGCGTTCCGACGCCAAAAATGGTTACCGCAAGAAGAATGAGACGTTTGAGCATCGACTCGTCTCCTTAAACGACAAATGCATCTCCGGGTCTTGACCTTGCAGCGAAGTCCCGAGCGAAAAACTTTTCAATTCGTAGGGTGCCCGTACCTCTCAAAACACCACCGACGAAGCGCACACGCAATCGCGCCGATCGTCGCCGGGTACGAGCATCCGGCACCTTCGATCGCGCGAGGTCTTCGGCTCGCTATTTCCCATGCAAGCCCGATTTCTAACGCGTTTGCGACCCACCCGAAGGTGGGTACGAACTATACTAGAGCGGTCGCCGTTTCTTACACCCGGCAGCGACCGCTCTACTCTTTGGCTGCCGCGGCCGACATGCACAACGCCCAGACTACGAAAAGAGGGGCCTCCGCAGTTCCGGTTTCCCTTTACTGTGGAGGCCCCCCTCACGCCGAACGGCGGTATTCGTTAGTTTCGCTGATAGAGTCGGCTATAGTTTCGCTGCCGTCACGCCGAGCGGGACATCGAAGTCCCCAGTGAGGATCGCCAGCGGTGAACCGCCGGCCGGATAGTTGAAGACCTCGCCGCCGTCGGTTCCCGCGTCGGCGCAATACAGCAGATGCCTGGTGATCCACGTCTGCGCGCAGTCGCTAGCCCCGGTGTATTGTATGGCATTCTTCAACGTCGCCGTCGTTCCACTAATCTTATATCGATACGTCTCACTCGTGAGCTGATCGAACACGGTGATGAATTTGCCATCCCACTGTACCGATCCGGGAAACTCCGGAGAGTTGCTCGTTGCGATCGTTACGAATTTCGTGCCGCCCTTCGGAAGCTCTACGAGCTCGAAGTTGTAGCTGGCGCCGAAACCGTCGGCAAAGAGATTGCCGTCGGGATCGTAACCGTCAAAATATTCTTTGATCAGCGGCGTATCGTACACCTTAGGCGTACCGGTGGCGTTCTTGAAGATCGCGACCTGACCGCCGGGGCCATACGAATCGCCCAAGAGGACTCCGATCGCAATATCGCCACTAGTGTTCATGGCGCAACTCGAGGTGAACGTGTAGTCGAGGAACAGCGTCCTGACGAGCTTGTGTGGAACCTTGTATTCGGATATTAGCTCGTTCGTGCGTCCGGCGTTCCAAAAGTACTTGTTCCCATAGCCGTATAAGACGTTGGTGCACCCCTGGCCGCCGGCGCCGTCGATCTGGCCGATCATCGCGACGCCTTTCGGATAGTCGAAAATGCCCCCGAACGTGTCGTAGCTGTTGAAGATGTACTCGTATTTCTTGACTTTCGCATCCGGCACGAGCGTCGCAAAGCGCGGTACTGGATTCAGCCTCGCCGCCGTGACCGGCTTCCCATTGACGACCAGCGTCTTGCCTAGGTAGGTCGTATGAAGCGTAGCGGCAGACGGCGAAACTGCCGAGCCGCCTCCGCACGCCGACACAATCGCGAGTGCAGCGACAGCGCCGGCGCTCTTGAGTAAACCAGGGGTGTTCATTAACCGTGCTCCTTTGAAGTAGATAGCAACACTGGTGTCCTTTGGGTTTTCGACCGGCATTTACGCTACAGCTCCCTCCTTCCTCCGGCCGCATCCTTCGGCCGACGGGTCGAGCCCCGTGTGCCCGGCGTGATTCGGCTCCCCCTGGCGTCTCAACGCACGATCGACCGGTCCGCGCGCGGCTACGGGCGGCTACGGGCGGCTACCGCGCTCTTCGCGTAGCCCGAGCATCGCAGGCTCTTCCTCCAATAGGTCACACCGAGTTCATTGCGGGCGTTTTGAGCATCAGTTGGGGATGGAGGGCTAGATCATGGTTATGGCCGTGCTGCTGCTCGCAAACTTTTTCGTCGCGCCGATACCGATAAACCAAAGCGTCTACGAAGGAGTTGCTTCCGTTCGCGGCTCCGTTGTCGACTCTCTGAGGCACCAGACCGTCGCGGGAGCAATCGTATATGCCAAATCGGACGTCGATTTTCAAAAGACGGTATCGGATCAAAAGGGCAACTTGGGTCAACACCAACTTCTATTTTCTCCAACTACTCCCGGGGAACTATCAGTTCTATGCCTCGAAGGTTGGCTACAACACGCAATGCATTTGCTGTCGTCAAGATGACCAAGAGTTGGATGCCGGATTCGAGTATCTGTCCGAAGTGTACCTAGCCGCTGCCTGTTACTAGGAACGACGGCGCGGCGGGCGCCCCCGTAGTGTAGGCCGCCGGCCGAACCAGGCTCCTTCCGACCGTTACGGAAGTGCCCCGTCAGGCTCTTGGCCTCAAGTTCCTGAAAAGCGGAGGCGCTGAAAGTATCGCATGCCGGCTTCTACCGACACGGCTTTTCGAACTCCGCCGCGCTGGGGATCGCAGTGCTTGCGGGGCGTCTGCTGCCTCGCTGCTTTTTTATGGGGTGCATCGTCGCCCGCGACGCCGCAGGTCCCCACGAGCGCTCTCGGCCCCGATGCGATCCGGAAGATCGACGCACTAATCGCCATAGCCATGTCGCATCAGCACGTTCCCGCCGTTTCGGTCGCGATAGCGAAAAACGGCTCCATTCTCTACGCGCGCGGCTACGGCTACCGCGACCTTACGAATCGCCGGCCGGCCAATGCCGACACCATTTATAACATCGGCTCGGTCACGAAGCAGTTTACGGCTGCGGCCATCCTGCTCTTACAACAGGAGGGCAAACTATCGGTTAACGATTCACTCGGAAAATATTTCCCGGCGTACCCGTATGCCAAGAAGCTGACGCTGAGAAATCTGCTAAACCAAACCTCAGGGATTCCCGACTACGTCTATCTTCCCAACCTCCCTCACCATGCCACGGCGATGGGTTTTTTTAAGATGGTCTGGGTACCCCTCCACTTCAGCCCCGGTACCCGTTTCGAATACTCGAGCACGAACTATCTCGTTCTGGGAATGATCGTCGAAATGGTATCGGGCGACTCATACGGTGGGTTTCTTGCCAAGCATTTATTCGAACCACTCGGGATGAACGACAGTTCGACGCGCGTCGAACCACGCGAGCTCTCAAATGGCGCGATCGGGTACACCTTCGACGGCCGGCGGATCGCGTATAAAACGGCTACGCCGGACGACATCGGCTACGGGGACGCGACGGTTAACTCCAGCGCCCCCGATCTCATACGATGGGACGTGGCGCTTGAGAGCGGAGGGGTCGTGGACGCGGCATCCTGGAAGGCCATGATAAGTCCCCCCGTCGCTCGATACGAGCCTCCCTATGGCGGATATGGATTCGGTCTGTTCGTCGGACGTCTTTACGATCGGCAGATGATCTATCATCCAGGCGCCAATCCAGGATTCATCACCTATAACGCGACGTTTCCGGGCGACGGCTTGGAGATTGCCATCCTTGGGAACAGCGACAACTTTCAGACGCAGCCGCTGTTCAAACGCATCTTCGAGCTCGTCGAGCCGCTCACCGCAGCGCAGATTCGCGACGAAGAGCGCCCCGCACCAAACGAAAATGTGAAAGTGCGCGCGCTTGCAAAACGGTGGCTGGCCAGACTGCAAACGGGCGACATCGATAGATCGCAACTCAGTACTGAGGGCGCTAAGGTTCTAACCCCCGCTTATGCGCGCGCTTTAGTTTCAAACGCTCGAGCTATCGGAACCCCGCAGTCGTTTGTCTATCGCGGCGTAAGCTATACAAATCGAAAGCTGTTCTATGCCTACATCCTAAGATTTAGCCACGCAACGGTATTCTATTACGTCGTACTAACGAAGGGCGGTAGAATTCGGGACCTCGATTTGCAGCGGGAAGATCCAGCGCTAGCGCGACGGTGAAACCCTGGCACGAACGGTCTCTCGATTGCGAACTCCGCTCGCCGGAACAAAGGCGACGTAGAGAGAGCACCGGCATATCGAACTACCGGTGCTACCGTTCGTGACTTCTCGCGCTAGACGAGGGACGTGGACTATTTCTCGGCGGCTACGGTGCCGAGCGGTTCGTCGAAGTTCCCCGTAAAGACCGCAAGCGGCGTCCCGCCGGCCGGATAGCTGAATACCGAGCCGTTGTCGTTATAGGCATCCCCACAATAGACGACGCCCTTGGCGATCCACGTCTGCGCGCAGTCGCCCGAGCCCGAGAACGTCACGGTGCCTTTCAAGTTCGCTTTGGATCCGTTGACCCGGTACTGATACAGGTTGTTGGTGATTTGATCGAAGACCGTCATATAGGTGCCGTCCCATTGGACGGACCCAGGGAATTCGACGGTATTGCTCGTCGTGATGAGTTTGGGCTGGTTGCTGCCCTTCGGGAGCTCGACGAGCGCGAACTCATAAGCGCTGGTGAAGCCGTCGAAGAAGAGATTTCCTTTGTTGTCGTAGCCGTCGAAGTACTCTCTGGCCAAAGGCGTTTTGATGAAGGTCCCCGTGCCGGTCGCGTTCTTGTAGATGAGAACGTCGCCCGTAGACGGTCCGTCCAGGATCCCGACGGCGAGGTCGCCGTCCTTATCCATCGCGCAGCTCGAGGGCATGCTGCCATCGGAAACGGAGAGCGTTTTGATCGGCGTCTGAGGCACGTGGTATTCGGTGATTTGGTTGTAGGCGGCGACGATCCAGAACGTTTTCTTTCCGTAGCCGTGGAGCACGTTCGTGCACCCTTGGCCGCCGACGTCGTTGATCGTTCCGATCTGTTGAGTACTTTTCGGGTAGTCAAAGATGCTGGCGAAGCTCCCGTAAAAGTTGATGGTGTACTCGAAGTCTTTCCTTGGCCTTGGAGTCCGATCGGGAACGAACGTCGGGTAAAGCGGCCGCCCGCTCGTACTCGCGCGCGCCGCCGTCACCAGTCGTCCGTTCAGCGAGAGCGTCTTACCGACGTACGTGCTATTGAGCGCGGCGGTTGACGGCGCGACCGCCGAGCCGCCGGCGCACGCCGAGCAGATCGCAAGTGCCGTAATTGCACCGGCGTATTTCACCAAACCAGTCGCATGCATTATCTTAGTCCCTTCCGCGTAGAAACGATCGCAGGCCATCTTCTCGACCGAGACTGCCTAGGCGAGTTTCATTAATCGGGCCGTTGCCGCCGACCTTGCCGCGCCGCCGGCGTTGCGTTCGTCGCGCGATCGGAAGCAACGGCCGAGGCCTTCACGTCTGTTATGCGTGCGCACACTCGCTTGGTCAACCAAGCAAATCAAGCCCGCTGCGAGCGCGGGCAACGCCGCGAGGGCCGCTTGCGCTTGCAGGCGACGAAAGAAGCGCTTCGAACCCGACTTCGTCACCACTGCGTTAGGAGCGAGGTTTAGGATGCCAACTTTCGATAATCGCGTGCTCGTGCTGCTCGCGACAACCCTTTTTGCGACGTCGGCGTGTGGGGGAAACACCACGGTTCCGAACGCAGCGGTGGGAAGCAATTCCGGTCCGCAAGTCTCCGCGTTCCGAGCCGCTGCGCCGGGCGCAGGACCCCTCGTTCCAAACGACTCGACCTCAATTTTGAAAAAGCTTAAGAAGGACGTCGTGATCGGCTCGACCGTCGATCCCAACAATGGCGACATGGGTCCGCGAGCGCTCTCGGTGGTTCGTTCGAGCTTCGGGCTCACGAAAGGACAGCTCCTCGTTTGCAACTTCGAAAACTCTGCGGGCGTCGCCGGGAAAGGCAGCACGATCGAAGTTCTCAATCCGAAGCCGCACTCCCAACCCAAGACCTTTACGCAGAACACCAAGATCCAAGGATGCAATGGCGATGCGATCACCGAGGCCAATCAAGTTTACGCGACCGGGATGCAGAGCCACAGCGTTTCGCAGTTCGACCAAACCGGAGCGCTGCAGAATACTTACAATTCGCACCTCGCGGTTCCATTCGACGATGCCGATGCCTACTGCGGTTTCCCTTACGCGCCCGAGGACATCTACGTTTCGGATTCCAAGCTCGGCACGCTCGTTAAGTTGGCATTCGTCGCCGTGAGCGGCGGCCACACGTCGACGGAAGTGATAAAGGGCTTCGGAATCAATAAGGGTTCCGGCTGGAGCATCCTGGGCCCGTCCGGAATGCAGTACGATAGCCATAGAACCGGTAGTCTCTGCAACGACACGCTGTACGTCGTCGATGGGGTCGATAACACGGTCATCGCCGTTTCGAACGCCAGCAACCTACTTCAGAAGGACGAGATCGTCGTACAGCCCGGCGGAAAGAAATTCAAATGTTTACACCCGGAAGCAACGTGCGCGACGCTCGTCCATAGCGGCTCTCCGCTCAATGCCCCGGTCGCTGCGGCCCTTTTGCCGAACGAGAACCTGATCGTTGCGAATACTAAGGGTGGAAACAAGCTCGTCGAGCTGACGCCGGCGGGCAAGGTTTTAGCCACAAAAACGATCGACACGAGTGCGACCGCTCACATCTTCGGACTCCTTGCGACCGGTACCAGCGACAGCGATACGGTGTTGTTCTATACCGACACCCAAACGAACACGCTGCACGAACTGACGCGATAGGTTTCGCCGCCGAAAGCCCCGATACTCGACGGCCCGGGCCCTCCGAACCCGAGTCGTCGAGGGAAGACTCTACCGGCTCGCCAACTCATAGAAGCTTGCTTTGCCGGCAGGGCGAACGTTCTTCGGCGGCGCCCCGTTCATAGAGCGGGCAACAAGGTTCGGAAGGGTCATGGGATCGTTCGCTACGCATTAGGATGCGCGGCTTTTCTCAATCGTTCGCAAGCGCGCCGGCCGTCAGATTGGAGTCTTGACCGATGAAACGTTCCACCATAGGGCGCCCGCCGCGTTTGATATTGGCGGTTTCTCTCGCCGCAGGCAGCATTTTCTTCGCTTCGTGTAGTGCGAACGGGGGCATGCCCAGCGCAGCGCCGTTCCAGCGGCCGCGCCGTCGCGCACTGCCGAGCGGCGCGTCGGCGATGCGCCGTCTTACCAAGTGGTGTACCGTTTCAGTGGCCGCCCAGGCGGCGCCGAGGGCCCGTGGGCGGGCTTGACCGGCGTGAAAGGGACCCTCTACGGCACGACGTTTATTGGTGGTCTATCCGGTCTTGGAACCGTTTACAGCGTAACCACGAGCGGCACGGAGGCCGTGCTGCACAGCTTCGGTGCCTCCGACGGCTATTTCCCGAAGGCGGGGCTGGTCAACGTGAGTGGCACGCTGTACGGCACGACGTACAGTGGCGGCTCGTTTGACGGCGGAACCGCGTACAGCGTGAGCACGAGCGGCACGTTGGCGGTGCTGCACAACTTCGCCGGCGGCATAGATGGGAGCAGCCCCCACGCAGGCTTGCTCGAGGTAAAGGGTTTGCTGTTCGGCACCACCGCTAACGGCGGCGGTACGAGATGCCGCCCCGGATGCGGAACCCTTTACAGCCTGACCAC
>DASXDV010000062.1:0-1570 GCA_036490465.1 Candidatus Tumulicola sp. | reverse complement strand
TCCCGCCAACCGCGACGAAGCTCGGGCCGCTCGCAGGCGTCGAAACGCCGCCGGGTCCGGGGAAGGTGCATGCGTAGGTGCCGAAATCGCCGGTCGATGCGGCGAAGACGGTACCGAGTGCCGCCGCCTGTTGCGCGATTTTTTCCGCCATCTGCGGGAAGTTGCTCGGCTGCGTCTGCGTTTCGCACCCGCCGAAGCTCGAGTTGACGACGCCCGCGCGATTGTCGGAAACGATCCGGTCGTATGCATCCAGCGTCGTCGCATACGAGAGCGAATTGGTTTCGTAGACGTACAGGGACGTCCCCGGGGCGGTCCCGACGATTGCTTCGACGTCGAGCGACGCTTCGACCGAGTCGCCGTTGATCGGCGGTTTGGGGCCACCGTCGATCGCGATACGCGTCGTCACCGGCCCGCTGCGCGTGACGCCGAACGTCGCGAGGAAACGCGCAAGATCGCGGTCTTGATAATCCGCATCGATCACGACGGCCGCCGACTGCCCGCGCCCATCGCTGCCGTGTTGCACGGGAAGATCGTAGGCGTTCGCAAGCGCGAACGGGCTAAAGCCGGTATCGGGCCCTTGCAGGGGCGGCCCGAGCGCGTTGCGGCGCAAGCCGCGATGATTGGCGGTGTGCAGCACGCCGACGCCGTCGAATCCCACTACGCCCGCAACGAACGCACGCAGTTCGGGCGGAAGCGTCGCCGGACGGACGTTGACATACGCCGTGCGGCCAACCGCCGACGCGCGGTGCAACTCGGTGGAAAACGTGCGTTCGACGGTGACTGCGGGAGCGGACACGTCGAGGACGGTGCGATTCGCGTAGGTTCCGACGACGGCAAAACCGCGCACGGCAAAATCGTGCGCGAGCGCGGCGTACGTCGCACCCGATGGGGCAAATGCGTCGAGAAACTGCGCTTGCGTCAAATAGCGGCCGCCGATTGGCGAGCTCGGATCATTCTGTGCGGCGAGCAGCGCCTGCAGTTCGGGCTCGTGGCGATAGGCCAGGACGACCGCCAACCGGACCTGAGTCCGCGCGGGCAGGCGCCCGAGATCGCGATATTGCGCCCCAGCGGCGGCCGCAACCTGAAGGCTCGAAGTCGCAACCGCGCGAGCCGGCAAAGCCGAACCGAACCCGGCAATCAGCGCAGCTAAAAAGACCGCGAATCGCGTGTGCATCAACGGTGCTTCGGGTTCAGGCGTCTCGTTCCGCCAGACGAGAGCTTCTCTAAATGAAACGTCCGTTGTCGTCATCCCAACGCGGAGGAGCGCTACCCGCGAGATGCACGCCGCCGATCCAGCGGTCGATCGGCGCCGACTCGAGCCAATCGGCATCGCCGGCGATCACCCACCGTCCGAGCGACGTCAGCCCATACGCACCCTCGTCGCCCTCAATCAGCGGTGCGCCGTTTTCGCGCAAATCTTCCAGGACGCGATAAAACCCGCTATCGCCGTGGAACGACGCCTCTTCGCGATTTTGCGATCGCCGAAAAAGCTCGACCTTACTTGCGGCCCCCTGCGCGACGGCTTCGAGCGCGTGCCGTTGCCCGCGCGACAGGCCGCTTCCGGTCCACG
>DASXDV010000027.1:0-21683 GCA_036490465.1 Candidatus Tumulicola sp. | reverse complement strand
GCCACCGCCAACATTCCGATGGTGAACGGTACGAACGATGCCGAGATCACCGCCGAGCGCGTGCCGCCGCGCCGCACGACCGATTCGAAAAACGTCGCCGTCAGCAGCGCGAGCGCCGGAAACTCGAGCGCCACATAGTTCGGCAGCTTCGTGCGCGCGAAACTGAAAAATACCAGCGGCACGACGATCCAAACGAGCGCCAGACGCACCAGCCGGGCGGAACCCGGATCCTGGGGCCGGCCGCGCAAGCGACGAATCGCGTACGCAATGGCCATCGGAAAAAACGCGATCCACGGAAAGAAGCCCAACAGCAGGACCGGCAGATAGTACCAGATCGGTCCCGACTGGTTTTCGATGATTCCGGTGTAGCGGCCGATCGTGTAGTAGCCGAGCAGTTCCTGCAACGGAAACAACTGGTATTGCGAGACCAAAATCAACGGCCACGGCGCGGCGATCGCCGCGAACGTCAGCAGCCCCAGAAGCCACGCTCGCAGCGAAGGTGCGAAGGTCGTTTCGTGGCGCCGGTTCCAAACGAAAAATGGAACGACGACGAGCAGCGCCATCACCGGCGCCACCAATCCCTTGGCCAAAAATCCGAAGCCGGCGGCAATCCAGCCGTAGACGAAATACCGGTCCCGCCCGGTTTCAACCCCGCGGAACCACCAGAAAATGGCCAGCGCCACGGTTAGATCGAGCAGCGCATCCATAATCGCGAGACGGCCGATCACGGCCACCATTAGGCTGCTCGTCAGAATGACGCTCGCGTAGATTCCCAATCGGGTTCCCGCTTGACGCGCGACCGCGTAGCCGGTCGCCGCTCCTAACGCGATCGTCGCCAGCGCCGAGGGCAAGCGCAGCGCGAACGACGTCACTCCGAACAACACCGAGAAGATGGCGCCGAGCCAAAAGTAGAGCGGCGGTTGAACGAAGTAGGGAACCAGATTGAAGTGCATGACGGCCCAGTCGTGGGTCATCAGGATTTCGCGAGCGACCTCGCCGTACGCCGTCTCGCTGTTGTCCCAAAGAGTCCCTGACCCGAGGCCCGGGAGGGTGACCAGCGCGGCGACGGCCGCGCCGACACATGCCGCCAGGGTGGGGCGCTCCATCTTGGTGGCCACTCACGGCGGTTTTTGGCATCCGGATGCTGAACTCTTTTGCCTCCCGCCATGCTGCCAATCACCTTGCGCCCGAACGGACGCCGAGCCGTCATCGTCGGCGGCGGCGGCGTCGCCGCGCGGAAAGCCCAAACGCTCTGTGCGGCCGGGTTTCCAATCGCCGTGGTTGCCGCTGCCATCGGTCCGGAGATGCGCGCGCTCTTAGAACGCCATGCCGGCGAATCGGCCGAGCGCCCGTACCAAGCGAGCGATTTGACCGGCGCGGGCTTGGTCGTCGCCGCCACCGATAGCGACGAGGTCAACGCGCGAGTCGTCGACGACGCGCGGGCGGCGAGCGTGCTCGTATGTGACGCGCGCGATCCGGCGCGCGGCGACTTTGCCTTTCCCGCGACCGCGCGCACCGGCGATCTTACGATCGCGGTCGATTCGGGCGGGGCCGCACCGGCATTTTCCAAACGCGTTGCCGGCGAGCTCGCAGCCTTTTTGGGGCCACAGTACGGCGCCGCCGTAAAAACCCTGGCGAACATGCGAGCCTATGCCAAAATCGTCCTCGCCCCCGAACGGCGCGCCGCGGCGCTCAAAGCCCTGGCGGCTTTGCCGATAGCCGATCTCGCCGCGATGAATCCCGCCCAAGCCGAGCACGAAGTCGACGCGGCCGTCGCCGGAACGCCGGCGCGAGCGGAACGCGCGACCGCCCATTTCACTTGCGCGTCGCGGGCCAGCGCGCTTGCGACGATTCAAGCGCGCGCGGTCGCCGCGCGCCTGGCTCGGCGCGGGATCGCGACGACCATTCTGGCGGTCACGACGACCGGCGACCGCGACCGCAGCCGCCCGATCGAAGCACTCGGCAGCATCAACGTTTTCGTTACCGAACTGGAAACGGCGCTGCGCGACGGCCGCGCCGACTACGCCGTGCACTCCTGCAAGGACTTGCCCAGCGAACTCGCCGCGGACATGCAGATCGCCGCCGTTTCCGCGCGCGAAGACCCGCGCGACGCGTTCTGCAGCGAACGGTACCCGAATTTCAACGCGCTTCCGCCGGGAGCCACCGTCGGCACGTCCAGCCCGAGACGGCGGCTGCAGCTGGCGGCGCAACGACCGGATTTGGTCTTCGAGGACCTTCGCGGAAACGTCGACACGCGGTTACGCAAACTCCGCGACGGCCGGTACGATGCAATCGTGCTGGCGATGGCCGGTCTGAATCGGTTGAGCGCGCGAGCTGCGTATACGGTCCCGTTCGGGATCGACGACCTGGTCCCGGCGGTCGGGCAAGGCGCGCTGGCGATCGAAACGCGGGCCGCGGACGAACCGGTAGCGCGCGAGCTGCGCGCCGCGATCAACGATTCCACGGTCGAACGGTGCGTCGCGTGCGAGCGCGCGGGACTGCGGGCGCTGCGCGCCGGATGCAGCGCGCCGATCGGCATTCACGCCGTCGTCTATGGCGACGTTACGGTCGTCACGGGCGCCCGCGCGCTCGCCGATGGAACGGTCCTGCGAGCCCGGATCGAACGCCGAATCGAGGGACTCGCCGAGGCCGAAATTCTCGGCGTGGAGATGGCCGCCCGGCTGACCCCCCGCTCCCGGCTGGTGGTGCTGGCACGAACGCGCGAACGGCCGAGCCGGATCGCCGCGGCCCTACGCGCAGATGGGGTCGAGGTGATCGAGCTGCACGCGGGGGACGACGGCCCCGACCCCGCCGAACGGACCCCCGATATGCTCCTCTTCCCCTCGAGCGCCGCGGTTTCGGCCGCCCAGGCGTACCTGGCGCGCCTGCGCGACCTCGAACGCCGCCCGCTGGTGGCCGTCATGGGGGCGCAGTCGCGCGAGGCGGCCGGGGCCGCGGGATTCGAGCCCGACGCCGTGTCGGACGACCCGTCGGTGGATGCATTCGTGCGGCTCGTGCGCGAGCGGCTGACCGCGTGTCCGTAATCGTCCGTCCGCGCCGGCTGCGACGCGACGAAACGATCCGGTCGCTGGTGCGCGAACACCGGGTGAGCGTCGACCGGTTGGTCGCGCCGCTTTTCGTCGCCGAGCGCCCGGCCGATGCCGGTCCGATTGCGTCCATGCCGGGGATTTCGCGCCATACGGTAGAGGGTGCCGTTGCGGAGGCGCGCGAGTTGTTCGAATTGGGCGTGCGCAGCGTACTGCTCTTTGGAATTCCCGCTCGCAAGGATGCGCTCGCTTCGAGCAACTTCGATCCGCAAGGCGTCGTGCAAACCGCAGCTCGAGCGATCGCCGCGGCGCTGCCCGAAATGCTGCTCGTCGCCGACCTCTGCAACTGCGAGTACACCGACCACGGCCACTGCGGCATCCTCGACACACGGGGCGACGTCGATAACGATGCGACCGTAGCCCTGTTGGCGCGCACCGCGGTCACCTACGCTCAGGCCGGCATTGCGGTCGTGGCGCCGTCGGACATGATGGACGGACGGGTCGAGGCGATTCGCAGCGCACTCGACGCGCGCGGGTTTACGGAAGTCGCGATCATGGCCTATAGCGCCAAGTATGCGTCGGCGTTTTACGGGCCGTTCCGGGAAGCGGCCGGCTCGGCGCCGCAGTTCGGCGACCGCCGCACGTATCAAATGGATCCCGCCAACGTGCGCGAGGCCCTGCACGAGATCGCGCTCGACGTCGAAGAAGGCGCCGACGTCGTCATGGTCAAGCCCGCGCTCGCCTACCTCGACGTCGTGCGCGCCGCGCGCGAAGCCTTCGACCTGCCGATCGCGGTGTTCAACGTCAGCGGCGAGTACGCGATGATCAAAGCGGCGGCGGCTAACGGGTGGATCGACGGCGACCGCGCGGTCGACGAGTTGCTGACCTCGTTCGTGCGCGCCGGCGCCGACATCGTCATCACCTACTTCGCTAAAGAGTTTGCCGCCCGCACGCGCGCGGCGAGCGGGCCGGCGTGAACCCCGGCGACGCGGCAATCGTCATCTTGGCGGGCGGACGGGCCACGCGCTTTCCCGGCAAGCTGGAGCAGCTCGTGGACGGCGAGCCGATGCTGCTGCGCGTTTATTCAAATGCGCGGGCGACCGGACTGCCGGTCTACGTCGCCGCCGGCGCGGACCTGCCGCCCTCGATTGCGGCGCATCTCGACGTCCCGCTTTTGACCGATCGCTGGCCGCACGGCGGCCCGCTGCGCGCGCTGTTGTCGGCCTGCGAGCAACTCGCGCACGCGCGCGTCTTCGTCGTTGCCGGCGACGAACCGCGAGTCGCCGCGGACGCGTTCGAGACGCTCGCGGACGCCTGGCGTCAGGATCTGGAAGCCGTCGTTTGCGAGCACGACGGGCGGATCGAGCCGTTGGCCGCGCTCTACTCGCGAGCCGCCGTCTTGCGCGAAGCTCCCGCCGCCATTGCGAGCGGGCGCGACGCCATGCACGCGCTGATCGAACGCCTCGCAAGCCGCCGCGTTCGCGTTTCGAGTACGTGTTTCGTCAACGTTAACACGCCCGAGGATTGGGCGCGCCTCGCGAGGACGAGCCCTTGAACTTCGAACGCTCGATCGCCGCCTTCGCCCGCGCCAAGCGGGTGATCCCCGGCGGTGTGAACTCACCGGTCAGGGCTTTCAAAGCCGTCGGCCTATCCCCGATCTTCATGAAAAGCGGCTCCGGCGCGTTGCTGCACGACCTCGACGACCACGAATACATCGACTACGTGCTGTCCTGGGGCCCGTTGCTGCTTGGGCACGCCCATCCGGCGATCGTAAAAGCGATCGCCGCCGCGGCGGCGCGCGGAACTTCGTTCGGTACGCCGACCGAAATGGAAAGCGAACTTGCCGAGCTGATCGTGTCGATGGTCCCGTCGATCCAACGCATCCGCTTCGTTTCGAGCGGGACCGAAGCGACCTTGAGCGCGCTGCGTCTCGCGCGCGGCTTCACGCGCCGCGCGAAAGTCGTGAAATTCGCCGGCGGCTACCACGGCCACGCCGACGCCTTCTTGATTGCGGCCGGTTCGGGAGCGCTGACCAACGGCGTCCCGAGTTCGCCGGGCGTTACCGAGGGTGTGGCGCGAGATACGCTGGTGCTTCCGTTTAACGACGCAGGCGCGGCCGAGCGCGCGCTCGAGGCGCACGCCGATGCGGTAGCCGCGGTGATCGTCGAACCGTATCCGGGCAACATGGGGCTGATACTGCCCGCGCCGGGGTATTTGCAACGGCTGCGCGAGCTCTGTTCGCAGCACGGGACGTTGCTGATTTTCGACGAGGTGATGACCGGATTTCGGGTAGCGCGGGGCGGCGTGCAAGAACGCGAAGGCGTGTCGCCCGACTTGACCACGCTGGGCAAAGTCATCGGCGGCGGACTGCCGGTTGCGGCTTTCGGCGGCCGCGCGGACGTGATGGCGTACCTTTCACCGGAAGGGCCCGTCTATCAGGCCGGCACGCTCTCGGGTAATCCGCTCGCGATGGCTGCGGGAATCGCCACGCTGCGGATCGTGCGCGACGATGCAACCATGTTCGGCCGTCTCGACGTGCTGACGCGACTGCTGGTCGAAGGCTTGCACGAGGTTATGAACAAGCACGGCATCGCGCACTACTCGACCCAGGCCGGTTCGATGTTCTCGACGTTCTTCACCGCCGGACCGGTTACCGATTTGGAGAGTGCGCTGAAGTCCGACACCGAGTCGTTCGCGAAATACTACGGCGCGATGCTCGACAACGGCATTTACCTCGCGCCGTCGCAATTCGAAGCCGGCTTCGTTTCGACCGCCCACACGACGCGTAACGTCGAGCAAACGCTCGAGGCCGCGGACGCCGCGCTGACTCGGATTATGGCGGCCCGATGATCGATCCGTCGCTCGGAGCCCCGACCGCCGAAGCAGGGCCGCGGGCGACCCCGTCTCCATCCCTGGTCGAAGTCTCGATTCCGCGTCTTTATGCCTACCATCGGGCCCTGCGCCAGGCCCAAGCGGCCGGCAAGACGACCGTCACCTCGCACGGCTTAGCGGCATTCCTCGGTCACACGATCGCCAGCACCCAAATCCGTAAGGACCTCTCCGCGTTGGGGCCGCTGGGACGGCGCGGTCAGGGATATGCGATCGATCCGCTAGTCGACCAGCTGGCTTGGGTTCTAGGATTAGATCGTGACTGGCGGATTGCGATCGTCGGGTTCGGCTACCTGGGCCACGCCTTTGCCGCCTTCATCAGCGCGCGGGAAGCGCGATTTCGGATCGCCGCCATCTTCGACCGGTCGCCGGCCGTGATCGGTCAAACCTGGCAAGGCCTTGCCGTCCGGGACGTTGCCGAGATCGAGCGCGGGCTTGCCGAAGCCAACTGCAACGTCGGCGTGATCGCGGTACCCGCCGAAGAAGCGCGGCCAGTCGCACGCCGGATCGTCGCTCTGGGCGTGCGCGCGATCTTGAACTTCGCCCCCATCGCCCTGGATCTGGACGCCCCGGCGATCGTGCGAAACATCGATTTAGCGGGCGAGTTGTCGATTCTTACCCATCGGCTGACGCTAGACCGCGCCGCGGGAGAAGGCGCGTAATGCCGATCGTCTGCGTCGGGCTCTCGCACCGCACCGCCCCGGTCGACGTGCGGGAGCGGCACGCCTTCCCCGCATCGCGCATGGGCGAAGCGCTGGTGGCGCTGCGCGACTATCCGGCCGTGCGTGAGGCCGCAATGCTGCAAACGTGCGGACGTCTCGAGATCTACGCCGAGCTCGACGACTACGAAGCGGGCGTCGCTCAGATCAAATCCTTTTTGACCAACTTCGGGCACGGCACGACCGGCTACGATATCGAGTCGTATCTGTACACGCTGCTCGGGCGCCAGGCGGTCGACCATCTTTTCCTCGTCGCCACCGGGCTCGACTCGATGCTGATCGGCGAAGCCGAAATCCTCGGCCAAGTCAAAGACGCCTACGTGCAGGCGCAGCACGCCAAATCGCTCGGCAAGACGCTGCACCGCCTGTTCCGCGACGCGCTCAATGCCGGCAAGACCGCGCGCGCGCAAACGGGAATCGGGCACGAGTCCGGTTCGATTGCGACCGCGGCGGTCGACGCAGCGAAGCGTCGCTTTGGTTCGCTCGAGGGCAAAACGATCGTCGTCATCGGCGCCGGCAAAATGGGCGCGGCCGCGGTAAAACGCCTGCGGCTGGAAGGTGCGAGCCGCGTCATCGTCACCAATCGCACCGTCGCGCGCGCCCGCGAGGTCGCGTTGGAAGCGGGTATCGGCGAGGCCGCCGAACTGCCGCGGCTCGGCGACGCGCTCGCGGCCGCCGATTTAGTCGTCGCCTCGACGGGTGCGTCGCACTTCATTCTGAACGTGGCGCGCGTGAGCGAAGCGATGACACGACGGCCGAATCGCCCGATGTTCGTCGTCGACATCGCCGTCCCGCGCGACGCCGATCCGGCGATCGCCGAGATTCCAAACGTCGCACTGGTCGACATCGACGGACTGAAATCCGTCGTCCACGAGAAGTTGGAGGTTCGCCGCGACGCGATCCCCGAGGTCGAGGAGATCGTCGAGGAGTGTGCCGTCCGGTTTTGGCAGTGGTATCGCTCGCGCGCCGCCGTTCCCGCAATCGCCACGCTGACGCAACGGGCCGAAGCGGTCCGAATGGCGGAGCTGGAACGGTTATTCGCGCGATGCCCCGATCTCAGCGAGCGCGAGAAGCTGCTCGTTACCGGCATGACGATGACGATCGTTTCGAAGCTGTTGCATTCGGTAATCGTAAAGCTTCGCGAAAAAGCCGCCACCGATCGGGACCAAGCGCTTTCGCACGCCCGCGTACTCGACGAACTGTTCGAACTCGACTTGGCGGAGCACCTCGCCCAGCTCGTGCCGCGGGCGATCGTCGCCGATGCCGACCAATAAGGCACGCGGACGAGTTTCGTTGGTCGGCGCAGGCCCGGGCGATCCGGGCCTGCTGACGTTACGCGCCGCCGAGCTACTCGCCGACGCCGACGTGCTGCTCTACGACGCACTCGTCGGCGAGGCGATCCTCGCTCGCGCGCCGGCAACCTGCGAGCGCGTATTCGTCGGCAAGCGCGGCGGCGACCACGCGATGGCGCAACGTGAGATCGAAATGCTAATGATCCGCGAGGCCGCCGAGGGCAAGCACGTCGTCCGCTTGAAGGGCGGCGACCCGTTGGTTTTCGGGCGCGGTGCCGAGGAGGCACAGGCTCTGCGTGCCGCGGGGATCCCCTTCGAGATCGCTCCCGGTATCAGTTCGGCGCTGGCCGGACCGGCCTACGCGGGAATACCGGTAACGCATCGCGCGCACAACGTCGCCTTTACGGTCGCGACCGGCCACGAGGATCCCGGCAAGGCCGCTTCGACGCTCGACTGGGCCAAGCTCGCCGACCCGCATCGGACGCTGATTTTCCTGATGGCCGCGGCCCACCTCGACGCGATCGCCCGGCAACTCGTCGAGCACGGGCTGTCGGCCGCAACGCCCGCGGCGATCGTGCAGGACGCGACGCGCCCGAGCCAACGAACCGTCGTCGGCACCCTCGACACGATTGCGGGCGCGGCCGCTCGCGCGAACGTCGCCGCGCCGGCCGTCTTGATCGTCGGCGAGGTCGTCGGCCTGCGCGCCGAAATTCGATGGTTCGAAGACCTTCCGCTGTTCGGCAAGCGCGTGCTCGTAACGCGCCCCGCCGAAGATGCCCAAGCGTTTGCGAGCGCGTTGCTCGCCTGCGGCGCCGAACCGATTCTCGCACCGGTTCTCGTCATCGAGCCTCCCGACGACCCGACCGCCGCCGCAAGCGCGCTGGACGAGCTGCACGAGTATCGTTGGCTAGTCTTCACGTCGCGCCACGGCGTCGACGCGTTGTTCGCGCAGTTGAGGGCGCAGGGCGTCGACGCGCGATATTTGGGAGGCGTGAAAATCGCGGCCATCGGACCGAAGACCAAGGCGCGGCTCGAGAGCTACGGCATCCGCCCCGAGGTCACGCCGGCCGAGTTCGTCGGCGAAGCGATCGCGCGCGCGCTGATCGACGCCGCGGCGCCCGGCGACCGGGTGATGATCTACCGCGCACAGGAAGCTCGCGACACACTGCCCCGAATGCTTGCCGGCGCCGGCCTCTTGCCGACGATCGTCCCCGCATACCGCACCGTAATCGTCGAAGACGCCGCTTTTGCCGAAAAAACCGCGCGCGCGAACGTTTTCACGTTCGCCAATGCCGCCGCAGCGCGCGCCTTCCAAACGTTGCTCGGTGGACCCGAACGTGCCGTCGCGGCGGCGCGCGACAAAACGATTGCGTGCATCGGCCCGATCGCAGCCCAAGCGGCCCGGGATATCGGCCTGCACGTGGACGTCACCGCCGATACGTACACCATCGAGGGATTGATCGACGCGCTGGCGGCGCATTTCGCGGCGCAGTGAGCGGCGTAGCGAAGGGGATCGTTCTGGCCGCGGCGGTTGCCCTGGTCGCATTTCGTGCGCGCTCCCTTACCGGCGGCGGAGCGGCGGCGGCCTTCGCGGTCGGCGCGGTCACCTTTGGCGCCGGCGGATGGCGCGCCGCGCTGGTGCTGTTCGCATTCTTCATTCCATCGGTGCTATTCTCGCGTTTGCGCGAGCGGCGCAAACGTGAGGCTGCCGAAAACGGCAAGCAAGGCCCGCGCGACGCCTGGCAGGTTCTAGCCAACGGCGGCGTCGCGGCCGCGTGCGCGTTGTTTTCCCTGCGCTGGGGCGCGCCGCTGTCGGCCGCGTTTGCCGGCGCATTCGCGGCCGCAGCCGCCGATACGTGGGGCACCGAGATCGGAATGCTGTCGCGGCAAGTTCCGCGTTCGCTGGTGACGCTGCGCCGGATCGCTCCCGGTCTTTCGGGCGGCGTGACGCCGCTCGGAACGCTGGCGACGTTCGGGGGCGCCGGCTGCGTTGCGGGCGTTGCGGCACTCGCGGGCGTTGCCGGGTTCTGGCCCGCGGCAATCGGCGGCGTCGCCGGCGCGACGCTCGATTCGCTCCTGGGTGCCACGCTGCAGGCGCTGCGCTGGTGTCCGGCCTGCGCGTTGGCGTGCGAAACGAACCCCCACCGCTGCGGAACGACGACGACCTTGCGCCGCGGCCTGCGATGGTTCGGTAACGACGCCGTCAATTTCGCCGCCACCTTAAGCGGAGCGCTCCTCGCGGGAGCGCTCGGCGCGATCGTCTAGAACGTACGCCGCAATGCCTGGCCACTCTCCCAAGAATCGAATCCATCTTCGGCGGTTGAGCCGTCGAGCAGAAGCGCCGCCGCACGCCGTGCTGCCGCCGCTGCCGGCGCGCCGGTACGACATCGCCTACGTGGATCCACCGTGGCAGTATTATGGAAGCCCGATCAAAGACGCAGCCGCCGGCAAACACTATCCGCTCATGTCGCTCGAACAGCTGGCCGCGCTCGACGTGCGCGCCATTCTCAACAAGCGCGCCGCTGCGTTCGTTTGGGCGACCTGTCCGCGGCTGCAGTTTGCGATCAAACTGATCGAAGCATGGGGCCTGCACTATCGCGGCGTCGCCTACGTTTGGGTGAAGGTGAACAAGGCCGGCCGGATCATCAGCGGCCAAGGCGTACCGCCGACGTTCACCAAGCCGACGACCGAACTGCTGCTGTCTGCAACGACGACGCCGACCGGCCGGCCATTCCCAATTTTGGATTTGGCTCAATCGCAAGTCGTGCTCGCGCCGCGCGGACGGCACAGCGAAAAGCCGGCCGTCTTTCGCGATCGGATCGAAAGCCTATGCGGGCGGCGTTCGCGGATCGAACTCTTCGCGCGGTCGACCACGCCCGGCTGGGATGCGTGGGGAGCCGAAGTCTAGGCTTGCGAGGGGCGGCCGCTAGCCTTTCTTGCCGTAGGTTTTCTTTAGGTAATTGACGATCGCGTCGTCGTCGTCGGCGATCTTCACGTCGCCGTCGGTCAGCGACGGAATCCCGGTAACGCCGAAGAGCGCTTTGAGCGCCCCGCGTTGTGCGTGGTCTTCGGGCACATTGACGACCCGGTAGTCGAGGAGCAGGTCGGTCAGCACCCTGCGAACCCGCGCACAGTAGGTACACCATTCGGCTTGGTAAAGGACGATATCGGTAGGGGTCATCTCCCGGCTTTCAATCCGTCACGAGCGGGGCCGGTTGCGCGTTGCCAGCGAAGGAAGCCCACCGGAGGGACCATGGTTGCATCGGCGCGCGATCCGTCGAGCCGGCTGATGGGACGAGCCTTGCTCGTCTCTTTGGCGGTGCACGCGCTGGCCCTCGCGCTCATTCCGGCACTCGCCTGGACGCCGACTTCGGGAGCGACCGTCGAGACGATCACCTTCACGCGAATTGCCCACATCGAAATCGAGCCGCGCCGGCCTCCGCGCCCGCAGCCGCGAGCGGTCGCCCCGCATCGCAGCGCCGCAATCGTGATCGCCGAAGCCAGCCGCGTCGAACTCGAGCGCCCCTCGTCGCACCGAGTTGCCTCGCCGCCGCCGGCAGCCAATCGAGTGTCGTCGGCTCCGGTAACGGCATCGGCCCCGCGTTCGGGCGAAGGCCGAGGCGGCGACGCCGCCCCCGCTCCCACCACCTCACCGCCGCCGCGGGCGGTCGCCAGCACGGTCGGGCGCGATAAAGGCGGCTATCTCCCGTTTGGCGCCGAGCAACCCGATCCGGTACTCGATCCGGGGGTTCGTAAACAACTCGGCTCGCTCGGCATTCACGTGACGCTGGTCGTGACCGTCGGCGAAGACGGCCGGACCAAAGCAGTGGATTTTCAACCGGAAGTCGACCCGACGACGCAAACGCGCATCGAGTCGCTGTTGGCCGATGCCAGTTGGGATCCGGCGGTTTGCGGCGGCGGCATCTCGTGCGAAGGCCGCGCAACGATCCGGCTTTAGCCAATCGCCTCGTCTAGAGTATCGACTTCCCCAAGCCCGAGCAAATCAAATCCACCGCGAGAATGGCGGTTTGATTGCGCTGGTCCAGAATCGGATTGATCTCGACCATTTCGATCGAGCCGAGCCGCCCGCTTTCGTGCAGCATCTCCATGATCAGGTGGGCTTCGCGAAAACTCAAGCCTCCGCGTACCGGAGTGCCCGTCCCGGGCGCTTCGCTCGGGTCGATCCCGTCCATGTCGAACGAGACGTGAATTCCGCGGCCGCCGCTGCCGGCGAGTGCGCGCGCTTCTTCCATGACGGCCTTCATCCCGTTCTTGTCGATGTCGCTCATGGTGAACGCTTTCACGCCGAGTTCCCGCAGCATCGCTTTCTCGCCGGGGTCGACGTCCCGCAGGCCGATTTGGACGGTTCGTCCCGATTCCGCGTAGCCGTTTTTCAAAGCGAACCAGAGCGGCATGCCGTGCACGTTTCCGCTGGCGGAACTCTGCGGACTGTTGATATCGGCATGCGCGTCGATCCAGACTAGGCCCGGCGGCGCTCCGGCCGCGCGCGTTAGTCCGGCCAGCGTTCCCATCGCGATCGAGTGATCGCCGCCCAATATCACCGGCATTCCGCCGTGGCGGACGGCGGTTTCCACGACCCCGGCGAGCTCGTCGCACACGTGCTGGATGACGCCGAAATACTTCGCCTTCGCATCGTCGAGCGCCGCCGACTCGCGAATCGGGACGTGTAGGTTCCCGTGATCGACGACCGACGGTATTCCGAGCCGTTCGAGTTTGGCGTGCAGCTGCGCGTAACGAATCGCCGACGGCCCCATGTCGACGCCGCGGCGGCTGGCGCCTAAGTCCATCGGTACGCCGACGATGTCGACGCGCGCGGGCAGGGTCTGCGTCGGGTTCACGGTCACGGCTCGTTCGCGGATCGCAGGCGAAAGACCCTTAGCGCGATCACGCGCAAACTGCCCGCAATCGGAATCGCCACGAGCAACCCGAAGATGCCGCCCAGTTCGCCGCCGATCAGCAGCGCCAGCAGCACGACGAACGGGCTCAAACTGACCGTCTTGCTCACGATGTTCGGAGCCAAGAGGTGCCCTTCGGCTTCGAAGATCACGACGAACGCCGCCAGAACCAAGAGGGCGTTGACGATTCCGTTGCCTAGCCACGCAACCGTGAAGGCGGGCAAAAATGCGAGGATCGCGCCGACGTACGGCACCAGGTCGCCGATCGCCGCGAGCAGCCCGAAGAAAAACGCGTACCGGACGTGCAGGACGAGCAATGCGATCGTGATGAGCACGCCGACCGAGATCGCCACCAACAGCTGCCCGCGAATGAATCCCCCGACCACGGAATCGATATCGCGCAGGAGTGCCAGCACGGCGCGCCAGCGCCGCTCCGGGACGATCGCAGCGAGACCGTCGCGCAAGTTCTCGAGATCGAGCAAGAGGTAGGCCGTCATCAACGGGATGATGACGAAGGTCGCGATCGCCGCAAAACCGCCCGCGAGCACGAGCACGACGCGCCCGACGCTCTCCACGCCGCGCGTTTTCACCCAAGTGCCGATTTCGGTGGGAATGCGCGCGATCTCGTCGCGGATCCAGCCGGGCAAACGCGCCGTCAACGGATCGTTCGGATTGTAGATGATGCCGTTGACTCGCGTCGAGAGCTCGGGATAGTGCTGCACGAACGTGCCGACGTCTTCGGTCACGCGCGGAATCACGAACCAGCCCAGCGCCACCAACAGTGCGATGATTGCCGCATAGGTGACCAGGATCGCGATCGGGAGCGGCATCCGGCGGCGCAAGCGATGGACCGCCGGGTAGATCAGGTAGGCGAAGAAGACCGACCCGATGACGATGTAGACGACGGCGCGAATTTGCCCCAAAAACCCCAACGCGAACTGGGCGGCGTAACACGCCAGCACGATCGTCATCAGCACTTTGAGCGCGAAGGTGACGCGCCGGTCGTTCATCCAGCGCCACGGATCCGGCCGGTAACTCATCGGCGTCCGGCCGCGTGCCACGGCCAGATTCGCTTCATCGCCCCCGCGACGGCATCGGCGCCGAATGCGATCGGCGCGCGCAGCCGCGAGGCGCAGTAACCGTCATCGACGTCGAGCAGCCAGAGTATCGCGCGCTGCCGCCGCACCAGGCGATCGCTCCAGGCGCGGGCGCGGGAGAGCGAAGCTCCGTCGCGCGAGTCTAACGCCGTGACGACGGCGCGCAAGACGATCGCGGCAAACTCGTCGTGACTCACGCCCAACGCGTGCAGCAAGCCGCGATCGATCGGGCGCTGACCGTAAAGATACGTGCCGAGCGTTCCGGCCAGCGCCGCACGCGTTTTGTCGATCAGGCGCGGAAGCCAACAGACGCCGGCGATCCGTTCGCTCCAGCGCCGCGGCGCGTCCACGCGCAGATCCTTGGCGTTCATCCCGCGCCGCGTTCGCCGCCCGGTCGACCGGGCCCCCGGTCGCGACCGGCGGCGGCCGCCGAACCGGCAGGAGAGCGCGCCCGCGCGAAGCAAACGCCACGATTAGCATGTGGCGTCACGCTGCGACTGTCGTTGCGATTTCCTCGATCGTCCTCGTCGCCGCGACGGGGTCCGCTTTTGCCGGGCTTCCCGCGCCGCTCGCGCAACTCGATCGCGAAGCGCATCGGCTCGCCGCCCGGCTTCCCGCGCCGAGCGCGTTGGAAGTGTTCGATTTAAGCACCGGCTATCACGCCGGCGTCAACGCCGGCGCGAGCATGCCGGCCGCCTCGACGATCAAGATTCCGGTAATGGTCGAAGTGTTCGCCCAACTGCAAGCGGGCCACTTCGATCTGAATCGCCGCGTCGTGCTGCGCGCGAGCGACAAGGATTGGGGCTCGGGCGACTTGTGCGATGCCCGCGCAGGCACGTCGTATTCGGTTTCCAAGCTGATCGAAAAGATGATCGACGTCAGCGACAATACGGCCACCAATATGCTGATCCGGCTCGTCGGAAGGCACCGCATCAACACGTCGATGCGCGAACTCGGCCTCAAGCACACCCGGCTCACCGACGACATTCGCACCGACGGATGGGACGTCCGGCGTCAGCTGCGAACGTCGCCGGACGATCTCGTGCGGCTGCTCGCCCTGATGGCACATCGGCGGCTGATCGACGAATGGGCGTCCAACGCGATGATCGCGGTTCTGGAACAAGACCAGTTCAACACGCTCCTGCCCGAACCGTTGCCCGACGTCCGGATCGCGCACAAGACCGGCTCGCTTTACGACACCCTCAACGACGCGGGAATCATCTTTGCCGACAACGCGCCCTACGTCATCGCCGTCATGACGACGGCGCTGCCTTCTAAGACGCTCGGCCGATCCTTCATCCACTCGATTTCGCGGATGGCCTACGCCGACGAAGTGCGGCTCGCGCGGTGGCGGGAGAGCAGCGGACTAACCTTTCCCGCGGCGCTGGGCGCCCCGGGCGCGGGGGGATCGCCGGACCTGCGCTACTGGAGTACGGGACTCGGCGACGATCTCGGGACGGGCGGCTGAGCGACCGACGCGTACGCGCGGGTAACCCAACGGTCGTAACGCGGGTCGCGACCGACCACGACGCGATCGTAAAACTCACTGAGGCTCTTGGCGATCGGGCCGATCCGGCCGTCGCCCACGGTCCGCCGGTCGATCGAGGTGACGTAACAAATGCCGGCCGCCGTTCCGGTGAAGAACACTTCCTCGGCCGCGTAGAGTTCGCCGCGGTCGATCGACCGCTCGACGACCTCCAGTCCGAACTCGTCGCGGGCGATGTCCATGATCGCGCGCCGGGTGCAGCCTTCGAGGACGTTCTGCGACGGATCCGGCGTGTACAGCACGCCGCGCCGCACCAAGAAGATATTTTCCGCGGATCCTTCGGCGACGTGTCCGTCGTGCGAGAGCAGAACCGCTTCGTCGTAGCCGTTCTGCACCGCTTCGCTCTTGGCCAGCGCCGAGTTCACGTACAAGCCCGTGATCTTCGCTCGCGGCGGCGCCATCGTATCGTCCGCGCGGCGCCACGAACTCACGCACACATGCAGACCGCGGCTCGCGTCGAGGTAAGGAACGTAGGGCATCGGCACGATGGCGAAGGCGTCGGGGACGCCGTGGAGACGCACGCCGACGTCTTCGGCAGCCTTATACACGAACGGCCGGATGTAAATGTTGGTTCGAAAGCGGTTGCGCAAACACAGCTCGATCGTGATGTCGATCAACTCGTCGGTCGTCTTCGGAAGGGTCATGGTGAGGATTTTGGCCGACGTCGCCAAGCGCTCGTAATGGTCGCGCAGAAGAACCAGAAAGAGCTCTTCTTCCTCGGGCACCCAATAACCGCGGATCCCCTCGAAGCATCCGGTACCGTACTGCAACCCGTGGGTCAGCAGACCGACTTTGGCGTCCTCGTACCGCCGGAAATCGTTGCCGGCGAAGACGGTTGTCGACGAAAGGTCCACGATGCGGCTCCTTCTGGCGGACGTCCGGGTTGGCGAAGTTGCGACATCGGCCGGACGCTTCCTCCGCCCTGCGTTGAGCCGGGCCTCCGATGAACGGGTGGGTGCTCGCCGGGACGACCTTCCTGGCTTCGAGCGTCGAGTTCGTCGAAGCCGCGACGATCGTGCTGGCGGTCGGCTTCGCCCAAGGATGGCGCGCGGCGTTGCGGGGAACGCTCTGGGCCGCGGCGGCACTCGCCGCGATCGTGGCCATCTTCGGACCGCTGCTCGGCAACGCCGCCTCGCTCGCGCGCGTCCAGTCGGTCGTGGGACCGTTTCTCATCCTCTTCGGCATCGGCTGGCTCCGCAAAGCCGTTTGGCGCTACGCCGGCCGCCGCAGCCTGCGCGACGAAGCCGCAATCTACGACCGCGAGTTGGCTCGGCTGCGCGCCGACCGCGAGCGACGGCTCGGATTCGCCGTCGCGTTTCAAGGCGTGTTCGTGGAAGGTCTCGAGGTCGCCGTCATCGTCGTCACGTTCGGAGCGGCGGGCGCGCGGTCACTCGCATGGTCCGTGGGCGGCGCAGCCGTCGCGCTCCTGGTCGTCGCGATCGCGGCCTTCGCGCTGCGAGCGCCGTTCGCACGCGTCCCCGAGAACGCGCTCAAAGCGCTCGTCGGCGTGATGCTCTTTGCCCTGGGAACGTTCTGGACGGGCGAAGCGCTAGGGATCGCTTGGCCGGCGGGGGATGCGACCCTGTTTGCGATTGCCGCCGCGTACGCGCTCGCGGCCGCGGCCATCGTGGCGGCGATGCGGCTCGTGGATGCGCCCGCGTGAAAGCCCTCGCCGCGATCTTCGATTTCGTCACCGGCGGATCGGTCGCCGCGCCGCTAGGCACCTTGGCCGCGGTGCTGGTCGCACATTTCGGGCGCGGTCTCGCGCCGGCGGCGCTGGCGACGGCGTTCTTCGGAACCTTGCTGCTGACGTTTCTGGCGAGCACGTTGGAGCGCGCGAGGTAACGCCCCGGCGACCGGAAAAGGGGCGATCATGAAACCCTATAAACGGTTGACGCATCCGCTCGTTCGCGAAAACGGAACGCTGCGCAAAGCCACGTGGGGCGAGGCGCTCGACCGCGCCGCGGCCGCGCTGAGCGACGCGCGCCGGCGCGACGGCTCGACGACGTTTGGAATGTTCAGCTGTTCGAAAGCGACCAACGAGGTGAACTACGTCGCACAAAAGTTCGCTCGCGTCGTCGTCGGCAGCAACAACGTCGACAGTTGCAACCGAACGTGACACGCTCCGAGCGTCGTCGGTCTGACGACGGTCTTCGGAGCCGGCGGCGGCACCAGCTCGTACGAAGAAGCTGAGCGCACCGGCGTCGTGGTACTCTGGGGATCGAATGCGCGCGAAACGCATCCGATCTACTTTCACCACGTCCTCAAGGGCATTCATAACGGGGCCAAGTTGTACGTCGTCGACCCGCGCCGGACCGGTTCGGCACGCTGGGCGGATGCGTGGCTCGGGCTCGACGTCGGTTCCGACATCGCGCTGGCAAACGCGGTCGGGCGAGAGATCTTGGCCGCAGGTTTGGAAAACCGGACGTTCGTCGAGCGGGCGACCAGCGGTTTTGCCGCCTATGCTCGCTGCGTCGAACCGTACACGCTCGAGTACGCGGAAAGGACCACCGGGGTACCCCGCGATCGGATCGCCGAGTTCGCTCGCGCCTACGCCGGCGCCGCCAGCGCCCAGCTCTGTTGGACGCTCGGCATCACCGAACACCACAACGCCGTCGACAACGTTCGCGCGTTGATCAATCTCGCGTTACTCACCGGGCACGTCGGTCGCTACGGTTCGGGTGTCTGTCCCTTACGCGGGCAGAACAACGTGCAGGGCGGCGGCGACATGGGCGCCCTCCCTGACAAGTATCCCGGCGGCCAAAACGTCGCCGACACGCAAACGCGCGCAAAGTTCGAAAAAGGATGGCGCGCGACCGTCCCCTCCGAACCCGGCTGGAACTTGAGCGGGATGTTCGAAGCGATGGAGCGCGGCCAACTCGACACGCTCTACGTGATCGGCGAGAACCCGGCTCAGTCGGAAGCCGATCAGCGCCACGCGACGGCGGTGCTGCGCAATCTCAAGTGTCTGATCGTCCAAGACATCTTTCTGACCAAGACCGGCGAACTGGCCGACGTGGTGCTGCCGGCGGCGTCGAGCTGGTGCGAGAGCGAAGGAACGGTCACCAGCAGCGAGCGTCGCGTGCAGCGCGTGCGCAAGGCCCTCGACCCTCCCGGCGAAGCGCGCGAGGACTCCGAAATTCTCTACGCCCTGGCCACCCGTTTGGGATTCGACTGGGGGGAATGCCGTGCCGAAATGATCTGGGACGAATGCCGCTCGCTTTCGCCGTGGCACGCCGGCATGAGCTACGACCGGCTCGAGAAGCTCGGCGGTCTGCAGTGGCCGTGCTACGACGACAGCCATCCCGGCGAGAAGTACCTGCACGGACGGTTATGGGAAGATCCGATTCGCGGCCCGCGAGCGCCGTTCGCAGTCGTCGAGCACGACCCGCCGGTCGAAGCGCTCGACGAAGAGTATCCGTTGCGGCTGACGACCGGAAGACGCTTGGATTCGTTCAACACCGGCGTGCAAAGCGGCGGATACACGTCGCCGCTGCGGCGCGGCGAGAGCCTCGACATCTCGCCCGAGGACGCGACTCGGTACGGCGTGCGCGAGGGCGAACGCGTCCGCGTCCGGTCGCGGCGCGGATCCGTCGTCGCACCGGTGCGGATCGACGACGGACTGCGGGCCGGTTTGGTCTTCATGACGCCGCATTTCAACGACGAGGTCGCAACCAACGTTTTGACGATCGATGCGATCGACCCCAAATCCGGCACGGCGGAATTCAAAGCGGCAGCCGTGCAAATCGAGCGCGCGTAATGGATCTCCACTTCACGGCGAGCGTCGAGACCGACGTGGAGCGCAGCGCGATCGACGGCGTTTTAGGCGCGGCCGGCGGCTGGAGCGGCGGTCACGACGCGCGCGAACGGCGCCACTTGCTGCTTCCGGTGCTTCACGCCATCGCCGAACGCGTCGGATGGATCAGCGCCGGCGCCCTCAACTACGCCTGCCGGCGGCTCGCCGTGGCACCGGCCGACGCGTACGGCGTCGCGACGTTTTACGCAATGTTTTCCACCGCTCCGCGCGCGCCGGGCGTGCTCCACGTCTGCGACGACATCGCGTGTCTGAACGCGGGGTCCGAGACGATCGCGCGCCGTCTCGGCGACGTCTTCGGGCCGGCGGGCGAACCGGCGGCCGACGGGCGAGTGACCTGGCTTCGCAGCCCGTGCCTCGGCTTGTGCGATCGCGCCCCGGCGGCGCTGTTGACGGTTGCGGGCGACGAGCCGGTCGCGCGCCAAATCGCACCGCTCGACGCCGATGCCGCCGTCGCGCACTTGCAAACCGGCAACGCGCCGGCGAGTGCGGCGGCGCCGCACGTCGGCGGCGCGCCCCTGCGGCTGCTGCGGCGCATCGGGCGCGTGGATCCGGAAAGTCTCGACGACTATCGCCGGCACGATGGTTACCGGGCGCTGGAACGCGCGTTCGAACTCGGTGCTCCCGGCGTCGTAAAAGAAACCTTGGCTTCGAAATTACTCGGCCGCGGCGGAGCGGCGTTTCCGACCGGCCGAAAAATGCAATCGGTCGCCGGCGCTCCGGCGCGTCCCCACTATCTCGTATGCAATGCCGACGAGTCCGAACCCGGCACGTTCAAGGATCGCATCCTCATGGAGCACGATCCGTTCGCGGTCATCGAAGCGATGACGATCGCCGGTTTCGCGGCCGGCTGCGAACGCGGTTTCATTTACCTGCGGGGCGAGTACCCGCTGGCGGCACGCCGTCTCGCCGGTGCGATTGCGGAGGCCCGCGCCGGCGGCCTCCTAGGCGATAGCGTCATGAAGCGCGGCTTTGCGTTCGACGTCGAGATCCGTCGCGGTGCCGGGGCCTACATCTGCGGCGAGGAGACCGCGCTCTTCAACTCGATCGAGGGTAAGCGTGGAGAACCCCGCAGCAAGCCGCCTTTCCCCGTGGAAGTCGGCCTATTCGGCCGGCCGACGATCGTCAACAACGTCGAGACGCTCGCGAACCTGCCGTGGATCGTGCTCGAAGGCGGCGCGGCGTACGCGCGGCTAGGAACGCCCGATTCGACCGGCACTCGGTTATTCTGCGTCTCCGGTGCCGTTCCGCAACCGGGTCTCTACGAAGTCGAGCACGGCACGACGCTGGGAACCCTGCTCCGACTCGCGGGCGGGATCGCGCCGGAGTCGATAGCGACGATCCTGTTGGGAGGGGCGGCCGGGAGTTTCGTAAGCGCCGACGCGCTCGCGCTGCCGTTATCGTTCGAAGGCGCCCGTGCGGCCGGCGCGACGCTCGGTTCCGGCGTCGTGATGGTCTTCGACGCAAAGGCCGATCTGCGGGCCGTCCTGTTGCGGATCGCGCAATTCTTCCGCGAGGAGTCGTGCGGGCAGTGCGTGCCGTGCCGCGTCGGTACGGTGCGCCAAGAAGAGGCCCTCCGGCGGCTGGTGGGCGCCGGCGGCAGCGCGCGGACCGCGAGCGATCTCACGCTGCTCGACGAGATCGGACGCGCCATGCGCGATGCGTCGATCTGCGGTTTGGGTCAGACCGCCGCCAATGCGATCGCATCGGCGAGCAAGGACCTCGAAGCCTTTTTCGCAAGCGGCGCGCCGTGATCCGAGGACCGCTTCCGCAAGACCCCGCGCGCGCGGCGCCGCCACCGCTTCAGTTGACCGTCGACGACGCACCCGTTACCGTGGCGACCGGCGCGACGATCCTCGACGCTTGCGCCGCCGCCGGAGTGGAGACGCCCACGCTATGCTTTCTTCAAACGCTGACGCCCGTCAATGCCTGCCGGGTGTGCGTCGTCGAGTTGGAGGGCGCGCGCACGCTCGTACCCGCCTGCGCTCGCAAAGCCGAAGCAGGAATGGTCGTTCGCACGGATTCGGAGCGCGTGCGGCACAGCCGCAAGATGGTGCTCGAATTCCTCGCGTCTTCGGTCGATCTTTCGACGGCCCCGGACGCGTTGCGATACTGCTCGCGCTACGGCGCCGATCCGAACCGGTACGGCGAGCAGCGCGCCACCGTCGCGCAGCCGGCGAAGGTCGACAACAATCTCTACGTCCGCGACTATTCAAAATGCATTCTGTGCTACAAGTGCGTCGAGGCCTGCGGCACCGACGCCCAGAATACGTTTGCGATCGCCGCCGCCGGACGGGGATTCGAGGCGCGAATCTCGACGGAGTTCGACGTCGAGTTGCCCGACTCGGCGTGCGTGTATTGCG
>DASXDV010000007.1:0-2518 GCA_036490465.1 Candidatus Tumulicola sp. | reverse complement strand
AGCAGCGTCCGTCGACCACCTGCTCGTTGGCGAGCACGGTGCGATCGTGCGGACACCAATTGACCGGTGCTTCGCGTTTGTAGGCCAACCCGGCTTCGTAGAGCTGCAAGAACAGCCACTGATTCCAGCGGTAAAATTCGGAATCGCAGGTGGCGATTTCGCGCGTCCAGTCGTAGCTCGTTCCCAGGAGGCGGATCTGCCGCTTCATGTTGGCGATGTTGGCGACGGTCCAATCGGCGGGAGCGATGCCGCGCGCGATCGCGGCATTTTCGGCGGGCAGGCCGAATGCATCCCAGCCCATCGGATGAAGGACGTCGTAGCCGAGCATGCGCATCATTCGGGCGATTGCATCGCCGAACGCGTAGTTTTTGGCGTGGCCGACGTGCAAGTCGCCCGACGGATATGGCAGCATCTCGCAAACGTAGTATTTCGCCGTTTCGCCGCCTTCGTTCGCGCGGTAGATGCCGTCGCGCTCCCAACGCTCCTGCCACTTCCGCTCGATGGCCCGATGATCGTAGCTCTGCGCCATAGCCAGCATCGTACACGCTCTCGCATCGAGCCGCTACCTTTCCGGTAGGACGCCCGCGCGTGAAGGAACGGCGTGTTGACGCGCGTCGCGCTAGTCGCCGGGGCGCTCGTCCTGGCGGCCGCCGCCCTCTGGCACCCCGCTCCACGACCCGCCTTCCAAGCGCCGGTTTCGGTCGCAACCGCATCGTCCGACGCTGCCGGGCGCCGGCCGCGGCGCGCAACCGGGGCGCACTCCGTCGAGGTGCAAGACGCGCTGGTCTACGTCGCCGGAGCGGTACGCCGCCCGGGTTTGTACCGCGTGCGGCCCGGCGAGCGCGTTGCCGCCGCAATCACCAGCGCCGGCGGGGCGAGCGATGCGGCTGACTTAAATGCCGTCAATCTCGCCGCACGCGCGCTCGACGGCGATGAGATCTACGTTCCCGTCCGCGGCGAGTCCCCGACGCGGACGCCGGTGCGCCGGTATCGCGCGAATCGCCGGGAGCCGGGTGCGGTTCGTTCGCGGGCGGCGGGCGGCGCCCCGCCGATCGCTCCCGCAAGCGTCGACGTCAACGCTTCCGACGGCGCCACGCTGGAACGCGTTCCCGGCATCGGCCGAGCGATCGCCGGCCGCATCGTCGAAATGCGCCAGCTCGACGGTCCGTTCGCGTCCACCGACGAACTGCTCGACGTCGCCGGCATGACGCAAGCGCGGCTCGATCGCGCGTTGCCGTTTCTGCGACCGTACCCTTAAAGCGCCGGAGGGGTGCCCACCGGTCGGGCGAACTCGCTCGGACATGGCGGCGGAGCATCCGGCGAAAGAAACGCTCCCGCAGTTAATACGCCGAGCGCTCGCACCGCCGCGTCCCGAAGTGTTCTTGGAACGGACCGCCGGAACGTGGACCGCGGTCTCGGCCGCGAGCCTGCTCGAGCGCGTCGAGAACCTTGCGTGCGCGATCGCCGGCGCGGGTCTGTCGCCGGGCGATCGGGTCGCGATCGTCGCTCACGACTGCGTGGATTGGATCGTCGCGGACTTCGCGACGCTCTTTGCGGGCTGCGTCGTCGTACCGATCTATCCGACTCAGGCGCTCGATCACACCGCCTACATCTTAAAGCACTCGGCGGCGCGGCTGATTTTTGCCGATTCGCTCGCGACCCTCGAGCGACTGACGGCCAGCGGCGCGACGCTTCCGCGGACGGTCGTTTTCGAAGCTGTCGGCAACGATGGGCTCGCGGCCTTCGAGTCCGGCGGAGCGCTCGCGCGCCGGGAAGCCCCGGAGTCCTCGGCCGCGCGCGAAACGGCAGTCGGGCCCGACGACTTGGCCGTCTTGATCTACACGTCGGGAACGACGGGAGATCCCAAGGGTGTGATGCTTTCGCACGACAACGTTGCGTTCGATGCGGCGGCAGCGCTCGCGTTCGGGCTGGACGACTTGGTCGCCGGCAGCGTCGTTCTTTCGGTCTTACCGTTTTCGCATATTTTCGAGCACACGATTCTGTACGTGTACCTGCTGGCACACGTACGCTGCTACGTCTGCCGCGATCCGGCCGCGCTGCTCGGCGATATGCGCGACGCCCGGCCCACGGTCATGACGTCGGTGCCGCGGATTTTCGACCGGGTGCTGGCCGGCGTCAAGGGAACGGCCATGAAGGCCGGCGGACTGCAAGCCTCGCTCGTCCCATGGGCGCTCGAAACCGGCCGAAAATACGCGCGGGCGACGGTGCTGGAGCGCGGCCCGTCGCCGGTACTGGCGCTGCAGTACGCCGTCGCGCGGCGCCTGGTGCTGGGCAAGATCCGCGCGCGCCTCGGCCTCGACCGGCTCCGATATTTCGTGAGCGGAAGCGCCGCGCTCCACCTCGACACCGCGATGACGTTCCTCGGACTGGGCGTTCCGATTATGCAAGGCTACGGACTGACCGAGGCCTCTCCGGTGGTTACCGCCAGTTCGACGGCAGCCAACGAATACGGCGCGTCCGGACGCTCGCTGCCCGGAGTGGAAGTGGCCATTGCCGC
>DASXDV010000176.1:0-10046 GCA_036490465.1 Candidatus Tumulicola sp. | reverse complement strand
CGCCGCCCAGGGCGATACGAACAACTGGTCGCCTAACGTCGCCGAAAACGCGCCCTTTTTGTACCCCAGGTACGCTTCGGGAAAGGTGCTCAACGCGAAGCCGGGCAGCGTGTCGTCGGGATTCGTATTGGGCGGATTTTGGGAAATGCAGGGCGCGCCGCGGGCATGCGAGACGGCCGTCGAGCACGGTCCGTTAAACGGCTGCGCATAGAAGTACGCGGCGGCGGCCGTCCACCCGCCGCCCAGCGCGTACTCCGCGCGCAGGTCGACGGCGCTATTGAGGGTCGCCTGATTGACGCACGGCCCCGCGCCGTTGCATCGCCCCGTTGTGTAGTCGAACTGGACGCCGGGATTGTTCGTCGCGTTCTGCCGGGTGAAGTAGTACGAGCGGAAAAATCCGCTGACCGTTAACGGGCTCGCGCTCGGCGTAGGGGTGGGGGCCGTTTGCGCGCGGGCGGCCGTGCCGCAACAAAGCCAAAGGATCGCGACGCAAGCTGCAAACCCGGCCCGCACGAGAATCCACAACGGCTACGAAGCCTCGTCGCCGTAGATCAGCGCGGTTTTGGTCGTTCCGTCGGCGAGATAGCTCTTCAACTCGATCTGCAGCGCCTTGAAGAATTCGTCGGCGACCGTTTGACCCTTCTCATTCTTCTCGTCGTCGGTGACGCGGGTCGAGAAACCGAACTCCGCCACCAATGCCTCGAACTTATCCGGGACTGGCCGCAGCCAAACCGCCAAGCTTGCGTGCGCCGAAATGCCGTGACCGAACGACAGGTTTCCCAGCGTGCACTGAATCTCGAAAACCTTTGCTCCGGCGACGATCGAGAGCGTTTCGTCCATATCTAAGCCGAGCGTTCTGAGATGCGGCAGCGCGTTCGCCAGCCGCGAAAGCGGAAACGAGACGTCGATCTCCGGATATTCCACGATCACGTTGTTCGAGTAGATGCTGGCCATCGAGCCGGGCGCTTCGCCTCGAATAATCTCCTGTTTGAACTTTTTCTTCTGAAGCTTCGACATCGTCGTGTCCGTATCGAATTCGGCGGCCTTGCCGTATTCGGGCGCCCGGCACTTAAAGGTGAGTTCCCAGCTCTCGTCGGGCCAGCCGCCTTCGCGAATCTGCCGAATGCGGAAAATCAGCTTGTTTTTTCGCAACGCCTCGCCTTTCGTATCGTAAAACTGCACGATGCGAAGTTGCGAATCGATCGACTCGACGGGCTCGTACCTCACGCCGAGTTTTGTCGCACTGCGTTCGAGGAGTTCGTTGAACTCGAGTAACGCGCGCCGAGTCGGAAACTTTTCCGGCTTGAGGAGCAGCTTGAATTCGCGATGGGTCACTAGGGGAGTGAAATGCGCTTTTTCCGCAGGCTTACTCATCGTTTACCCCCGACATGGAATCTCGAACGTTCGTCGGAAGATATGGAATCACTTTCGCGCAATGCGTGGGAGTTAATACTCATTAATGCTCCAATGGTATCGGAGGGAGGACGGCGAACATTCGTCCACCTTGCCTGGTGAATTCTCTTCACTAAAAGGAGTTCTATGCCTACTCAAAGCGCGCCGAATATCGTCGCCATCATGGCCGACGACATCGGCTGGTTCAACATCGGCGCCTACCACCAGGGAATCATGGCGAGTCGGACCCCGAATCTCGACCGGCTCGCCGCCGAAGGCATGCGGTTCACGGACTATTACGCCGAGGCGAGCTGCACCGCCGGCCGCGCGGCGTTCATCACGGGCGAACTGCCGATTCGCACCGGCTTGACGACGGTCGGCCAAGCCGGAGCCAAAGTCGGAATGCCGGCCGAGGCGCCGACGATCGCGACCGCTCTTAAAGCCATGGGTTACGCCACCGGTCAGTTCGGCAAGAACCATCTGGGCGATCTCAACGAGTATCTCCCGACGGCCCACGGATTCGACGAGTTCTTCGGCTATCTGTACCACCTCGACGCGATGGAAGACCCCTCGCACCGCAACTACCCCCAGGATCTCAAAGATAAGATCGGTCCGCGCAACATGGTCCACAGTTGGGCGACCGACACCGACGACGCGACCGTCGATCCGCGTTGGGGGAAGGTCGGAAAACAGCGCATCGAGGATGCCGGGACTCTCTATCCCGACCGCATGGAAACGGTCGACGACGAAATTCTCGATCACGCGATGAAGTTCATCGACCAAGCGAAGGCCGGAAACAAGCCGTTCTTCCTCTGGCTGAATCCGACGCGCATGCACATCGTCACGCATCTTTCTCCAAAATACGAAGCGATGCGCACGGCAGAAAACGGCTGGTCCATTTCGGAAGCCGGCATGGCGCAGCTCGACGACATCGTGGGTTCCGTCATGCAAAAACTCAAAGATGACGGCCTCGATGACAATACGATCGTCATGTTCACGACCGACAACGGCGCGGAAAACTTCACGTGGCCCGACGGCGGCCAGACGCCCTTCGCCGGTGGAAAAGGAACCGTTTTGGAAGGCGGATTCCGCGCGCCGTGCATCGTCCGCTGGCCCGACCACGTACCCGCCGGAAAAGTCGAAAACGGGCTGATGTCCGGCCTCGACTGGTTCCCGACGTTCGTCGCCGCCGCCGGCGATCCCAACATCATCGACGAACTCAAGCAGGGCAAGCAACTCGGCAATCGCACCTACAAGGTGCACCTCGACGGATACAATCAGCTCGACCTCATCACCGGCAAAGGTCCGTCGAAGCGCCACGAGATCTTTTACTTTGCGGAAAGCACCCTGGGCGCGGTACGCGTAAACGATTATAAGTATCGCTTCATCGATCAGCCCGGGGGATGGCTCGGCGGCACCGTTAAAGTCGACTGGCCGATCCTCGTGAATTTGCGCCTCGACCCGTTCGAGCGAACGGCGCTCGCCGGCTCCCTCAACTACTACTCGTTCTTCGTCTACGAATTCTGGCGCTTCGTGCTCGTGCAGCAAGTCGTCGGAAAGATCGCGGAAACCGCGCTGGAGTTTCCACCGATGCAGAAGGGTGCTTCATTCAACCTCGAGGAGGTCAAAGAACGGATCGAAAAGGCCATGGCCGGACACGCCGGACAGTAGACCGACGCCGTTTAGGACTGCGGAGGCCGATCGAATTCGTCCCGCAGTCCTTGGCCGAGTTTTTTGCGTTCCTTTTGGCCTTGCGTCAGGGGGGCCGGCTCCCACGGCTCCCACTCTTCCCAGCCCAGCGCCTGCGACGCTAAACGGAAGCCGAAGCCCACGAAAAACGAGATGATCGTCGCCGGGATGATCGACAATCCGAACGCTTGATCGCAGATCACGTAGGTGGTTGCGGTCAGCGCCGCGGCCAGTATGAAGAACTCGCCGCGCACGAGTTGCTTGGGAACGACCAGACACGCCGTATCGATCAGCCACCGCCCGGCGGTCGTCGCGACGATCCCGATGAGAATCGCGGCGATGTAACCGAGGTGGACGGCTAGCCCGGCTTGCGCGCCGACGATTGCATACCACGGCAACGAAAAGGCCGTCATGAACTGGAATAATCCGTCTTTAAACTTCTGGCCGCTGTTGTAGTGAATGAGGATCGCCAGTCCCGCCGCCGCGAGGCACAAAATTAAGTACCATGGATTGACCAGCGGCGAAGGAATCCGGTTGACCAGCAGATCGCGGACGATTCCTCCGCCGATGCCCCCCACGTATCCCAAGATAATGACGCCCGCGACCGTGAAATTCTTGTAGTGGTCGGGGCGGCGTGCGAGCAACGTGCCGTTGAAGGCGTTGGTCGTCGCGGCGATCAGCGAGATGACGTCGACCGTCGTCAGCGTCCAGATTCCGAACTTCGAAAATATCAGCGGCATCATGAGGCAGTCGTCTCCGCCGTCCGCTTGAAATACGCGCCGGCGATCGTCGTGACGAGGAACTGAATCAAAAAGTACACCAGGACGGCCGCCGTGACTCGCTGATCCTTAAAGCTGGTCGCCGCCACCAGCGCGCACAAGCCGATGTTGCGCAGCGCGGTGCCGGTTCCCAGAACGCGTCGATCTTCGCGCGCGGGACCGCCCAGCAACCACCCGGATCCCAGCGACAGCAGCACCAGACACAGCATCGCCAGCATTCCCTTCGAACCGTAGATCACCGTGATGCTCGGTCCGAGCTTCGGCGCCAGAATGGCGACTAGCGCGATCAGGGACGCGAAGAACAGAATCTGGAAAATCGGCGCCAGTCGTCGGGCGATGCTGGGAAGCTGCACCCCCACGAGCATACCCAGCAGCAACGGCAGCAGCTGAAAGAGCAGCAGGGTGACGACGAACTGCTGAATCGGCAGATCCGCCGCCGCCTTCGACGGCAAGACGAACTGGGCCATCAGCGGCACGGTGACGATCGAAATCAGCGGCAGCAGTACCGCCAAGGCGATCGCCAGGGACAACCGCCCGCCCTTCTTGCGCACCGACATTAAGATGAAGGGAACGCCGGGAGCGATCGCCATCAGCAAGAATCCCGTCGCCACGTGATCCGGCAACCCGAAACCGCGCGCGATAATGATGCCGAACAGCGGCACGATCGCGAAATTCACGATCAGCGCGCGCGCCAGCAGGCTCACGTTCTTCAGGATCGCAAGGAAGTTGCCCCAGTCTACCTGCAGGCCGGCGCCGAACGTCAAGCTGATCAGCATGACCGCTGCCGCTAGCTTTTCCGGGTTCATTCGACAAGCATTTAGCTTGGCGCCACGGGCACCTTCCGTCTTTTTCAAAACGGCTCGCTGGATGAAACCGCCGGCGGGTCGCGAAACCGGGCGCATGACTCGGGAGCGGGTGGACCGCATCGTCGACATCGCGTCCGTGGTGCTGATCTCGGCCGCGGCCGTGCTGTCCGCGATGTCCGGCTACGAATCGGGGCGATGGGGCGGCCAGCGGACGCGCCTCTACAACATGGCCAACGCCAGCCGCCTGCGTTCCGCGGAGGAGGCCGACCGATCCATCGCGCTGACCGCCATCGACGTCACGCTCTTCCTTCACTACGTCGATGCAGTCGACGCCGGAGACGCTCGCAAAGCGCAGTTCCTCTACCGCCGTTTCCGGCCGGAAGCGCGGCCGGCGATGCGCGCCTGGCTCGCGACTAAACCGCTTCAAAACCCCAACGCGCCGTCGTCACCCTTTGCGATGCCGCAGTACGCGCTGGCGTCCAATGCAAGCTCGCAGGAAAACGAGCGGCGCGCTTCGGCGAGTTTCGATGCCGCCCAGGCGGCCAACCGGCACGCCGACGAGTTCCTCCTGTTGACCGTCATCTTCGCCAGCGTATCGTTTCTCGCGGGAGTGAGCACGAAGATGGCCTATCCACGCCACCTCGTCGTCGTCGTCGTCGGCACGCTCGCCCTCATTTACGGCCTCACCCGCCTCATAACGCTTCCCCTGCTATTTTGATTTCACAAGCCTTGAAAGGAGTGGTTATTGACGAGCGCACCACCGCCCGAAATCCAAACGCTCATCGAGAAGCACGTCGAGGGCTTCAATACGCAAAATACCGAGCTCTTCTTCGACGTTTTCAGCGATACGGCAATTATCATCGACGGTATCGCACCGTATCGCTGGTTGAATCCCAACGCTCCGGCCAAATGGCTAGCCGACGTTGAAAAGTGGCGTAAGGACCTGCACGTGACGGACGAACGCCTCTCCTACGCGATGGGGTTTTGGAACGTCGAGGGACCGTTCGCCTATGCCGTCGTCGCGGGAACCCTAACGGTGACCATTAAGGATCAGACCGTCGTTCGAGCCGGCACGCTGGCCTACACGTTCTCAAAATACGGCGACGCGTGGAAGATCGATTCGCAGGCCTGGGGACGCACCTCCTAGAGCCGCGCTACTTCAGCGCTGCCAGAAACGCATCGATTGCGGCGAACAGTTTCACGGGCTGATCGAGCATAATGAAGTGCCGGGAGTCGTCGATCATCACGACTTGCGCGGTTGGATCGCCGGCGAAAAGGCTCTGATAGTAGGCTTTCTTCTGCGCGAGCGTCGCCTGGGGATTGTAGGGGTTCAGCGGATCGATCGTCGCATCGAAGGGGCCGATTTCAAGAAACGGTACGGTGATGCCCGATAGATTTGGGCGCAAATCTGCCGCGATCAATTCCGTCATATACGTCCCGGTCGCTTTGATATCGGCGCCCTGCGAGAACGATGCGGCCGTCGCCACGTTTGCCGCCTTTGTCATATATCCCAGTTGGCTTTGCTGCGCCATCTCGAACTGAGCCGGCGTGGCTTGGGCGATTCGGCTGCCGGCCGCCGCGGCCGCGTTGGCCCGCGCCTCAGGCGTCATCTTTTCCATGCCCGCAAATACGGGCAGGCCGTCGATCGCAATCGCACCGCGTATTAGGTCTCTGTGCTCCTCTGCAAGCCGGATCGCGAGAAATCCGCCCAGGCTGTGCCCGATCAGCACCGGTTTGTTGGCTCGGGCCAGAAACGCGGCGATGTCTTTGTCGACGGTATCGAGCATCGGCGCGGCGATCGGTGGGCGGCCACCGAATCCCGGCAGCGTCAAGACGAAGACCGTGTGCGTGCCGGCGTACCGCGCGACGGTGGTGTCCCAGACCGCCCCGGAGTCGGTCAACCCCGGAATGAGTACGAGCACTGGCGAGCCGCTGCCGTATCGATCGACGTGCACCGAGCCCGCCTCGAACGAGGCTGCCGGTGTCAGGGCCAACGCGGGAAGCGGAAGTGCCAGCAGGGTTAGGAGTAAGACGAGTCTTCGAAGCACGAGGTTCTCCTTCGTAGAATGAGCGCTGGAGTTCGTTCTACGAAGGCGGAGCCGGCCCTATTCAACGACCGCTAAATGACGTTGAGCGCCTTGAGGCTGATGATCTGATCGACGGTGAGGTTGCTGAAACCGTGGGCTTGGACGCGCTTGATATAGGGGGAGTCGATTCCCAGCGCCTTGAGCGAGAGCATCTTTTCGGCATCGATCGATCCGCCGAACGTGCTTCGAATGCTGCGGATGTACGTCTCGTCGATCCCCAGCGCCCGAAACGACACGAGTTTCTCGAATGACAGATGCGCGAAGCCCGCCGCCGCGATGCCGTCGACGAATGCCGTCGTGATGTCGAGGGTTGCGGCCGTCATCTGTTGGCGCGGGCTTAACGCGTATCCGTGCGCGCGCATGGTCGAGAGGTATGCGCTGCTCGGTGAGAAGACGAACGTTCCACCGCCCGAACCGTTGGCCATGGATCATTCGCATGCAAACGAACCGGCCTCGCGTGCAAATGTGAAGGCGATGCGGCCGCCGGCCGAGCGAAGCTGCTCCGGCGAAATTCCCAACTGCTGCGTGGAAATGTCGAACGAACTCTCGTCGTGATCTCCGGCATTGTCGGACCGTAGTTCGAAACGGACTTCGCCGACGTGCCGCGACGGAGCCATCGACCAGGTCCCCGACACGGTCGCTTGCGCGGGCGCGACGTGTGGCGCAAGCACGATCGCGAGCGCGCCTACCGCCGCCCATAACGATGCCCGCATCACAGCACCCCACTGGCTTTCAGCCGCACGAGTTGATCGACCGTAAGATTCGTCATGCCGTGCGCGGCCGCGCGCTGCACGAATGCGTCGTCAATTCCCAGCGCGCGTAGCTCCGTTAACTGCTTCGCGGTGAGGTTGGGATAACCGGCGCGCGCCAGGCTCGCGGCATACGCGCCCGTAACGCCGACGGCCCGCAAACTCTGCGCCTGCTCGGCGGTGAGGTTCTTTATCCCCGCCGCCGCCAGTTCGTCGAGATAGCTAGGGGTGATGCCCACGGCCCGCATCCCCGCGATCTCAGTCATGGTTACCGAGTTGCCGAAGCGGGTGCGCATGCTGCCGGCGAACGCCGGCGTGACGCCCAGCGCCTTCAACTGTACGAGATCCTTGACCGACGGGTGCGTGATCCCGACCGCAGCGAGTTGACGAATGTAGTCGGCGGTGACGCCGACGGCGCGCATCTGCACTAGCTCGTCGACCGTGAGATGCGAGTATCCGACGCCGGCAAGTTCGTCGGCGTAGGCCGGCGAGTTGGCCGCAACTTGTACGGCGGCGCCGGCGACGCTTACGGCACTCGCAACGGTCGACGCCACGTTGGCAGCGACCGTTATTCCCGCCGAAGCCTTGACCATCGGCGTTGCGGCTCTCGCCGCGGGCGCGGTGTGAGCGGAAGCTTTCGGGCGCGGAGCGGCTGGGACGGCCGGTTTCGCCGTCGCCGTCGCCGCCGCGGACGTCGGGACCGGCGCCACGGGTTTCGCTTTTTCTGCTTTTGCCGGTTTTACCGCGCGAACCGGGCTCGCCGCCGGTGCCGGCGGGGCGGGCGTGTATGCAATCGACGGCGAGACGAAGCCGATCGCGATGCAGAGCGCGGCAAACGCCGTTACGGCCAGACCGATCGGCCCGAGTGACGTTCTCACCCGGACGTCCCGGTGCCGCGCCAACAAGCGCTCGATCCGGACCGACATATCGCGACGGGTCACGAACGCGCCGGGGGCCGACATGGCCGGGCACGGCCACATCGTCGTTTCGACCACTTTGGCCAAACAGGAGGCATACGGCACCGCGTCGTTCTGCTGCAGCACCCAGTCGTCGCACGCCACCTCGCGCTCGAGGTCCAGCTGCGCGACCAGCCATGCAATCCCGGGGTTGAAAAAGAGCAACGCTTGGGCGATCCGTTCGACCGCATTGACCCAGTCGTCCGCCCGGCGCAGATGCGCGAGCTCGTGCAGCACGATTTGGTCGATCTCGTTGGGCGCCAGTTCCTCGAGCAATCGCTCCGGCACCAGAATCATCGCATCGAACAGACCGACCGCAATGGGAATGACGACTTCGTTCGACCGGCATAGGCGGACTTCACGCGATCCTTTGGTGGCGGCCGACCAGCGCACGAGCTGCCCGCGATACTCGACGGACACCGGCAGCGACTTGCGCTTGAGGCCTTCGAGATAGAACAAGCTGCGGAACAGGCGCACTAGGACGAAAACCGCGCCGGCGAACCACAACCCGACGATCGCCAGCGCTATCGCGCGCGGGAGCGTCAAGTTGAGGCGCGGCACGACGAAATGGAACGGCCGCAATCCCGAAGCCCCGGCGGGAGCAATTGGCGGCGCTTGTGCGACGTGACGGTTCGACGGCACGACAGATTGGTGCGCCCGCGCGTCCGAAACGCCATCGTTCGTTCTCGCGATATTCACCGTTGGGCGCGGCGGCGTTGGGGTCGTCATCGTGGCAATGACGGTGGTGGCCACCGGCAAAATCAAACTTGCGAATAACGCCGCGGCCAACACCGAGTGGCGCGTCGTCGCGTTTCCCTGGCGCATGAATCGCAGCACCAGCCACGCCGCTGCCGCCAAGATCCCAGCCTCCCACAGCCCGTTGAATAAAACGGCCAGCACGAAACGTGCGGCGGCATCGATAAACGGCATCATGCCTGCTCCTCGTCGTAGCGCGCGATCAGCGCTTTGATGGCGTCGAGTTCGTCCTTCGACGGGCGCTGTTCGGCCATCAACCGGACGGCCAGAGCCGTCTTGCTATTGGAAAAGAACGAACGCAGCACGTCGCCGACTGCCGACGTGGCGGCGTCGTCGTGTTCGACGCACGGCCGATACACGTGGGCCCGCCCGTCTGCCTTACGAGCGACGATATTTTTCCGCTCGAGAATACGCAGCATCGTCAACACGGTCGTATATGCCAGCGGCGGCGGCGGGAGTGCCGCCACGACCTCGGCGACCGTCGCGGCGCGCCGTTCCCAGAGCACTTGCATGACCCGCAGCTCCGCCTTCGTCAGCTTCACCGGCTTCTTCCGAACCATCGTTCCTCCAGTTACTACTAAACCTATAGTAGCACCCTACCCCAGATCGCCCCCGCTGTCAACTATACTATTAGTAGCACCCCTCCCCGTCATCCGAAGCGGAGCGTGCGCAGCCCGCGCCCCCTCCCCTGTCATCCTGAGCGGAGCGTGCGCAGCACGCGCCTCCACCCCTGTCATCCTGAGCGGAGCGTGCGCAGCACGCGCAGTCGAAGGACGAAGGACGCGCGTTAGTCCGTAATACCTATGGCAGGTCTGATTTATTCAGCGAGGGT
>DASXDV010000152.1:0-17096 GCA_036490465.1 Candidatus Tumulicola sp. | reverse complement strand
AACGTCGAAAGTGGCAGGGCGGCCTCTTTTTCGACGATTCCGCCGGTCTGCATGCCGCCCATATTACCCGATTCGCGGCCTTGCTTCGTGTGGCGCTTGACGATATTGAGACCTTCCACGGTCGCGGTACTTTGCGCAGCTTGTACCGCCTTCACGGTCCCGCGCTTACCTTTTTCTTTGCCGCGGCGAATCACGACCGTGTCGCCTTTAAGAATCCGAGCTTTGACGGCCATCGCTTTAAAGTACCTCCGGCGCGAGCGAGGCGATCTTCAAGAAGCCGCGATCGCGAAGCTCGCGCATGACCGGACCGAAGACGCGCGTGCCGCGCGGGTCGAGATTGTCTTTTTCACCCTTAATGATGACGCAGGCGTTATCGTCGCAGCGAACCACCGAACCGTCGCCCCGCCGAATGGGAGCGCTGGTCCGGACGACGACCGCTTTGACGACCTGCCCCTTTTTGACGGCGGCCCCCGGGATGGCGCTCTTGACCGTCCCCACAACGATATCGCCGACGTGAGCGTAAGCGTGCCTGCTTCCGCCGGAAACGTGAATTACGAGCAGCTCGCGGGCGCCGGAATTGTCGGCTACTTTCAGCCGCGTCTCTTGCTGAATCACTTCGCCCGCTCCACGATCTCCAACAGGCGCCAGCGCTTTTGCCGCGACATCGGCCGGCACTCGACGATCCGCACCACGTCGCCGACGTTGGCTTCGTTCGCCTCGTCGTGCGCCTTGAAGCGGGTCGACTTCCGAACGATTTTGCCGTACGTCGGATGCGGCACGCGCGTTTCGGCCACGACCACGATCGTTTTGTCCATTTTATTCGACGCGACGCGCCCTTGCTTTACCCGGCGCGACCCGCGCCCTTCGGGACGCTCGGCGATAGCGTCGTCGGTGCGCTGCTCCGAGTCCACGTTAGGCTGCTCCATGCTGCTCCTGTGCGATTCGCTTTTCGGAGATGACGGTTTGAATTTGAGCGTAGACGCGACGCATCGCGCGAATCTTACTGAAGTCGGCGAGATGCCCCGTCCGCAGCGCGAAGCGCAGGTTGAACAGCTCGGCCTTCGTGTCGCGCGCTTTCTGCTGAAGTTCCGCAGTCGTCAGCGTCCGCAAGTCGTCAAGCTCGCTCTTCTTCATGCTCCAGCCTCCTCGCGCGAAACGATCTTCGTGCCGATAGGGAGTTTGGCGGCCGCGCGGCGCAGCGCTTCGCGCGCGACGTCCGGCGCGACGCCGGAGAGTTCGAATAGCACGCGGCCCGGGCGCACGACGGCGACCCAGAACTCCGGATTGCCCTTGCCCGCGCCCATCCGGACCTCGGCGGGCTTCTTGGTGGCCGGCTTGTCGGGAAACACCTTAATCCAAACCTTGCCGCCGCGCTTGATGTGGCGCGTCATCGCAATACGCGCCGCCTCGATTTGGCGGTTGGTCATCCAGCACGGTTCCATCGCCTGCAAGCCGTAGTCGCCGAACGTGAGCGTACTCCCGCGCACCGCGCGGCCGGTCATCCGACCGCGCTGGACCTTGCGCCACTTGACGCGTTTTGGCGTGAGCATTATTCGCCGTCCTCGCCTTCGCCGGGCGGTTGCACGGTGGGCGGCGCCGGCTCGGCGGCCGCAACCAGAGCGTCTACCGAGCTTTCGGGAGCGCTTTCGTTGGGCAATGCGGCCTCGGTGAGCGCCTGCGCTTCGCTCGCGCGTTCGGGCGTCACGATCGGCGGCTCGGAGTGAGGCGGCGCAGCGATTTCCGGCGTCGCTGCCGCTACCGGCTCGGGGGATTCTAGCGCCACGACGCCGTCGGAGGGCGGCGGCGCCAGCGGGGCGTCGACACCCGGCTGCGGACCGCGGTCGCGACCGCGACCCCGGCCGCCGCGTTCGCGACGCTCGCGGAAGCCACCGCGCTCGCCGCGGTCGCGAACGTTCGCATCGCCGCGCGGCTGATCCGGCAGCACCTCGCCGCGATAAATCCAGACCTTTACGCCGATGCGCCCGAAGGTCGTGAACGCCTCGACGTTGGCATAATCGATGTCGGCGCGCAGCGTGTGCAGCGGCACCTTGCCGTCGGCGTTGCGCTCGGTTCGGGCGATTTCGGCTCCGCCCAGCCGTCCGGAAACTTGGACTTTCACGCCCCGTGCGCCGGCCTTCATCGTTCGCATGATCGCCTGCTTCATCGCGCGCCGAAACGCGATCCGCTTCTCGAGCTGATCGACGATATTCTGGCCGACGAGACGCGCATCCAGTTCGGGATGCTTGATCTCCATCACGTTGACTTGAACGTTCTTGCCGGTGAGTTTTTCGAGGCTCTTGCGGATGTCTTCGATGCCGATGCCGCGCTTGCCGATAATGATGCCCGGCTTAGCGGTGTTGACGATGACCCGAGCCTGATTGGCGCGACGCTCGATTTCCACTTTACTGATCGCCGCCGATCGCATCCAGCGATTGAGAAATTTCCGAATGGCGACGTCCTCGTGGAGCCAGTCGATGTAGTGCTTTTTCTCGAACCACCGGCTGTCCCAAGTACGCGTAATCCCGAGTCGCAGGCCGACCGGATGAATTTTTTGACCCATAGTTACTCCGCGGCTCCCGCCGTGGCGGCCGCTTTTACGGTGCGCTTGCGCGCGGGGGATTTTTTGGCCGCCGGCGCTGCCGCCGCAGCCCGTCGCGGAATGCGTGCCGCTCGAACCGACGCGCCCGCCCGTTTGCGTGGCGACTTGCGCGGCCGCTCCTCGCTGACGACGACCGTGACGTGCGACAGGCGCTTGCGTTTGAAATAGGCCCGTCCTTGGGCGCGTGGATCCAGTCGCTTGGTGAAGCGGCCGCCCGGACCGCCGTCGACGGTAATCCGCGCGATGTACAGCTCGTCGACGTTCATGTCGTGATTATTGCCGGCATTGGCGACCGCGCTGCGGACGAGCTTTTCGATCGGCTCGGCGGCGAACACGTCGGCGAACTTCAGGAGGACCAGCGCTTCGCGGACGCTCTTCCCGCGAATTGCGTCGGCAACCCGCCGCAGCTTGCGCGGGCCGGTTCGGACGAATCGCAGGTGGGCGACGGCCCTGGATGCCGCGGTCTGTTCGGTCACGTCTTCACCGTCGCTTTATCGCCGCCGTGACCGCGAAAATGCCGCGTCGGTGCGAACTCGCCGAGCTTGTGGCCGACCATGTTTTCCGAGATGTAGACCGGAATGTGAGTCTTGCCGTTGTGAACGCCGATCGTGTGACCCACCATCGAGGGGACGATCGTGGAAGCGCGGCTCCAGGTTTTGACCACCCGCTTCTCGCGCGTCTCGTTGAGTTTGTCCACCTTTTTCACGAGGTGCTCGGCCACGAACGGGCCCTTTTTGAGGCTGCGACCCATTACTTGGAACCCCGCTTGCGAACGATCATTTTAGAGGTGCGCTTATTGCGGCGCGTCTTTTTGCCCATCGTCATTTGCCCCCACGGCGTCGTGGGCGGACGCCCCGACGTCGAGCGCGCTTCCCCGCCGCCGTGCGGATGGTCGACCGGATTCATCGCAATGCCGCGCACGCTCGGGCGCTTACCCAGGTGGCGCGAACGGCCGGCCTTGCCGATCACTTGATTCTCGTGCTCGACGTTGCCGATTTGGCCGATGGTCGCGCGGCAGTTGACGTGGATCTTGCGGACTTCGCCCGACGGCATACGAACCTGCGAATAGTCGTCTTCCTTCGCCATCAACTGGGCCGAGACGCCGGCCGAACGTACCAGCTTTCCACCCTGACCGGGGCGCAACTCGATGTTATGGATGACGGTGCCGACCGGAATGTTCTTGATCGGAAGCGCGTTGCCGATCTTGATATCGGCCGCCGCTCCGGATTCGATGAAATCGCCCACCTTCAAGCCCAGCGGCGCGAGGACGTAGCGCTTCTCTCCGTCCTTGTAATGCACCAAGGCGATTCGGCACGACCGGTTGGGGTCGTACTCGACCGTCGCCACCTTCGCGGGGATCCCGTCCTTCGAGCGTTTGAAATCCACGATGCGATAGAGCGTCCGCGTCCCGCCGCCTTTATGCCGGACGGTAATGTGCCCGTTGTTGTTCCGGCCCGAATGCTTCTTGCTCACCTCGACTAGCGATTTCTCCGGAGCGACCTTCGATAGTTCGGAAAAGTCGGGCGTAGTGATGAAGCGCCGGCCCGGGGAGGTCGGCCGATATTTCTTGACGGGCATTTAGCGGTACCCCCGATTTCCGTGCCGGTTATTGTTCAAAGTAGTTCACTCCGCCTAATTCGATTTTCTGTCCGGGCTTGAGCGTGACGACGGCCTTCTTCGTGTCGCTCTGCTTGCCGGTCGTTCTAACGCCGCGGCGGGCAAACGTCCGGGACTTGCCCCGCACGTTGATCGTGTTGACTTTGGTGACGTTGACTTTGAAAATCTCTTCGATCGCGTGCCGGATCTGCGTCTTCGTGGCGTGAGGATGCACCGAAAACGTATATTGGTTGGCAAGCGCGTCGGCCATCGATTTCTCGGTGATGCGCGGCGCGAGGATGACGTCGCGGGCGTCCACTAGCGGCTATCTCCCGTATCGGCAAGCTTGCTGACGAGCGCGTCGTAAGCGCCGGTCGTAAAGACGATCCGCTCGAAGCGGAGCACGTCCTTGACGTCGAGCGCGCCCTCGTGGGTGACGCCGACCCGCCGAAGGTTGCCGCTCAAGCGGGCGATCGCTTCGGCGTCGCGCTCGTTGCGAGCGCAGACGACCAGGGTCGAGGGTCCGGTCTTCGCCTGTTTTGGACTGCCGAAGAGCAGTGCCGCAAACTCGGCGGTCTTGGAGATCGGGAAATCGCCCACGTCCAGCAGCGTTACGGCGCCGCCTTTGAACCGTTCCGCCAACGCGGCGACGAAGGCCAGCCGGCGTTCCTTCTTATTCAGGGACTCGACGAAACTGCGCGGCTGCGGCCCGAAGGCGACGCCGCCATGACGCCACTGTGGTGACCGAATCGAGCCTTGGCGGGCCCGGCCGGTACCTTTCTGTTTCCATGGCTTGCGGCCGCCGCCGCTCACCTCGTCGCGTTTTTTCGTCGAGGCGGTGCCGGCGCGCGCGTTGGCAAATTCCCGGTGAACCGCGCGATACATCACCTGGAGCTTGTCGTCGACGTTCTGGTCGAAGATTGCGGGCGACGGGACTTCGCGTACGGTTTTACCCGTCAGATCGATAACGTTCGGCATCGCTTACGTTTCCGCCGGCTTGGGGCTCTTCACGCTCCGGCGTACGATGACGAGACCGTTTTTCGCGCCCGGAACGGGTCCGCGCAGCAACAACAGGTTGCGTTCCGCGTCGGCTCTCACCACTTCGAGATTCTGCAGGGTCGTACGATCGACGCCGTAGTGGCCCGGACGGCGACTTCCCTTAACGACTCGTCCGGCGTTGGTATCGCCGTTGGAGGCGGGCTGGCGATGGATCATCGAGCCGTGGCTCGCGCCGCCGCCGCTAAAGTTGTGGCGTTTGATGCCGCCCGAAAAGCCGTGCCCCTTAGAGACGCCGACCACGTCGACTCGGTCGCCCGGCTCGAAAGCGGCGACGGTCACCGTGGCTCCGGCCTCGACGTCCTCGATGTCGTCGCGAAACTCGCGGACGTAGCGGGCTGGTTCGACCGACAGTTTTTTAAAGTGCCCGGCAAGGGCGCGCGTGAGGCGACGCTTTTTCACCGTATCGAAGCCCAAAGCGACGGCTTCGTAGCCGTGCTTCTCCTTGGTGCGACGCTCCACGACCGTGCAGGGACCGGCTGCGATTACCGTGACGGGAACGTAGCGACCGTCATCGGTAAAGACACTCGTCATCCCAACCTTGCGGCCAAGGATGTTTTTCATCACGTCCTCGTCCTCTGGAAAGCAGTTCTTGTTAGTACACTGGTCCAGGCGTATGGGGTATTGCTCTTCCGGCGCGCAGGCGATGCCGCCGCGGCCGGTCTGGACCACAACCTGGGTACTTTATCAGGCCCCCGGCGGCCCGTCAAGCCGTCGGCTCCGGGGGACGCGTCGAGCGCAGGAGCCCGCGAGCTTGCCTCCTAGGTGAACGCGTCCAGGCCGGTGATTTCCTTTCCGACGATCAAGGCGTGCATTTCGCTGGTCCCCTCGTAAGTCAGCACCGATTCCAAGTTATTCATGTGCCGAATCACGGGATACTCGAGGGTCACGCCGTTCGCGCCCAGGATCGTGCGGGCTTCGCGTGCGATGGCGAGGGCTTCCCGGACGTTGTTGAGCTTGCCGAGGCTGACTTGGGCGGGGTGCAGCTGCCCGCGATCCTTCATCCGGCCGAGATGAAGCGCCAGTAACGTGCCCTTGTTCAGTTCCAGCAGCATGTTCACCAACTTTTGCTGCGTGAGCTGAAAGCCGCCGATCGGCCGATCGAACTGGACTCGCGTGCGAGCGTACTCCAGGGCGGTCTCGTAGCAGGCGCGCGCGGCCCCCATCGCGCCCCAAATTATCCCAAAGCGAGCCTCGTTCAAGCAGGCGAGCGGACCGCCGAGGCCGCGGGCGTGCGGCAGTAAGGCTTCCGCCGCGACGCGGCACTGCGCAAAGATGAGCTCGCTCGTCACCGAGGCACGCAGCGACAGCTTCCGATGGATGTCGGAAACCGCAAACCCCTTGGTACCGGCGGGAACGATGAAGCCGCGGATTCCGTCGGCGGTTTGCGCCCAAACGATCGCCACGTCCGCGATCGAACCGTTGGTAATCCACATTTTCGTGCCGTCGATGACCCAATCTCTGCCGTCCCGGCGGGCCGACGTGCGCATTCCGGCGGGATTACTGCCGAAGTCCGGCTCCGTCAGTCCGAAGCAGCCGATGAGGTCGCCGGCAGCCATCCCGGGGAGCCACGCCTGCTTCTGGGCGTCGTCACCCCAGTGGTGGATCGCGTACATCGCGAGCGACCCCTGGACCGACGCGAAGCTGCGCACGCCGGCATCGCCCGCTTCGAGTTCCGTGCAGGCTAGACCGTACGCAACCGCACTGGCCCCGGGGCAGCCGAAGCCCTGGAGATGCATGCCGAGTAAGCCGAGTTCGCCTAAATCGTGCCCGAGCGTAGCGGGAAGCGTCCCTTCTTCAAACCATTGCGCGACGTCGGGGAGCACCCGTCCGCGGACGAACGCGCGGACCGTGTCGCGAATCATTCGCTCTTCGTTCGAAAGCAGCGCCGTAACGTCGATGAAGTCGACCGAATCGGGGCCGGCCGGTCGCGCGCGAACCGGCGCGGTCACCGGTTGACGAAGCTCATGTCGGCGTATCGGGCGCCGCTGGCCGCACCGAACGGAAACGCCCCGGCGAGCTCTTCGAGATCCTCGTGAGAAAGCTCGACGTCCGCCGCCGCCGCATTCTCTTCTAAATACGCGACGCGCTTGGTTCCCGGTATGGGAACGACGTCGTCGCCCCGGGCCAACAGCCATGCCAGCGCGACCTGCGACGCCGAACACCCCTTGCGGTCCGCGACCGCGGTCACGTACCGGACCAGTTCCAGATTCCGCTCGAAGTTCTCTCCGACGAAACGGGGCGTGCTGCGCCGGAAGTCGTCGGGTGCGAAGGCGTCCGGGCTATCGAACGCACCGGTCAGAAATCCGCGTCCGAGCGGGCTATAGGCAACGATTCCCGCGCCGCATGCGCGCGCGGCTTCGAGCTGGCCGTTTTCTTCGAGATCGCGCGACCACAGCGACCACTCGTTCTGAACCGCCGCGATCGGATGGACCGCAACTGCGCGCCGTAACGTTTCCGCACTCGCCTCCGAAAGCCCCAAGAAGCGGACCTTGCCCGAGTGGACCAACTCGCCCATTGCGCCAACCGTCTCCTCGATCGGCACGCCGAGGTCGACCCGGTGCTGATAGTACAAGTCGATGTGGTCCACGCCGAGGCGGCGCAGCGAGGCGTCGCAAGCCGATTTCACGTAATCGGGGCGGCCGTCGATCGCACGGTTTGCCGGATCCCGGGGATCGCGGACGATGCCGAACTTGGTCGCCAAAAAAACGGCGTCGCGATGACCGGCGATCGCGCGCCCGACCAGCTTTTCGTTCTCGCCGTGCCCGTACATATCGGCCGTGTCGAGCATCGTCACGCCGAGGTCCAGCGCGCGGTGAATCGTGCGCAACGACTCGGCCTCGTCGCGCGGGCCGTAGAAATCCGACATCCCCATACAGCCCAAGCCGAGCGCCGACAGCAGCGGCCCGTTCGTTCCCAATCGCCGTTGTTTCATGACCGCTTAAAAACGGGATCCGCCGTCAACGTTTCAGGACCCGGGCGAGCTTGTCGAACAGCGCCTCGGTCGAGCGCTCGAACTGATCTTCGAAGCGCCGCCAAAGCAGCCGTCCGTCGGTCTCCGAAAGCGCTGCGTCGATCCGGTACACGAGCAACGTTTCCTTGCCTTCGCTGCCGAGGTGAAAGCCGTGCGTTCCGTCGATGCCGTCGTTTTGAATGCGCCAAACGATCCGCTCTTCGGGGACGGCCTCCGCCAGAATTCCATGCATGCCGAGGTGCCATTCCTCCGTTTTCCCGGGCGCCAGCGGTCCGGGCGAACGCATGAAGGGCTGCGAAGCAAACGGCCAAATTTGATCGCCCGACGTCCCCATCTCTTCCAACAAATGGTAGATTCGGCGTTTCGTGCCATGGAACGCCCGCGACCGGGTTTCGTGGAGTTCGATTGGCATGCACCGTCGTTCGCTAACGCAAGGCGATTATCCCCACCGCTCCCGAAAGCAGGATTAACAGCGGCGCGCTGAGCTTCGTTCGCAGCATCAAAACCGTTACCGCGAGGACGATGGCCGTCGCCACGATCATCCCGATCGAGCCCGGCGGAAGGGTTGCCACGGCCGTTCCTCGGCTGATCGTCCATACGCTCGACCACACCAGACCGACGATCGCCGGGGCGAGACCGTGCGAAATAATGGATCGCCACGGCGACTGAGAAAAGCGCTCCCACATGATGTCGACGACCACCATGATGGCGCTGGACGGCACGAACATTCCGATGGTGGCGATGGTCGCTCCCAGCAGCGGGCGCCCGGGCATCGCGGCATACCCGATCAGCGCTGCAAAGATCGTGGTGGGTCCGGGCACCAGCTTCCCGATCGTGTAGAACTGCGTAAACTGATCGGACGTAACCCAGTGATAGCCAACCACGTCGCGATGCATCTGCGGAATGATGCCCTTCCCGCCGCCGAATCCCAAAACCGACAACTGCGAGAAGGTCCACAGAATGTGGAGGGCCGTCGTTAACACGGGCTTTAACCCGCCGGCTTGCGCGGCGCGCGCGAACGGAGGTACTCGTGAACGATCCCGATGCCGCCGAAAACCACCAGCACCAACAACAGCGGCATCCGAAATATCGAGACGACGAGAGCGGTTGCGATCAGTAGGACGATGCGGACCCAGTCGGTGCGTTCGTCCCAACTCAGCTCGAAGGCGTTCCCGAGCGTAAGTCCGAGGGCGCCGACGGCACAGCCGCGCAGACCGCCGTGGACGTATGGATTGGCGGCATACTTGAAGTAGAGCGCGCCGGCAATCAAGATAATCGCGAGCGGCGGGACGCTCGCGCCGAGAAATGCCGCGACGGCGCCGGGCAAGCCCCGCACCTTTTGGCCGCAGTAAATCGCGAGGTTGAGAATGTTGGGACCGGGGAGCACCTGGGCCAGCTCTAACCCGTCCATGAAAACCTCGCGCTCCATCCAGCCGCGCGAAACGACTTGTTGCCGAATACTGGCCTTCTGGCCGCCGCCAAACGACGTCGACGAGATCGCCGCAAACGTCAGAGCGACGCTGAGAAGCGACGGGGGTGCCGCGGTCTTGAGGGCGGCCTCTCCGCTAACCGACATCCGCGATCGGTCCATCGACGACCGCAGACGTGTGTTTGCCCGAAAGGATGTGAATGTGGACGTGCTCGGTATGCTGGTACGGCGGCAGCACGCCCATCCGAATCATGAATCCCTTCTCGTAGAGATTCATCTTGATCGCCACCTTTTGAATGCCCGCCACGAGCCGGTTCCATAGCCATGCATCGGCCAGGCCCAGATCCAGGATCGTCGGAACCCACTTCTTCGGTATGATCACGACGTGGATTTCCCACCATTCCGGTTTGCTCTGGTCGATGTTATGGCGAAAAGCGAACACGTCTTCGTCTTCATAGACGACCTCGTCGGCCCTGGCCCGCGTTCCGTCGAGGCGTCCGCGAAAGGTATGCTCCGGATCCGGCTTTTCCCAAACGCGCTGCGCGGGGCTGCTGATGAGTTCGGAAATCCATTGCGGCATTGCGGTCCTCCAAGTGGGCCGTCGTACGTTACGTACCGTGGTTTTCTCCATCACGCGCTTCGTCCTCCAAAAGGAGATCCGGCCGGCTCGGCGCAACAGCGGGAAGGTTCGGCGCGTCTCGCGGAGGAGCTGCACGTATGGCAGAACACAAAAACGATAAAGCGGTCGTCACGCCCAGCGACATTCTGTCCGGACCGCCGGAGTGGCCCAAAGAGCCGCGCTCGTGGGACAAACTGGTCGGCGACAGCGACGTGATTTACGAAGACGCGGACATCGTCGTGTTCCACGACCCCGTCGATGAAGAGGACGAATCCGAACGTCTCGAGACGGAGATTCGCGCGACCCTGCTCTCGAAAAAGCACGTGCACAGCCTGATGGACCTCGGCGTCGCCGACGAGCAGCTCAGCGCCAAGATCCTCCACGGTATCCAGCAGGCCGCCTTCCGTCTCGGTCTAGAGAAGCAAGGCTTCGAAGTCCGCGCGCACGTCTATCCGCCGATGCAGCGGCGCCCGGAGCTGGCGTTCAAAATCCGCGCCGGCAAACCGCCGAAGAAAAGCGGAACGACCGGCGCCTAGCGGCCGGTCTTCGGGCCGAAGTCCCGTTCGGCGAGCTTGCCTAGAGCCTGGATCACGACGATCGCCAAAACCGTTACCAGCACCGCATAAATCAACTCGGCCCAAACGCCGTTGCCGGGTTTTAAGAATATTCCGATCAGGTCGGCGATGAACTTGTTCCACGCGCCCGCCGCTAGTAGACCGAAAGCAACGGTAGCCAACGCGATCATCGTGGCGATATAGCCCGATTTAACTTCCATTTCAAAACCCTCCTACGAATGGTGGTCTCGAACAACATACCCAAAAAAGCGCCCCCCGCCAACCGGCGAGGGGCGCGTTTGCGTTTAGACTCGGGAAGCGCGTTAGGCCTTGAGTTCGATGTCGACGCCCGCGGGCAGGTCGAGATGCATCAACGCGTCCATGGTCTTGGGCGACGCCTGGAGGATGTCGATCAAGCGCTTGTGCGTGCGCATCTCGAAATGTTCGCGCGATTTCTTATCGTTGTTGGTCGAGCGCTGGACGCAAAACCGGTTGATTTCGGTCGGCAACGGCACCGGGCCGCTCACGAAAGCACCCGTCCGTTTGGCGGTCTCGACGATCCGTTCGGCCGATTGATCGAGCACTCGATGGTCGTACGCCTTCAGGCGAATGCGAATTTTTTGCTTTGACATGTTTCCTTCACAGTACCGTTCGATGCTCGATTTTCAAAGACCACCGCGGACGTCCGCGGTACTACCCTCTTATTCCGAAACGCTGGTGACGACGCCCGCACCGACCGTGCGGCCGCCTTCGCGGATTGCGAAGCGCAGGCCCTCTTCGCACGCAATCGGCGTGATCAGTTCGACGTCCATTTGGACGTTATCCCCGGGCATGACCATCTCGACGCCTTCGGGCAGCTTGATCGTGCCGGTCACGTCGGTCGTCCGGAAGTAGAACTGCGGGCGGTAGTTTCCAAAAAATGGCGTGTGACGGCCGCCTTCGTCCTTTGAGAGCACGTACACTTCCGCCTTGAACTTCTTATGCGGCTTGACCGAACCCGGCTTGGCGAGCACCTGGCCGCGCTCGATTTCGTTGCGGTCGACGCCGCGCAGGAGCACGCCGACGTTGTCGCCGGCGATCCCCAAGTCGAGCAGCTTGCGGAACATCTCGATACCGGTGACGACCGTCTTTTTCGTCTCTTCCTTGAGGCCGACGATCTCGACTTCCTCACCGACTTTAACCTGACCGCGCTCGACGCGTCCGGTGCCGACCGTTCCGCGTCCCGTGATCGTGAACACATCTTCGACCGGCATGAGAAACGGCTTGTCGACTTCGCGGACCGGTTCGGGAATGAAGTCGTCCACGGTGTCCATCAACGCGAAGATCGGATCGGTGTCCGGGCTGCCGCGCTTGCCGTCGGAGTTGAGCGCCTTGAGCGCCGACCCGCGGATAATGGGCGTGTTGTCGCCGTCGAACTCGTATTTGGTCAGGAGCTCGCGGATTTCCATCTCGACCAACTCGAGCAACTCTTCGTCCTCGACGAGATCGGTCTTATTGAGGAAGACGACGATCCGCGGCACGCCGACCTGGCGCATGAGCAAAATGTGCTCGCGCGTCTGCGGCATCGGACCGTCGGTCGCGGCGACCACGAGCACCGCTCCGTCCATTTGGGCGGCGCCCGTAATCATGTTCTTGATGTAGTCGGCGTGGCCCGGGCAGTCGACGTGCGCGTAATGACGCTTCTTGGTCTCGTACTCCTGGTGCGAAATGGCGATCGTAATGCCGCGCTCTTTCTCCTCGGGCGCGTTGTCGATCTCGTCGACGCCACGGGCGCTCGCGAGCCCTTCGGTCGCGAGGCAATGCGTGATTGCCGCGGTCAGCGTCGTCTTACCGTGGTCGACGTGACCGGTGGTGCCGATGTTTACGTGCGGCTTGTTGCGCTCGAACTTTGCCTTAGCCATTTTCTTCCTTACGCTTGACGCGAGTGTACCGGGACGCGCGCGTGCCGGGCTCGAAGCCCGGTCCTCGGACCCTGGCGTTCGGGACCGCACTGCGCCGGTGACGTTGCAAACGCCCCCACGAAGGGGGCGCTACGACCATGGGAATATATCAAGGCGGCCCCGGCTCTGTCAACGCCGCGCACCCGTGCCAAAGCCGCCGCCCGGGCCGGTTCAGGCGTGACTGGGATTTTTACCGGAGGCCTTGGCAACGATCTCCTCCTCGACCGATCGCGGCGCCTTTTCGTAATGCGAAAATTCCATCGTGTAGGTCGCCCGGCCTTGGGTCGCCGAGCGCATGTCGGTCGCGTAGCCGAACATCTCGGAAAGCGGCACGTGCGCGGCGATCACTTGCGCCCCTCCGGGAGCTTCCTCGGTGGCCTGGATCATGCCCCGACGCCGGTTGAGATCGCCGGTAATCCCGCCCATGTAATCTTTGGGCGTCGTCACTTCCACCTTCATGATCGGCTCGAGCAGAATCGGGCCGGCGGCACGATTGGCCTCCTTCCAGCCCTGCGATGCCGCGATCTTAAACGCCATTTCGGACGAATCGACGTCGTGGTACGACCCGTCGAAAGCGGTGACCTTGAAGTCTAGGACGGGATAGCCCGCCAGCACGCCGCTCTGCGAGGCTTCCTTCACGCCCTCTTGCACGGCTTTGGCGTATTCCTTGGGAACCCGCCCGCCGACGATCTTCCAATCGAAGACGAACCCCGTCCCGGGTTCCTGCGGCTCGACCTTGAGCCAAATGTCCCCGTACTGCCCCTTGCCGCCCGACTGACGCACGAACTTGCCCTGCTTTTCCACCGTCTTCGTAATGGCTTCTTTATAAGCAACTTGCGGCTTGCCGACGTTGGCTTCTACTTTGAACTCGCGCCGCAAGCGGTCGAGGATGATCTCCAGATGCAGCTCGCCCATGCCCGCGATGATCGTTTGCTGGGTCTCTTCATCGGTCCGCATGCGAAACGTCGGGTCTTCTTGGGCCAGACGCGTCAGCGCGGTGCCTAGCCTATCTTGATCGCCCTTGGTCTTCGGCTCGATGGCCTGATAAATCACGGGCTCCGGAAAGACGATCGACTCGAGGGCGATCGGCGACTTCTCGTCACACAGCGTGTCGCCCGTTCGCGTGTCGGACAGTCCGACCGCCGCGGCGATGTCGCCCGCTCCGATCGAATCGATGTCTTCGCGATGGTTGGCGTGCATCCGCAAAATTCGTCCGATTCGTTCCTTGCGGCCGCTGCGCGAGTTGTAGACGTAGCTGCCCTTATTCAGGATGCCCGAATAGACGCGAAAATACGTAAGATTCCCGTACGGGTCCGTGGCGATCTTGAAGGCCAGGGCGCAGAACGGCTCCGCGTCGTCGGGTTGCCGGACCATCTCCTCCCCGCTGCGGGGATCCTTTCCGACGATGCGCTTGGCGTCTAACGGCGACGGCATGTACTCGACCACGGCGTCGAGCAGCGGCTGCACGCCTTTGTTCTTAAACGCCGAACCGCACAACATCGGAAGCACGGTCCCTTCGATCGTCGCCCGCCGCAGGGCGGCCTTCATCCGGTCGATCGGCAGTTCCTTACCTTCGAAAAACATCTCCAGCAACTCATCGTCCTGCTCCGCAATCGCCTCGACCAGCGCCTGACGCCAGTGCATCGCGAGATCGCGCAGCTCGCCTTCGACGTCTTCGTGCGCCATCGTCGAGCCGAGATCGTCGGAATATATGGTCTTCTTCATCGTGAAGAGGTCGACGATGCCTTTGAAGTTGTCTTCGGCGCCGATCGGCACTTGAATCGGAACCGCGCGGCCGCCCAAGCGTTCGCGGATCTTATCGACGACGTTGAAAAAGTCCGCACCCATGCGGTCCATCTTGTTGACGAAGATGATCCGGGGAACCATATATTTATTGGCCTGGCGCCACACGGTTTCGGACTGCGGCTGCACGGCCGCTACCGAGTCGAAGAGCGCCACCAGTCCGTCGAGTACGCGCAGCGAGCGTTCGACTTCCACGGTAAAGTCAACGTGCCCAGGCGTATCGATGATGTTGATGCGCGTATCGCGCCACGTCGTGGCGGTCGCGGCCGACGTGATCGTAATGCCGCGCTCCTGCTCCTGCACCATCCAGTCCATCGTCGCCGCCCCGTCGTGCACTTCGCCGATTTTGTGCACGCGGCCGGTGTAAAACAAGATGCGCTCGGTACAGGTCGTTTTGCCCGCATCGATATGCGCGGCAATACCAATATTTCTCGTTCGTTCGAGCGGATATTCCCGTGAAGCCATGGTCCTTTACGTTCTTAGAAGCGTCACCAGCGATAGTGGGCGAAAGCTTTGTTGGCTTCGGCCATCTTATGCGTATCTTCGCGCTTCTTTATCGTGGCGCCGGTGTTGTTGGAGGCGTCGAGCAACTCGTTGGCCAGCTTTTCTTCCATGGAGCGGCCGGCGCGCGAGCGAGCGAAGCCGATCAGCCAGCGCATCGCCATGGCCTGGCGCCGGTCGGGCCGGACTTCCATCGGAACCTGGTAGGTCGCGCCGCCGACCCGCCGCGGGCGCACTTCCACCAGCGGCATCGCATTGGAGAGCGCTTGAGAGAAGATGTCCATCGGATCGCGACCAGTCTTCTCGGCGATGATTTCCAGGGCGGCGTACGTGATGTTCTCCGCCGTGGACTTCTTGCCGCGGAGCATCACCTTATTGATGAAGCGCGCAAGCACTTTGGAGTTGAACTTGCCGTCGGGCAGAATTTGCCGCTTGGGGGCCGGACCTTTGCGCGGCATTACTTCTTCTTATCCCGTTTGGCGCCGTACTTCGAGCGGCCTTGCTTACGGTTGGCCGTTCCGGCCGTGTCTAGGGTGCCGCGAATAATGTGATAGCGTACGCCCGGGAGATCCTTGACGCGGCCGCCTCGTACCAGGACGACCGAATGCTCCTGGAGATTGTGGCCGATGCCCGGGATGTAGGCCGTAACCTCCTCGCCATTGGTCAATCGGACGCGGGCGACTTTGCGCAGCGCGGAGTTCGGCTTCTTGGGCGTCACGGTCTTCACTTGCGTGCAGACGCCGCGGCGCTGCGGATTTCCGCGCACCTCGAACGACCGGGTCGGCAGGTCGGGATGACCGGGTTTTGGACCGGTCAAGATCATCCGGAAGGCCCGCGTTTTGACCTTTTTTTCGGTCTTTTCGCGGCCGCGGCGAACCAGCTGGTTAATGGTCGGCACCGATGCTCCTTGCCAATGAATCTCTTTCCTTAAGCGCACGTGCAAACGTGCTCAACCCCAAGGACCGCGCGCGGTTCTTGGGGACCCGCTCTCTCGAGAAGGCGCACCGCACGCGGACCGGCATCGCCGGAACCGGCGCGGCTCCTGAACTCCGGCAGTATATCAAGGGGGCTTTCCTGCGTCAACGACGCGGCGGGGGCGAGCAGTCGCCTCCCGCCGGGCGCCGAACGTATCCGGCCTTGGGGGTGCCGCATGACCCGAATCGTCCGCTCGTTTGCCTGCACGGCCTTCTTGGCCGCGTTCCCGTGGATTTTGGGAGGCTGCGGCGGCGGCTCCCCGTCGGCGGCGCTACCGCAAGCCCAGACGACGTCGCCGCCGATCCAGCACGTCGACACCCCGCTGCAGCATATCGTCATCATCGTCCAGGAGAACCGCAGCTTCGACAACCTTTTTGCCGGTTATCCGGGTACTGATTCGCGGACGTACGGGTTCACGCACGACGGCCGAAAACTCGCGCTTCGCGCGATCGGTTTCTGGCCCGCGGCCGGACTCGACCACCTTTGGAACGCCGGAATCACCGACTGGGCACACGGCAAGATGAATGGGTTCGACAAGCCCGGCGACGGCAAGCCGCTCCCGCCGACGTATATGTACTCGTACGTAAAGCGCGAGCAAGTCAGGCCCTATTGGGACATGGCGCACCAGTACGTCATCGCCGATCAGATGTTTCCGACCGAGTTCGGCCCGAGCTTCACGGCCCATCAAAATCTGATCGCCGGCAGTACCGAGGTCCGGCCGGGCGAGTCGGTAATCAATCTGCCGTCGCTCGACGGCAAGCAGCAACGGGGAGACTGCGATGCTGCCAAAGGGACGACCACCGACCTGATCAACAGCCTGCGTCACGTTTTGCGCCACGCCGGACCGCCGCCGTGCTTTACGTACCCCTCGATGGCCGATACGCTCGACGCCGGCAACGTATCGTGGAAATATTATTCCGGATTTTGGCCGCAAGGGAACTCGACGTGGGACGCGTTCGGAGCGATCAAGAAAGTTCGCTACGGCGCGGACTGGAACCGCAACGTGACCAAGAAGCCGCTGCAGATTCTTACCGACGCGCCCAAGGGAGC
>DASXDV010000201.1:0-19257 GCA_036490465.1 Candidatus Tumulicola sp. | reverse complement strand
CTAAGGACAACTGCTCTTCCATGCTCATGCGAAAATTGTACCACAATTGCTCGCTGCAAGCTCGCAGAGCCGCCCTTCGACTTCGCTTCAGGGTGACACGGAGCTCGCGACCCTCGCTGAATAAATCAGACCTGCCCTAGCATAGGTGCGCTGCGGCGCGTGATTTTTTGCGTCACCCTCCGAACGCGGGACGTTCGCGTTTTCACGTCCTGTGAAAACGCTACTCCCCGGCGAGCCGCTCCCGCCATCCATGGCTCCGCGGCTCGTCCGGAGGCCCGCTTTTCGGAGGGTGACGCAAAAATCACGCACTTGTTGTTTACATCCCGCGTTCGGGCTTGCGGCCGCTTCTTGCGGCCAACATTCGGATGGTGACGCAAAAACGCGCGCCCACCGCTTACGTGCCCGCGTCCGCTCCAGCGTGAAAGACGTACTTGACGATCAGGCGGTTGAGCGTCGTCGACGCGGCCGGCGAGCCGTAGTTGACGTAGAGCTCGTTTCCGCCGCGAAAGCGGTCGTGAAAGGCGATTGCAAAGTTCTGCCCGGGTTCGGTTGCGAAGCCGCCCAGTCCGTTGATCGAACGATAGGAAATGGTGATGCTGCTTTCCGTGCTGAGGTTGTAACCGATGGAAACTCGGCGCAGCCATTGCGAATCCAGCGGAAGGCCGCCGGAGAGTGGGCGCTCGTAGGTCCCGTCGTATTCGAGTCCGAGGCTCATGCGCCGTCCGATCGGGCGGCTCGTAACCAACGTAAATAGGTGGATGTAGTCGTCGCCGAATTGACCCCAGGAATAGTTGGCGTCGTACGGCGTCGGCGTGCCGTCGCCGTACCCAATTGGCACTTGGCTAAGATTGAACGCCTGGGTCGTGCCGTTGAGGTAACACGGATAACCGGTGAACGACGACTGGCCGACGATCGGACCGCTGCAGTCGGGTCCGGAGGGAACGTCGTAGCTTCTCAGCTGGCCGATCGCCGCACCCGCTCCGTCGATAGAGAAGCCGTTCTTGAACGTCGCGTTGAGAAAGACTTGCGTGTCGGCTTGATGTACGGCGCCGGACTCGTCGAGAAACCGATCGCCACCCACGAACAAACCCCAACTCTTAACGCCCTTGAGCGACCCCGTCAGGTTCAAGAAGCCTTGCTCCCCGCGAATGTCCGAGTTTACGGTAAATCCGTCGATCGGGTCGTAGTTGGGCGAAACGTCGAAGTATCCGGCGTACACCTCGTAGTTGGGCTTGTGCACGTCGACGAAAAGGTTAGTGAGATCGGCGTGTCCTTGCGGCACCCAACTGCCGTTTTCGAACGAGTGGTCGAAGAACCAAACGAGCCCGCTTTTGAGGTTGCGTCCTTCCATGCCGGTTTCGAGCGTCGTATCGTTGCCGGCGATGCTGTGATGGGCCAACACCCCGTCGCTCCAGTACAGAAACGTTCCGTCCTGTAGGGCGTGCTCGTAGCCGTAGGCTTGATCGTCGAACGTGTTGCCGGTGGTCGGATCGAAGCCGCGAAACGACAGTACGCCCAAACTCTGGTCGCCGAACGTGCCTTCGACCTTTCCGCCGCGGTCGAACGGTCCGACCTCCGGCGAGTAAAAGACGTAGTCGGGGGCCGTCGAGATGGCCGAAGTCGGCGATCGCGGACCGGTGTTGGCGTTGATGAAGTTCGCACCTTGGGCGAAGAACGGCCGGTACTCGACCAGCTGGCGCTGGAATTCTTGCGGAGCGATCGTCTGCTGGTCGATTTCGACGTTTGAAAAATCCGGATCGAGCGTGCCGACGAAGCTCATCGTCGGCGTCAACGAATAACTGACGTCGATGCCGAAGTTGCGCACCGTCATCGGCAAGAATTCACCGTTGGCTTGTTGGAAAAGGTTGCGGTCCTCGCCGATGCTCGCCAGGCCGTACACGTCGGCGCGGCCGCGCGGGGCGCCGCGTCCGCCTCCGGCGGTCGTCGTCACGTTGGTGGCCTGCGCCCACCACCGCGTATCGGCAAAAGTGGGCCACTGTCCCGCGCTGGCATCTTGCATCAGACCGTCGTAAGCCCACACGTAGTGTTCGCCTTTGCGCGCCAGCGCGCGAACGAACTGCACCCGCCACGTCTGCGCCTTGCCGCTGCGGATCTTCAAGACGTCGAGCGGAATGACGAGAACGGCGCTCCAGCCGGCCGGTCCGACCGCAGCCGCGGCCTGCCAGCGCGGGCGGTAGCGGACGTTTTCGACGGCCGACTGATAGCGGACGCCGCGCGGCGTCGTTTCGAAGTAGTATGCCTGAGAACCGGCACCGCTAGTGTCGATTCCAATCCCGACGAAGTCGTCCGTCCCGAAGCCGACGTCGTTGGTCGTCTGACTGGCGGCGATCGATCCGGGAGACTGGGCCGCTTTGAAGCCTACGTAAAGGAAGCGATCGTCATAGAGCAGGTAGGCGGTCGTCGCGTCGGTTGCCGGACTGCGGGTCGTCACATTTTCCCACGGCCCCTCGCCGTCGGGCACCCGGCCGGCGTTCCAGGCCGGGTCGGCCAGCGTCGGATCCGGCGCGAGCGGATGCGGCGCTCGCGCCGCCGGAAATGAAAACTTTGCGGTCACTGCGGCGTATAGAGGGGTAGCGGAGGACGCAAATCCGACGATCAGCCATAGGACGAAACCGGTCGCCTTTACCACGACTACAGGGTCGCCTGCTGGCTCGAAGAGCGTCCTCAGAAAGCCATCAAAGATTCCTCGAGGAGCCGTAGGATGAGCGTGTACGAGTTTGGCCCGTTTCAACTGGATGCGGAGCGCCTACTGTTGCTCGAGGCGGGCATACCCATCGCGCTCGGTCCAAAAGTCGTCGAAACCCTGCTTGCACTGGTCGAACGGCCCGGCGACGTGCTGACCAAAACCGCTTTGCTCGATCGCATCTGGCCTGAGGGTTACGTCGACGAGGCGAATCTCGCGCAAAACGTGTACGTCCTTCGCAAGATGCTGCGGGCATACGGCAATTTCGAAGCAATCGAAACGATCCCGCGGCGCGGATATCGCTTCGTCGCCGCGGTGGCGCAGCGCGACAGCGTTCCGCCCGCGCAGCCGGCGCGCGCGGCCGCCAAGACGCGGCGGCGTTTCGTATGGCAGATCGGCTTGGCGGCCGCGCTGGCGATGGCTTTGAGCGGCGGAATGGCATTTGCACTCTTATCTCCGCCGTCACGCAGCTCCCCGGACCGCCCTCTATCGGCGGAAGGAGCCCGGCTCTATCAGATCGGTCGCTATTACTGGAATCTCCGCACGCCCGGTAGTATCGCGAAGAGCCTATCGTATTTCGCGCGCGTCATCGACACGGATCCGCTCGACGCGCGCGGTTACGGGGCGCTCGCCTCGGCCGACGCAATCATGGGCGACTACGGATACGGCCCTCTGCCGCGAGGCGTCTATTTCGCGCGAGCGCGCGCTTATGCCAGCAAAGCCCTCTCGATCGATCCGAAATACGGTGAAGCCTACGCCGTTTTGGGTATGCTGTCGTCGGAAAAGAAAGACGCCAAACAGATGACCCTGGCGGTCAGCCAGCTGCAGCACGCGATCGCGCTCGACCCGTCCAGTGGGCCGGCACACGAATGGTACGGGGTCGCCTTGTTCGAACGCGGACGCTTCCGCGAGGCGTACGCCGAACTGCGCAAGGCCGCCGAACTCGATCCGCTTTCGGTCGCTACGGCCGCATGGCTGGGCAACGCGGCCTATCTCGAGCGGCAATACGGTGCGGCAATCGACTACGCGCACGAAGCGCTCGATCTCGCGCCGCAACGCTCGGAAGTCTACGAAACGCTCGGGTTGGCCTACGAAGCGCGCGGCGATCGTCCGCGTGCGATCGCCGCGTTCCGCCGCTTAGCCGTCGAATGTCCGCACTGCCGAGCCCAGGCGGCCGCGCTGCTTGCGGAAGCGTACGCCAAGGCGAAGCGCCCAGCCGACGCGCGGGCCGAACTTGCGATCGCGCGCGCTCACGTGCGGGACGTCGATCCGGGAGATTTTGCGATCGCGCTAGCGGCCGTCGGCGAACGCAGCGACGCGCTCTCGTGGCTGCGCCGGACCGGTGGCGATGCGTACTTGCGAGCCGAGATTGCCAGCGACCCGCGGTTCGATCTCCTTCGCAACGAACTCGAACTCGCGCGCGTTCAGAAGCCCGCCTAGCCGCTGCCCGTGGCCGATTTTTGGGAATCGTTGCGCGCCCGGCCCGAGCTGGCGCGCACCTTGGCGCGGCACGTCGCGGCGGCGGCGGACGGCTCGCTTTCGCCGCGCACTCGCGAACTGTGCGCGTTGATGGTCGCGTGGCTCAACGCGTGCGAGAGTTGCCTCCAAACGCACGCCGAACTGGCCGAGGGGCTCGGCGTCGATCGGCAAACGCTCGACGAGCTCGGCGATTTCGCACGCAGCGAACGGTTTTCGCAGGCCGAACGTGCCGCCCTGGCGGCGGCGGTCGCGTTGACCCGCGAACCGCGCGGTCTCCCGCCGCCGGTACGCGCGCAGCTCGCCGAGCACTACGACGGCGGCGAGATCGTCGAAATCGTCGCGACGATCGGCTTACAGAACTATCTGACGCGCGCCGGCAACGCGCTGCGCGACGCCTAGCGTCGCTACGAGGCGCCGGTCGCGCGCGCGATCACGCGCTCGACTTTGACCAGTCGCGTACGCGTCCAGCGATCGTGCAGCAGAATCCGGCGCCAGATGAAACTCAGCGGTAAAATGAGCGGCCAGAGTACGACGACGATCAGATAGCGCGCGATCGCTCGCCAGAGGCCGGGGCGGCGAAAATCGACCGTCACCACGCGCAGCCCCGCAATCATCATGCCGAACGATTGGCCGGCGATCGTGACCAAAACGGCCATGTAGACCGCGAACCAAATGCTCTTTCCCGAACTCCGGTTCGGATCGAGCGTTCTTGAAGAGATATTGAACGGGCCGAGTTGGATGCGCGGCCCGGTCTCCGGGTCGATGATCACCGGGCCAAACTGCTGATTGCTCGCCTTCCAGGTGTAGCCGGTTTCCCGTGGCGAGGGGCGAGAATCCGATGCAGCGGCAGGCGACGATCCGGGCCGGGTGCTCGCGTGCGCGGCCGGACTCGCGGCAGGCTTGGATTGATCGATGCTGACCGTGACCGGAGACGAGGCGGCGCCGTTACCGGCAAACGAGTTGATGATCGCGAGAACGACCACGGCGTCGATCGCGAGGGCCGCCAAGCGACGCCACCACCCCGCGCAATCCCCGCGCGAAACGGTCGCCGATCCGGGCTCGGCGAGCGCGGGCGGCTCGTCGTCGCGCTCGCGCAAGAACCAGCGCTCGGCGCCGGCGAACGCCGACGAAGCGATGAACTGGCGCAAAGCCGCAATCCGGGTCGTCGCGTACGGTTCGCTGCCCAGCCAAACGCCCCATCGCGAGATGTTGTCGGCTTCGATCTCGGCGTGCTGCTCGGCAAATGCTTGATAATCGACCTTTCGCCCGAACTCGTGAAACTCGGCAACGCCGATCGCGCGAATCGCCGCGTCGATCGTTCCGCAGCATAACAGTCCGACTTTATCGCAGGTCATCGTACAGCGCCGGAGCCAGCCACCGAAGATCAGCGAGATCAGCGGGTTTTCCTTGCCGTTGACGCTGAGCAGCGACAAGAAGCGCGTGTGACCCGCCGCAATGTGGCCGAGTTCGCGTCCGATCATGAAGGCCAGCTCGTCGTCGCGGAAGACTTCGATCCAGTGGCTCGACAAAACCAACGCGTACGGCTCGCCAAAGCCGAGCGCCGCCACCGGAACGTAGTTGTCTTCGCGCACGAAAACCAGCGGCATCGGGATCTCGAGCGCCGCGCAAGCGCCCTTGACGATCGCGAAGACGCGCGGATATTGGGTTTGATGAACGCGGACGCTCGAACCCAGCAACCTTCCGCGGGCGAGCGTGACGTATACCATCGCGATCACGATGAAGAGCGCGACTTGCGATGCCCCGATGGATTCGTGCAGGACGTACCCGATCAGCAGAGCGGCCGGAAGCGCACAAATGGCGGTGAGCCAGAACGCGGCTCGCTCGGCCGGGTCCCGCAGGGATCCGGCGCCCGAGAAAAGCGGCTGCGCTCGCTCGCCGATGCTCCGCCCGTCCGTACGCGCGCCTACCATTCCCACGGGGTTCGCCCCGCCCTCGCCGCTGGCATTTGAAAAAAATCCTAGCCCAGGGGGTTGACAGGGCGGTGTCAATACACTATTGTACTAGTGTACTAGTACGACAGAAGATTGGTACTAGACACGAAAGGACCGAAAAGACATGACGTACCTTGCAATCGGTGGCAGCGACCAGAACGCCCGCGAGATCCGCCCGACCGTTCGCATCCCCGACCAAGCAGGAACCCGCCTGTTCCAAGGCTGGGGCCCGAAGTTCTAAGGAGGCTCCAGCAAAATGCCGGCCGTGCTCACGGTCGACCCGCGCAGCGGCGTCCCGATCTACCTGCAGATTATCGACCAGGTCAAGCGATCCGTCGCGCTGGGGGTTTTGCAGGCGGGCGAACAGCTCCCGACCGTCAAGCAGCTCGCGCTCGACCTCACGATTAATCCCAACACCGTCGCGCGGGCCTATCGAGACCTCGAACGCGACAGCGTCATCGAGACGGCTCCCGGCCGCGGTTCGTTCGTCCGAGCCGACGGTACCGCCGCGAATGCTAACGCGGCGGCGGTCGACATCGCTCGCGACGCACTCGAGTCCGGCTTGCGCGAGGCTAAATCGGTGGGGCTCGCCCGCGAAGACGTCCGCCGGCTGCTCGAAACGGCGCTCGATCGCTGGTTCCCGGAGGAACGATGAGTACGATTCAGATTTCCAACCTACGCAAAAATTACGGCTCGCTGGCGGCCGTCGCCGGGTTGTCGCTGCAGATTCCCGACGGCTGCGTCTTCGGTTTGCTCGGGCCCAACGGTTCGGGCAAGACGACCACGTTTAAGTGCATGCTCGACCTCGCGCGCCGCTCGAGCGGCGAAGTGCTTTACGATGGCCACGCGCTCGCGCCGGAAACCTTCCAAAACGTCGCGTACGTTCCCGAGCGCAGCGTGCTTTACGAGTGGATGACCGTCGCCCAGCACGTCGAGATGAACCGTCGCGCCTTCGCGAAGTTCGATGCGGCCCGGGCGATGGAGTTGCTGCAGCAGTTCAATATCGACCCACGCAAACGTGCGCGCGCCCTCTCGAAGGGAATGCGAACGGCCGTCATGGTCGCCCTCGCGTTCGCCCGCAATGCCGGCGTCCTGATCCTCGACGAACCGACCAGCGGGCTCGATCCGGTCAATCAGCGCCACGTGTTGAGCCTGATCATCAACGAGGCGGCGCGCGGGAACACGGTAGTCTTTTCGTCGCACCAAATCGGTCAGGTCGAGCGCGCCGCCGAGCGAATCGCCGTGTTGGACCGCGGACGCCTCGTCCTCGATGGTGCGGTCGACGACCTCAAGGCCGACCGCAAGATCGTCGAGGGGATTTTCCCGGGCGTCGACTTCACGCTCGACGGCATCGCCGGCGACCCGCGAATCGCACGGGTCGATCGAACCGAACGGATCGTTCGGCTGCTGGTGCTGTCCGGCGCCGACGAGATCGCCGCGCGGCTCGCCAGTGCGGGTGCCGGCGGCGTTCGCGTGCTCGATTTGAACCTGGAGGACATTTTTCTCTACGCCGTCTCGCCGTCCGACGCGACGGCCGACGTCGTCGCCCAAGGGAGTTCGTCATGACTTACGTCGAGTGGCTGCGCGTCCGCGCCGCCCTAAAGTGGACGGCCATCGTGCTGGGCGCGATCGTGTTGCTCATCCTGATTCTTCGAATCGTGCTGCTCGCCGGCGGAAAAGACGACGCGCTGGCGTTCGTGCACGGCGTGGAAACCGACGCAAACTCTCACGTCGTCCGATCGACGCTGCCCGACGGCACGCGCCGTACGACGATCGACAACGCCAAGGACAGCGTTCACATCACCATCGACGATAGCGGCTACCAGGGCAAACGAATAACGATTTCCGAGACGTCTTCCCACCCCGGCGAGCACGCACCCAAGAACATCGTGATGGGCAGTCTCAACGTCCAGTCCGCGGCCAACGGGCGCGAAACGATCACGACCATCGACACGAATCGCCCGGAAAGCTTCGCGTACTACGGAGCGATCGCCACCTTCATCGCCTTGATCGTTGCCACCATACTCGCCGCGCCCTTCGCTCGCGAAAACGACGGACACTTGGAAATCGCGCTGACCAAGCCGATCGGCCGCACCGCGCTGGCCTTGGAAAGCATCGGAGTCGATCTCTTGGGAATCGTCGCCGCTTGGGTGATGTCGGTGATCTTCCTGATTATCGGACACTCGATATTCGAAGCGCCTCATTTCGTATTCATGCCGGGTGACGTGATGATCGTCGGATTGGGATTGACCGGAGCGGCGGCGTGGTATGCAATGCTGTGCGCCGCCACGGCCTCGATGCGCCGCGCGTTCGGCGTCGTTCTGGGGCTGTCGTGGCCGGTGTCCGCCCTGCTGGTATTACTTGCGAAGCTGCCGCTCGGCAACGGACAGATCGGGCAAATCGTCCACTTCATCACGGTACCGCTCGCGCGAATCAACCCGTTCTACTACCTGCACTTCGGGCCGGCGTTCACGGTCGACGGCCGGCCGCAGGGTTCGCTCGCGGTGTCCCCGGCCTACGAGCTCCCGGCACTCGCGATTTTGGCCATCGTCTATCTGGCGCTTGCCGTGTGGCAGTGGCGCCGCGTGGAGGCTTAGGAAAATGGAGATTCTCGGGACCAACTTCGTTCTATCGCTAGGCGCGTGGCGCTTGCGATTCGTGCTGGCGATCGAAGACTCGGACGCCGCGCCCGCGGGCAAGGTGCCGCCGCCGCATCGCATGCGGGTCGTACCCGAAGACGAGTACGTGCGCTAACGATTGCGGACTACAGTACGAAACCGGTTCGGAACGCCGGGCGAGCGAACTTGAACCCGCTCTTCCCGACGGTGTAGAGGTAAATGTTCGGCAAGATCGGATCGCCGGTGATGCTGAAACTGAACTGACCGATCAGCGTCGTGAACGTGGCGCTGCGCTGCAAGGCCTCCAGCACCGAGAACCGGGTGGACGCATTGCTGCGCTGCGCGACGGCGATCATCAGTTGGGCGGCGGCGTAGCCGAAGGCTGAAAACGCGGTCACCGCACCGACCTCGCGTTCGAAGTCGTTGAGGAGCCCGACGGCGCTCGGAATGCGCTCTAAGGGCGGCAGCGACGACGCCACGTACGCTCCGTCGAGCAGTTTGCCGTAGGTCGCGATCGTGTCGCCGTTATAGAAGCCGTCGCTCGCCCCAAAGTCGCCCGTGTAGCCGGCCAGTCGCAGCGCTTCGGCGATCGGGCCTAATTGGGCGGTTTTACCGCACAAGAAAACGTAAGCCGGATTGCGGTCGAGCACCGTTCGGGCGGCGGCTGCCGGATCGATACCGGTCGCGGGGAAGAGCAGAACTTCGGCCGAATGGCGGTCGGCCTTGGCTTGCGCGACGAAGCCGCGCGCCACGTCGAAACCGTAGTCCCCGTCGAGCGCGACCGCAAGTGCGGCGGCGCCCTTTTTTTCCGGCAGCACGGTGCTGGCGAAAAGCCTTCCCGACGCGCTGTCGTTGGCCGGGAGGCGAAAGACGTTGTGATAACCGCGCTTGGTGATGACGTCGGCGGTCACGGTCGGAACGATGACCGCGAAGTTGACGTTGGCATAGCGCGAAAGCGCGGCCAGCGTCATCGCGGCGGTAAGGTTCCCCACGATGCCGATGACCGTCGGATCCGAAGCGGCAACGTTGGCGTTGGTCGCGGCCAGTGCCGGGTCGTTACGATCGTCGAACGCGCGCAGTCCGAAAACGTGATTGATCGGCGCGTTGAATCGATTGGTCTCGTCGACGGCCGCCTGCGCGCCGCGCACGACGTCGCCGCCGAATTTGCCCAGTGGACCCGAAAGCGTCACGTTGACGCCGACGCTAAGCTGCGGCAGAAACTGCTGGTTGGGCAGCGGGATCTGGGCCGCTGCCGGGGCGGCGCCGGCGGCGGCCGCGCTTGCCGCGGCGGCCAGGAACGTCCTTCGTTTCATCCGCCGGCCCGCGCGAGAAAACTCGCGGCCGTCGTTCCGAAGAACACCACCGAGAACGCCATGTTCGACACGAAGACGCGGTCGTTGAGCACGAACACGTTTTCGGCGGCGCGCAAAAGCCGCTCTTCGTAGAGCAGCAGAAGCACGCCGGCCGCGACGCCCGTATAATAGACCCAACCCGCGCGCACGCCGATTCCGGCCCACGCGAGCAGTCCGAGCATGACGGCGTGCAGCGCGAGCGGCAGTATCCGGCCGCTGGCTTCTCCGAAACGCGCCGGCAACGAACTGATTCCTTGAGCGCGATCGGTGGGGAGGTCCATCAGCGCGTAGATGATGTCGAATCCCGCCACCCACGCCGTCACCGCCAAAAATAACAGGAGCGCGGGCCAAGTGACCTTTCCCGCAATTCCGATATAGGCGCCCAACGGTGCGAGCGCGTCGACCGCCCCGAGCACGAAATGCGCGAGCCACGTAAAGCGCTTGCACAGCGGATACAGCAAGAGTAACAGCGCGGCGACCGGCATCAGCTCGACGCATAACGGATTGAGCATCCAGGCGGCGACGAGCAGCACGATCAAGCCCGCGGCGATCGCCCACAGCATCGTTGCGGGCGCGAGCGCGCCGCTGGCGACGGCGCGCCGGGCGGTCCGCGGGTTGCGGGCGTCGATGTGACGATCGAGATACCGGTTCGCCGCCATCGCCGCGGTGCGCGCGCCCAGCACGGCCAGCGTGATCCAGAGAAGCGGCCTCCACGACGGAAATCCGTGCGCGGCGAGCAACGCCCCGACGTAGGCGAACGGCAACGCGAAGAGCGTGTGCTCGATCCGAATTTCTTTGAGGAACAGTTTGAGCATCACGAAGATCGCTTCGGCGCACCGGCGACTAGCTTGGCATACGCCGCGGGCCCTTGGCCCGACCACGGGTCGGCGACTTGCAGTGCGGCGGCGACGGCATCGAGGCCGTACTCGTGCCAACGCTCTCCGACCCGCGCGCGGATGGCCGGGTCCATAACCATGTCGGGGGGCCACTCGCGTGCGTAACCCTCGGCGGCATTCTTGCGGGTAGCGTCGATCCCGATCTTCATCCCATACGCAACGTCGTACGAGCCGTGATCGAGGTCGTCGACCGGGCCCGGCATCATCACGACGTCGCGATCGGGCGCGAGGTTGTTTAACACGAACCACGCAACGGTGCGCGGATCTTGAACGTCCACGTCTTCATCCACGACGACGAGCACGCGGGTAAGCATCATCATGTGACCGAGTCCCCAGAGCGCGCTCATGACTTTCTTGGCATGTCCGGGGTACGATTTGCGGATCGAAACAATCGCGAGGTTGTGAAAGCCGCCCTCGACCGGCAGATTCAGGTCGACGATTTCCGGTAAAACCAGTTGCAGCAGCGGAAGGAAGAGTCTTTCGGTGGCTTTGCCGAGCCAAGCGTCTTCCATCGGCGGTTTCCCGACGACCGTGGCCGCGTAGATGGGCTGCCGGCGATGCGTCACGCAGGTCACGTGGAAGGTCGGATAGCGGTCGGCTAGGCTGTATACCCCGGTGTGGTCGCCGAACGGACCTTCGACCCGCACGTCTTGGTTGTCGACGTAACCCTCGAGGACGAACTCGGCGTGCGCCGGTACCGGAAGATCGATCGTTTTGGCGCGCACGAGTTCGACAGGTTTCCCCCGGAGCAAACCGGCAAACGCGAACTCGTCGAGCACCGGTGGAAGCGGCGCTGTAGCCGCGTACGTGAGCGCCGGGTCGCTGCCGATGGCGACTGCAACCGGAATTTTGGCGCCCCATGCGGCGGCGTGCGCGCGGCCGTGTTTGTGCCGCTGCCAGTGCATTCCGGTTTCGCGCGCGTTGTAAACCTGCATGCGATACATGCCCGCATTGAGCCGGCCGGAAACCGGATCGCGGGTGATCACCAGCGGCAAGGTGATGAACGGTCCGCCGTCGAGGGGCCAGGTGGTCAAAACCGGCAACTGCGTGAGATCCGGTTCGGGATCGACGACCTCGTGCACGCCGGCATCGCGAACCATCTTCGGTGCCGCGTTTGCCAGCGGGGCGAGCTTCAGCAAGGCGCCCACTTTTTCGGGAAGCGACGAGCCCGGAGGCGCGACGTTCACCAGCGCGCGAACGCGCGCCGCCGCCTCGTCGAGATCGCTCGCGTCCAGCGCCATCGCCATCCGGCGTTGCGTGCCGAACTGGTTGGTGAGAACCGGGTAGGGCGAACCGGCGACTTGCGTAAACAGCAGCGCCGGGCCGCCGGCCTTTACGACCCGATCGCTAATCTCGGCAATTTCGAGATACGGGTCGACGCGCGCCGCGACGGTGTGCAGCTCGCCGGCTTTGCGCAGCGCGTCGACGAACGCGTGCAGGGACGAAAACGGCATGTCCCCCCTTTTAGAGGAGGGTTGGAACGCCCCTGTTCGCTGCGAACAGCCTGGGCGGCAGATGGGAGACTCGCAGGAGCGGGGCGTGCTAGGTTTCGGAATGCGCCGGGAGCGACGCCACGAAACGCGCGCCGCCCGTTTCGGCCTGAGAAACCGCGATGCTCCCGCGATGCGCGTTTGCGATCCAGCGCGCGATCGCCAGTCCCAGACCGGTTCCGGCGCCGTCGTCGTTGCGGCGGTAGAATCGCTCGAAAACGCGCTCGCGTTCTTCGGACGGAATACCCTCGCCGTCGTCCTCGACGACGATCGCGCACGTTCGGCCGTTTTGCAGCGACGCGATGCGGACGTTCGAACGCGCGTAGCGGAGCGCGTTTTCGAGCAGGTTTCGCGTCAGCTCGCGCAGCCGGCGCTCGTCGCCGTCGACGATCGCGCTAACCGGCGAGCTTTCGATGGCGATCCCGCCGGCGCTCGCGCGCTCGGCGGCGTCGCGCGCGCAACGATCCACGACCGCCCCCAGGTCGACCGGTTCGCACTGGAGCGCGCCGTGGCCGGGATCGCGTGCGAGCGTCAGTAGCGAGGTAACGATTGCCGAAGCGTCGAGCGCCTCGGCGGCGATCGCGTCGAAGGCGTCCCGGCTGTTCGGCTCGGCGTCCGTGCGCGCGGCTTGCGCCACGCTCGCAATCGCCGCCAGCGGCGAGCGCAGCTCGTGGGCGACGTCGGCGGCAAAGATTCGTTCTCGCTCGCGGGCCGCGAAAATCGGCGCCAGGGTGGCGCGCGCCAGCACGTAGGATGCGGCGCCGAAAACCACGACGAGCGGAACGTCCAGCAGCACGATGGTGACGACGACCCGCCGCATCGCCAGCGCGAGTGCCGCGGCGCCTTCGGGCGTTCCGAGAACCGGCTGCAACAGCGACGAATATCCGCGCACGAACAAAGCGTAGGCACCCGCGTCGAGCGCGGCCAAGACGCAGATAAAAATCAGTAGATAGAGGGCCGACGTGCGTGCGGTCAATTGCGCAAGCGATACCCTACGCCCCAAACGGTTTCGATCACTCCGTCGGCTCCGAGTTTCTTGAGCTTCCGGCGCAGCTGGCTCACGTAAACGTCGACGATGTTGCTGGATCCGTCGAAGTCGTAGTCCCAGATCCGTTCGAGAATTTGGGCCCGCGAAAGCGCGATGCCGGCATTGCGGGCGAGAAGCTCGAGAAGCCGGAATTCCGTTGCTCCCAGTTCGAGCGCCTTTCCGTCGAACGCCGCGCTGCGCGCCCCGATATCGACGCGCAGCCGCCCGATTTCGATCGTATTGACGACGGGGCGGTCGGCCCGCCGTAGGAGCGCCCGCAGCCGCGCGATCAACTCGTTGGCGACGAACGGTTTGACCAGATAGTCGTCGGCCCCGCAATCGAGACCCTCGACCCGGTCCTCGACGGCGTCGCGCGCCGTCAGCATGAGGATCGGCGTTCGCACGCCTTCGGCTCGGGCGTTGCGGGCGAGCGTAAAACCGTCGATTCCCGGCAGCCCGACGTCGACGATTGCCGCATCGTAGGTTTGCCCCAAGAGATGGTCGAGCCCGGCGCGCCCGTCGGTCACGATGCTGGCGGCAAATTTCTGCGTTTCGAGCATCGTACGGACGGCTCGCGCGATCGACAGGTTGTCTTCGATTACTAAGATTCGCATGGGTTTGAGGGAACCTTCCAGTCTAGTACTTCCACGGACCCGGGAAAGCTACTGTCACGGCGCCGCCGAGCGTCGGGTGCTGGCCCGGAGCGCCGATGGGCGCGACCTCCTGGAGCAAGAACCGGAACGGCGCGACCATGACGGCCCCGTAGTAGGTGAAATCGCGGGTTACGAATGGGTTGGCCGTCGCGTCGTATCGAACCGCGAGATAGGCGTGCGGCACGGGGTAGTATTTGAACCGCACGTAGCCGCCGCTCGACCACTGATTGGTGCCGAACCCGTCGGAGTCGTGATCGTCCCCCCACCACTGTTCGGCCTGCAAGTCGACCTTCCCCAACGTGCCGTGCGCGAGCAGGCCGTAGCGCTGGTATGCATCGTTGAAGGCATCCCGCCCGGTCGGTAGGATGTGCCGCATGCCGTTGAGGAATTCGCCGCCGACGTCGAACTCGGAGTTGCTCTTGGAAAAGACGCCTTGATTCAGCCACAACCCGACTTCGGGCTGCGATAGATACGTCGTCTCTCCGGTATCGACGGGTTTTCCACCGTACGCGGCTCCCTTGAACTCTCCCACCGCGAAGGTCAAATCGGCGCGCAGATTGCCGATCGTGCGTTCGTCCCACACGCCCCAGCGCGGCGATGCGAGGGGTAAGTCGTTGAGGCCGACGTGCGCCGTGTAGTAACCGTACGGCTGCAAGTCGTCGAGCCGTTCGCCGGGCGACTGCGCGAGCGGCAGTTCGAAGAGTCCCAAGCGATACTCGGAGTTCGTGTGCGCGTTATAGTCGGTGAGGAATCCCAGGTACAATCCGCTCGGGCCCCCGCCGGCCCCGAGACTGTAGTGCATGTAGAGCGAGATTTTGCCCACGTCCGCATTGCCGAGCACGATTCCGCCGGGAGTCCAGCGGCGCGTTCCGGCGGCCGGATCCTGGGCGTACGACATTTGATATCGGATCGCAAACATCGTCGTGCCGTGCTTTTCGATCGGCAGGCGATAGCCGTGCATGCGGAAGTAGTTGCCGAAGGCGTTGAGCTCCGGGAGTACGCTATGACAGGCGCCGCAGTGCAGCCGGTAGCGCTGCGCGAAGATCGGGATCGCGCGCGCCGGCGCCGTCGGGAGGGCGAAAAGGAAGACCGCCGCTGCGAAGACGACGGCAATCCGGGCGAGTCTACTGGACAACGATCGCGCCTCGCATCGGCGCGCCGTAGTGGAAGTAGCAGCCGAACAGATAGGTTCCCGCCTTGTCGGCCTTCACCGTTTGCGAACTGGATCCGGCTTGCATCGCGCCGCTGCTCCAGCCGCCGGAGAGGGTCGAACCCGACTGGGTCGTCGCACCTTGGTCGAAGGGCGAGCCCGCCGGAAACTTCGTGGCGCCGGGGATCGCCGTCGCGGTGTGTGCGAACCCGTCGCTGTTATTGAAAACGATCGAATCGCCGACGTGGACGGTCGTGACCGGCGGTTTCATGCCGCCGCTCTGACCGTACGGCGTCTGGACCGGAAGATTCAACGTGAGATTAACGTCGATGGTAACGGTTTGCCCGCCGCCGCCGCCGCCCGAACTCGTCGAGACGCCGACCCCATTTGGGGTGCAAGCTGCCAGCAGGAATGCCGCTGCCAAGCCAATGCCGGCGTAACGGCGCACCGCGTTCATTCGCCGGTCTTCCGCTGCAGCGAGCGCGCGGCGTCGACGATGTCTCCGGTCAGACCGGTCGAAGCGAGGATCGTGTTCTGCAAACGGCCGCTCGGGCCGAGAATGTAGACGAACGTCGTGTGCTGCTCGCGAAAACCGCTCTTTCCGAGTTTCGCGACGACGCCGAATTCATTAAGGATCGCGTCGACCTCTGCCGGACGGCCGCCGGCCACCAGCCAGTACCGGGGGTTCGCGTCGAAGCGCCGCGCCAGCTTCGCCATCAGACTCGGCGGATCGTTGACCGGATCGAGGGTAATCGTCAAAAGACGCGTGTCGAGATGGCGGTTCGCGATTTGTCGCGCGGCTTCGGCGAACTGTCCGTTGACGAGCGGACAGGCGTCCGTGCAATGCGCCGATACGAACGTCACGATCAGCGGCCGGCCGCGCAGCGATTCGAAGGTGAACGATTTCCCGGTCTGATCGATCAATCGCGGAGGAGTCTGCACTGCCGCTCCGGGTGCGGGCAGCAGTGCAGAAGCCGCGATCGCCAGGGTCACGAGAAGCGATCGAACGAGCACGATGGTTAGTGCGTGGGTCCGGGCGTTGCGTGGGCGACCACGCGGATGACGTCTTGCATTCCTTCGTGATAGTGGAACGCGCAGCCGATGAGGTAGTTGCCCTTCTTTTTCAGCTGGATCTTGACGCTTCCGCCCGGAGAGATGCTTCCGCTGGCAAAGCCTTTACCGAGCACGCCGCCACCCGCTGCCTGAATCGGAAGCGATGGGTTCGCGGGGAAGTTCGCGGGCGGACCTTTGACCTTAGCGACCACGTTGAGCGTGTGCGGATGGGACGACGACAGGTTCTTAAACGTCACGGTCACGCCCGGCGCGAACGCCAGAACCTGCGCCAGGGTCGACTGCGTGTAGCCGCCGATCTTCCCCCACGTCGGATCGGTAAACGTGCCGACGCCTTCGCTGGGGAGTTCGGCCCCGATCGTCTTCTTGGGAAGCGTAAACTCAATGGCCATCTCCGAGCCAACCGGGGTTAGGCCGGCGTTGGGTGACGAGACTCCGCCCCGGCCGCCGCACGCAACCAGCGCAAAGGCGACGGCCAACAACCCGATTCCACCGTATTTGTGCATAGTCGAATCTCCTACAAGTTTTTTTAAGTTTGTGAGAACTTAGCAATCTGGAATGAAGGAAGTATAAAACCGGAAGCCCGATCCTCTCGGCCATGCGTGCGGATCGGGCTTCGCGTTTGTCAGCGGGTCCGTATCGGGACCCGCTCCAAACTTCAGAGACTAGTAGCCGGTGGGACTCGGTCCCGTCGTGGGTGGCGGCGAACCTCCGCCGCCGTGGGGCGGGGGAGTTCCCTGTTGCCCCGGTTTGGCTTTGCGGCTCACGACCAGCACGTCGTGCATGCCTTCCCCATAATGGAACGCGCAGCCGATCAGGTACGTCCCGGCCTTCGACAAGGTAACCGTTACGGATTTGCCGGGCTGGATAACGCCGCTGGCATATCCCGCCTCGAGCACGCTGCCGCCGTGCTTCTGAGTCTTCAGCGACGGGTTCTTGGGAAAGTTAGCCGGCGGCCCCTTGATCGCCGCGACGACGTTGAGCGTGTGAGGCGTCTTTTTAGAGAGATTCCGAATCGTTATTTTCGTTCCGGGCGGGAAACCCAACGACTGGGCGTACTTCATTTGCGTGTACCCGCCGAGCGTGGCTTTCCAGAACGGGGAGCTGTAGGTTCCCACGCCTTCGCTGGGCAGCTCTTCGCCGATCGTATGCGCTGGAACGTTCGCGGTCACGATCAAATCCGAAGCGATCGATGGGAGCGCGACCTGACCGTTTTGTTGTGGCAGAATGCCGCCGCCGCGGCTGCTGCAGGCAACCAAGACTGCGCCGATGAGAACGGCCGAAAATGCCACGCGTCTGTTGAACATAGACCCTCCTAGTGGTGTTACCGTTCAAGCCTAGCGGGGCCGGATGAAGAAATTCTAAATCGCGATGGAATCGCGCATGGCCGTCGCGATGTTCTGCAGCGCCGGATCGGCGACGGCGTCGCGGCTGGCCTTGGAAAATGCGTCGCGGGCGTCCCGGCGGCGCCCCTCGCGTAACAGAACCACGCCGAGGGCGAACTGCGCCCGGGCGTAGGTCGGGACGAGGGCCAGGGCCGATCGCAGTTCCCGTTCGGCGGCGTCGTACCGCTGCAGGCGTTCCTCCGCGAGTGCCAGGTTGTAGTGGGCGATCGCATACGACGGATTGGCGTGCAGGAGTTTGCCGAAATCGGCGCGCGCGGTCGTCGCATCGCCGGCGTGCAGCGCGACGATCCCGCGCGAGTAGAGCGCGCGGGCAGACTCCGGATCGAGTGCGACGTAGCGATCGGCCACGGCCCGCGCGGCGGCTAAATCTCCCCGGGCGAGCTCCACGGATATCAGATTGGCCATGGCTGCGAGGAAGCCGGGATCGAGTGCGATCGCGGCACGCAACTGGGCGGCGGCGTCGTCGTTGCGGCCGAGATTAGCATACGCGATCGCGAGATCGTAGCGTGCGGTCGAGCCTTTGGGTTCGGCCGGACTCAGGGCGAGGATTCGCTCGAACTCGGCGGCTGCGCCCTTCCAGTTACCGCGCGACTCGTCGTCGAGTCCGATGCGAAAGCGCTCCTCGATTTCGCGATCGACTGCGAGCCCGCGCAACGCCGGCACCGACGTCGTACGCGGTACCGGCGTTCGCATTGGATAGGCTTGGGAAAGCGCCGTCGCCGAGAGCAAACCGAACAGAAGTACCGCGAGGTAGGCGACCCTCATGCGGTCGAGGTCGCCTACGGGCTTTCGGGGTCGGGCGGCAGTTCCGCGGCCTGCGAACCTTGGGCCGAAGCCGCCCGTTCGGGTTTGCACTCCCAACCTTTGCGGCCTGCCGACGTGATCGGTCCGAGCATCGCCGGAACGTCGGCGGCAATCAGTTGGCCGGCCAGCATGTCCTCTAGCGACGCGGACTTCGCCCAGGCCGCCCCGCCGCATGCAAGGGCCGCAGCCGCGAGAACGGGGGCCACGATTCGAACCACCAGGGCGCTTGACATCAGCCTCAATTATAGCCGAAGGTCTAAGGAATCCGTGAATCGCACCGGCAAATCTCTCGCATCGGCCCTGGTCGTAGGCTTTTTCCTCACCATCGCGCCGGCCGGGGCCCAGGTTGCGTTGGTCGTTGGTTCGGTTCGCGACCAGCACGGCTCGCCTATCGAGGGGGCCGCGATCGTAGCCTTCGGCGCCCGAGGCAGTGCGACGGCGGCCGCGACGACCGACGCGGTCGGGACCTTCTCACTGCGCGGCGATGGCATCCGGTCGGTCGCGATTTCCTGCCGGTATTGCCGGTCCCAAACCGTAGCGGTCGTCCCGGGGGAACCCGTGATCGGAATCGTACGCCGGTTCGACGCGTTGTTTTACGACTCGCCGTCTCCGCAAGACCTTGCCAACTTGCCCTACGCTCACGTCGAGTCCGCCA
>DASXDV010000115.1:0-5294 GCA_036490465.1 Candidatus Tumulicola sp. | reverse complement strand
ATCGGCTACGCGACGTCGTACCCGATGAACTGGTGGCTGATCCGGCGCGGGATCAAAGAGGCCATGTAGAAAACAATGCCCGCATGATCGTCCTATATCTCCTCTTCGCGATCGCCGTTTGCACCACAGCGTATAAAATCTGGCGCGCCCGCCGCGACGGCCGCAGCGAAGACGACACCTACATCGCCTGGGGTGAGTTGCTCTTCTACGTCCTTGGAGTTCAGTACGTGATCTTCGGCGTGATGCACGCCTATTTTCAGTCGCTCGCTGCGCCGAGCATCGGCTGGCAGCCCAGTCCCTTCGAATACGAACTCGGCTGGTTGGAGATTCCGCTCGGTGTCGTGGCGCTGGCGTCGCTGTGGCGCGGCTTCGAATTTCGTCTGGCCGCGACGATCATGTACGCGACGTTTGCGTTTGCGGCGGCCGCCCAACACCTCCAAGAGGTGCTGTGCTGTCATAACTACGCGCCCAACAACGCGGGGCCGGTCCTCTGGTTCGCCGACCTCGTATTGCCTGGAATCGCGGTCGTGCTGGCGGCCATGTCCGCCGCGCGCCGGCGCGCCTAGCCCGGCAGGCAGGCGTTCGAACGGTTTTTTCGTAAATGCAACCCTGCGGGTCCATTCTTTACGAAGGAGATCCTATGCACATATTCCGACCACTCGCCTTCGCCGCGGCCCTGGTCGCGACGATGGTTCCGGCATTCGCCTCGGCACAGGTCGAAGCGACGCCGATTCCCAACGCTCCCAAGCCGAACTTTTCCTCAATGCAATTCATGATCGGATCCTGGAGCTGCAGTACCAAGAGCTCGCGGCGCCCGGCCGCCTACGTTACGACGTCGACGTATGCCCTCGACTCGACCGGTTATTGGATCGAACAGTCGTCGGTGACCAAGCCGGTGGCGTGGGTTAAATCAACCCTCAGCGTCAACGACAAGATCACCTACGACCCGACGACGAAACGCTGGGTCGACGTCACCTACGGCGATCAAGGCGCTTACGGCCTGTCGTTCTCCAAAGGTTGGGTGGGCAACTACTTGACGTGGCACGACGTTTCGTTCGCACCCAACGGCGACATCAGCGCCCAATCCGACACGACCCTCACCAAGGTGAGCGCGACGAAAGTGACCACCACGTCGACGTTTACCGAAGCGAAATCGGGTCGCCACGTCAGCGTCGCGACCGTCTGCACCAAGTCCTAGTTCGCACGCCGGCGGCGTTTGCGGCGGGCGGTCGGTTCGCTCGTCGCAAACGCAGGGCGCGAGCGGTGCCGCGCGCAAAAAGGACAGCCCTGGAAGGAGCTTTGCGTTGAACACTCGTTCGTCGTCTCCGCTCGGTCGCGCCGTCGCGGCCGCCACCGTTTTCGCGCTGGCCGTCGCGATCTTTCCGGCCGTCGCGAGCGCCCAGACCGTCACCGTGAAGGTCGGCGGCCAGCCGATGTATCTGAGTCCGGGACCGATCGAGCGCGCCGGACGCGTCTTCGTGCCGTTGCGCGGTATTTTCGAACGGCTCGGGTCGACCGTGGTTTATCAGGCCGGCACGATCAACGCCACCAAGGGTCGTACGACGGTTTCGCTGCGGATCGGCTCGACCCAAGCGATCGTCGACGGTCAGCAGCAGCTTCTCGACGTCGCGCCCTTCATCGTCGGCGCGACGACCTACGTACCGCTGCGGTTCGTCGCGCAGTCGTTCGGCGCGACCGTCGGGTACGATGCAAACACGCGCGTCGTGGCGATCCGCCCGAGCGGCGGAGGCGGCGGCAACTACCCGCCGCCCGCGCCGTATCCGCCGCCGCGCCCCAACCCTCCGCCGTATCCGCCGCCGGGTAACCCCGTGCAGCTGCGCGCGCAACAGCCGGGCCCGGGAGCGAGCACGTCCGACCGGTTCGTGACGATTTCGGCTGAGTACACGCGCCAAGTTCGCGCGGGCACCGTTCGCGTCCGGCTCGACGGTAACGACGTCACTTCGCGCTGCAACTTGTCGTCGTACAGTTTTTCGTACAAGCCGCCGGCGCCGCTCTACGTCGGTACGCACACGGTGCGCGTCTCGGGCGCCGACGTGAACAATCTTTCTTTCGAACGCACGTGGTCGTTCTACACGACCAATGGCAACCCACCGCCGAGCGCGCTTGAGCTGCGCGCGCAGAAACCCGCGCCCGGCACGAGCCTCGCTGATCGCTTCACGGTCATCTCCGCGCAGTTCACGCGCGAAGTTCAAACCGGCAGCGTGACGGTTCGGCTCGACGGCAACGACATTTCGTCGCGCAGCGGGCTGTCGGCGACCGGCTTCTCCTACAAGCCTCCCGCGCCGCTCGACTTCGGCTTGCACACGGTCCGCGTGACCGGTCGCGGCGCCGGTGGAGTCGCGTTCGATCGGTCGTGGTCGTTTACGGTGATTCGCAGTCTGCCGCCGGTGCCGAGCCTGCACTTGACGATCGACCAGCCCGCTCCCAACGCACCCGTCAGCCGGAGCTTCGTCGTCGGCGGCAACACGATCGCCAACGGGCAGATCTCGGTGACCGCCGGCCCGACTCCCAAGTCCAACGGCCAGTTCTCAGGGAGCACCACGGCCGGCCCGCGCGGTAACTTCAAGCTCACGGTCGACCTCACGTCGCCCCTCATGGGGCAACAAGCCATTACGGTGAAGATCGTTGCGACCGATCCCGTCAGCGGACGGACCGTTCAAAAGGTGCTGCAGCTTCGGCTGAGTCAGTAACGGCGCGCGGGCGGATTCGTCGACTTGGCCGCGAAAAACCGCCGGTCTAGCTTTCTGTTAACTCACCAGAGGAGCACCAACCAACCATGCGTTTTCACAATTGTGAAGTTCGGGTGCTGGCTGCCGCGGCGATGCTTTCGATGCTCGCTGCATGCGGCGGCGGTGGCTCGAACTTCTCGCCGTCGGCAGCCGGCGGAGCGTCCGCGATGGACTCGCTGCGCGCGCCCATGCCTGGGCCCATCAGCACTTGGAAAGATCTCGGCCGCGCGGGCGATGCAACGCGCGTCCACGTATCCGTCGTTCTGAAATACCGCAACGAAGCTCAGCTCGATGCGCTAGTCGATGGCCAGGGCGATCCGGACTCGGCATTCTTCGGACACTTTTTAACGCCCGGACAGTTCGCACGTTCGTACGGACCGACCGCCAAAGACTACACGGCCACCCAGGCGGCGCTGCGTGATGGCGGTTTCTCGATCGATCACACGTTCCCCAACCGGACGGTCATCGAGGCGAACGCATCGGCGCCGGTCGCCGAGAAGTTCTTCGCCACCAAAATCGACCTCGTTCGGCGCGGCGATGGCAGCGTGCGCTATCGTGAAGTCCAACCCGACACGATGCCGGCCTCGCTGGCGAACACCGTCCTGACCGTCGTCGGGCTCGACAACTCTGTGCAACTGCATCCCGACTACGTGTTCAAGGCGGGCCACAAGGAAGTTCATCCGTCCAACCTAGGCCAGATGCATCACAACGCGACCGCGCCGCTCTTCGGACCCGACGGCGGCTACGGCCCGGAGGTCTATCGCGTATCCTACGACTTCCCCAAACTCACCGGTACCGGACGCGCGACGGCCGTCGTCGGCGACGCCGACTTCCTCGACACCGACCTCGCGAGCTACCTCTCGTTCTTCCAAATAACGCGCACCGGGCCCGCGACGACGCGCGTGCTCGTCGACGGCGGGCCGCCGCCGGGCATCTCCGGTGACTCGATCGAAACGACGCTCGACGTCGAGACGGTCGCTTCCATCGCGCCCGGAACGGCACTCTACGTTTACGAAGCGCCGCAGGCGTCCGACCTCCACTACTTCACCGACATGTACAACCAAATCGTTAGCGACAACAAGGCCGACACGGTGAACACCAGCTACAGCGAATGCGAGACCGCGCTCGTTCCGAGCTTCCCGAAGGCCGCCAACGCGATCTTCAAGCAGGGCGCGGCGCTGGGCATCACGTTCCACTCTTCAACCGGCGACTATGGCACGATCACGTACGGTTGCAGCAGTTCCACCAGCATCGGAACGCCGACTGATACGCCCTATAACGAAGCCATCGGCGGCACGACCGAGCAGGTCAATCACACCACCGGCCAAGAGACCAGCGAAATTGTTTGGAACAACGGTGACGGAGCAACCGGCGGTGGCGTTTCGGTCGTCTTCAAAGTCCCGTCGTTCCAAAAAGGCGTTGCGAACGTCATCAACACCGGCCGAAATATCCCCGACATCTCGTTCGACGCGGACCCGCAAACCGGGGAATCGCTCTACTACCGGGGTGGATTCGACGGACCGATCGGCGGAACGTCCCTCTCGTCGCCGATCTTCGGCGCCGGCCTGACGATCATGGACCAAAAGCGCCACAAGCGCGCCGGCTTCTTCAACAAAACGCTCTACGCCAAGTGGATCAAGAACGGCTACGGATCCGGCAAGAAGGTCTACTTCCGCGACATCACCTCGGGTAACATCCCGCCGTACACCGCGAAGACCGGTTACGATCAACTCTCCGGCATTGGAGCGATGAACTTCAAGACCTTCCTCTCACTCCTCCACTAGCAATCAACCAGTCCAACACCAGAGCGGCCTCCCCGGAGGCCGCTCTTCTTTTTCCCACCACTGTCATCCCGAGCGGAGCGCCAAAGGCGCGCAGTCGAGGGACCGCACGCGCGAAGCATTGCCACCCCTCTGTCGTCCCGAGCTCCGCATGCGCAAGCCCGCGATCTGTCATCCCGAGCGGAGCGTGCGAAGCACGCGCAGTCGAGGGACCGCCAAGCACGCCTCTCGACTACGCGCCTTCGGCGCTCCGCTCGAGATGACAAAGTAAGCGCTCCACTCACCCAAGTGCGCAAGCCCGCCCTCTGTCACCCCAACCTCCGCGTGCGCAGCCCTCTGTCATCCCGAGCGGAGCGTGCGCAGCACGCGCAGTCGAGGGACCACCAAGCACGGCTCTCGACTACGCGCCTTCGGCGCTCCGCTCGAGATGACAAAGTAAGCGCTCCGCGCACCACAGCTCCGGACGCGCAAGCGCCAGCACACACCTGTCATCCCGAGCGCTTCGACTACGCCGTGCTGCGCACGCTCCGCTCAGCACAAGCTCCGCGCGAAGCGCCGCAGCCCTCTGTCATCCCGAGCGGAGCGTGCGCAGCACGCGCAGTCGAGGGACCGCTGGGCGCGCCCCTTGTTCTTTGCATAGCGACGCGCAGATGGTCGGCGTGCGGCGAAAATATTATGGCAGGTCTGATTTATTCAGCGAGGGTCGCGAGCTCCGTGTCACCCTGAAGCGAAGTCGAAGGGCGGCTCTGCGAGCTTGCAGCGA
>DASXDV010000096.1:0-3932 GCA_036490465.1 Candidatus Tumulicola sp. | reverse complement strand
GCTAAGGACAACTGCTCTTCCATGCTCATGCGAAAATTGTACCACAATTGCTCGCTGCAAGCTCGCAGAGCCGCCCTTCGACTTCGCTTCAGGGTGACACGGAGCTCGCGACCCTCGCTGAATAAATCAGACCTGCCCTAACGTTCAGAGCAGTCCATCGTTTGCCAGGGGTCTTTGGGAGCATCTCAAGGTGTCGCAATCCGGGGTCGTGAGGAATCGCCCAATTGTTTCCTGTGATTACCCTCCCTATCGCGTCGTGAACGATGGATACGATGCCGTTTGGGCCCCTTTCCCCACCGGCGAAATCGACGTGCGCGGCGGCGCTCCGTCAGAAGGCACGATGCCGCCGGCGTACTACGCGTTTACGGTATCGACGCATTCCGCGGTCCCGATCGAAGTGGCGGCGGGCGCTATCCTGCAGGTCTGGTTTCCATTTGTCTTAGACGAGCGAGACCGTTACGTCTTACAGCTGGACCCCCACAGCCGGGGAACCGAAACGATCGTAGGCACGATGCGAGATAATACGATGACCTTTACCCTGCCTGCTCTAACGATTCTTGGGCACGACGCTGTTCGCGGTGAGATCGTTGCACGGCCCCGATCCTAAAGGAGTTCGATCGGCGCGGCCCGATTTCGCCCCGCGCCGCCTAGCCGACGGTAATTCCGCTTCCGGAACGGACTTCGCCGACGAGGGCGTCCAGCACGCCGGCCGCCCGTAGATCGCGCGCGAGCGCATCGACGCGCTCCGCGGCGATCGCGATCAACAGACCGCCCGACGTTTGCGCGTCCGAAAGGCCGAGCCGCACCGCGTCGTCGACACCCGCGCCGAAGCGGCAGAAAGCGGCGTGCGTTTCGGCGTTGTGGCGAGTTCCGCCGGGAACGATTCCAGCGCGAATCAGTTGCAGAACGCCTTCCATGAACGGTACGCGCGCCGCGTCGATCGTCAGGTGCACGCCCGACGCGTCGGCTAACGCGCCGGCGTGTCCGAGCAGTCCGAAACCGGTGACGTCGGTAGCCGCGCGCACGCCGTGCGCGAGCATCGCCGCCGCGGCATTCGCGTTGAGGATCGTCATCCAGCGCACCGCTTCGTCGAGCGTCGCCGGTCCGATTGCCCGCTGTTTGAGTGCCGTCGTAAGAATCCCAGTACCGAGCGGTTTGGTCAGGACGAGCACGTCGCCCGGCTCGGCTGCGGCGTTGGTCACGATGCGCCGCGGGTCGACGACGCCCGTAACCGCCATTCCGTATTTCGGCTCCGCGTCTTTGATGGTGTGACCGCCAAGAATGGCGACGCCGGCGGCGGCGGCGACCGCCGCCCCGCCGTCGAGAATGCGCGCGAGGATTCCAGCGTCGAGGTCCTCGGGAAAGGTGACGACGTTGAGTGCGGTCAGCGGGCGGCCGCCCATCGCATAGACGTCCGAAAGCGCGTTGGTCGCCGAAATGCGTCCGAAGTCGAATGGGTCGTCGACGATCGGCGTGAAAAAGTCGACCGTTTGCACGAGCGCTATGCCGTCGGCAACGAGAAAGACGCCCGCATCGTCTCCCGTGGCGTAGCCGACCAGCACGCGCGGATCCGGGGTTCCCGCGCGCACGCGCCGGAGCACGGCGCGCAGTTCGGCAGCACCCAGTTTCGCCGCGCAGCCGGCGCACGAGCTGAGTTCGGTCAGGCGGATGCCCGAGGCGTCCATCGAACGCTCTTTCCATGAAAAAGTCGCTGCTGCTCCTTCCCGGTCCGGTCACCGTCGCGCAGCCCGTTTTAGAAGCGGCGGCGCGGCCCATGATCAACCACCGGGGGGCCGCCTTCGGCAAGCTGGTTGGGCGGGTATCCCGCGCGCTGACGCCGGTTTTCGGAACCACCGGCGACGTGCTGCTCCTCGGATCGTCGGGCAGCGGCGGGATGGAAGCCGCACTCGTCAACTGTTTTTCGCCGGGCGACGTGCTGCTCTCGTGCGCGGTCGGCGTCTTTGGGTTACGCTTCGCCGCCATCGCCCGCGCGTATGGCTGCATCGTCGAGGAGTTCGAGACGCCGCTTGGCAGCGCGGTCGACGCGGGCGCGCTGCAGCGGCGCCTGGAAGCCGATTCGTCGCGTCGCATCGGCGGCATTCTGCTGACCCATAACGAGACGTCCACCGGCGTGCAAAACGACATGGCGGCGTTGGCGCCGATCGTCCGCCGGCATGGCGCCCTTACGCTGGTCGATTCCGTCAGTGGGCTGGGAGCGGCGGAGTTCCGGATGGACGAGTGGGGCTACGACGTGGTTGTGACCGCTTCGCAAAAGGCCTTCGCGGCGCCGCCGGGCATTGCAATGATCGCCGCCGCCGAGCGCGCGTGGGCGCGCATGGGCGACGCCCGCGTTGCGCGCTTTTACTTCGATCTACGCCGCGCGCGCGACGCCGCGCGGGACGGCCAAACGCCGTGGACGCCGCCGATTTCGATTTTGTACGCGCTCGACGCCGCGCTCGAACGCTATCGCGACGAGGGGATGACGGCAGCGTTCGAACGTCACGACCGCTACGCTCGCGCTGTTCGCGCCGGACTGCAAGCGCTCGGATTCTCCATCTTTTCTCGACCCGGCGCGCACTCGGTAACCGTCGTCACGGCGGAGCCGCCGGACGGCGTCGCGGCGGGGGCGCTGCTCGAACGCTTGCGCGAACACTACGGCGTCGTGCTTTCGGGCGGTCAAAAGGAGCTGGCCGGAAAGATCGTACGCTTCGGCACGATGGGCGACGTCTCCGAAGCGGATCTGCTCGGGGCGATCGGCGCCGTCGAACTGACGTTACTCGATCTGGGGGCCGTCCCGATGCCGGGGGCCGGCACCGCGGCCGCCCTCTCCGAAGTGCGCCAACGCGCTCCCGCGGCCGTGTGAGCGCGAGCGTTCGCTTAGCGGTTACCGCGATCGAGCATCGGATCGAGGACCGGACGGGCAAATGACGGCACGACGCGAGCCACACCCGCATCGATGGCGGCGTCGAACTGCGTGAAGTAGGGAACGAGCCGGGATTCACGTAGGCTCGCCGCTATCGGGGCGGGCATCGCGAACAGCGATGTGACGAAGAGGACGAACCACACCAAGATCGCCGCCTTGACGAATCCCGCAATCGCGCCGGCCAGGGCATTGCCGATTCCCAGCAACGGCAGCTTCGCAACTCGGCCCAGAAACGCCGACGCGACTAAGATTATGACGTAGGCGGCGATACCGGTCCCGATCATGCCCGCGACGTGCGCGGGACCGGCGCCGAGTTTCGTGACCGCCTCGATCTGGCCGTCGGCGGCACCGTTGTAGTACCACGGAGCGATGAGGCCGGCCGCGACCGCCGCAATGCCGCCGAGTTCGGCAACGAAACCGCGCGAATATCCCTTCAGCGTTCCAACGATCAGGAGCAGCCCGATCGCCGCGTCGGGCCACGCGATGCCCGCGATCACGTTCGAATCGTCGCGCCGATTGCGGCGTGCAGTGCCGCGAGCGCGCGAGCGATCGCGGCGTCGGCTTCCTCGTCGGTCATCGTGCGGTCAAAACGCTGTAGCCGAACCCGAACGGCAAGACTCTTGCGGCCCTCCTCGACTTGCGGGCCGCGATACTCGTCGAAGACTCGGACGCCCGTGCACGTCGCGCCGAGCGCTTCTGCGATCGAACGTTCGACGTCGCTCGCATTGACGTCGCGATCGACGACTACCGCGAGGTCGCGATACGTCCCCGGAAACTTCGAGGGCGGACGGTAGTGCGGCAACGCGTATTCCGGCAGCGCCTCGAGATCGACGCTGCAGAGATAGACCGGCAGCCGGAGGTCGAAGGCTTTGGCCAGCCGCGGGTCGAGCCGCCCGAGCGTTGCGACCCGACGTCCGTCAATGGTCAGCGTCGCAGTCTTTCCGGGATGTAGTCCGGGGACCGCCGCGCGCGCCGTTTCGGCGCGCCGTCCCGTGATCGTATGGATCAG
>DASXDV010000164.1:0-4599 GCA_036490465.1 Candidatus Tumulicola sp. | reverse complement strand
CTGTCTCTCGAAGTCCAAAAAAGCACGGCTTTCGGCCACAATAAGTGGGCGAAGGCCGAAAAAGCCGGGGGAGATCTCTCGAAAATGACCGATTCCGCTCAATCCCGACGATTTTCGCTGAATAGATCAGACGGGCCCTAGTTATTATTTCTACGCGCGTTGGAACGGTTGGTACGTCGTCTTTCTATGGATGCTTACGATCTCCGATTACGCGATTGCCATCGCGCTCGAGCGCGCCGCGCCGCGCGCGCGCAAGATTATCTTATCTGGCGGAGTGGCCGCAAACCTCGCCTTCTTAGGCACGTTCAAATACGCAAACTTCGCGAGCGGTACGGTCGCGGCGCTCGTCGGAATGCACGAGAACCCGTGGCTCGTTCGATTGATCGTTCCGATCGGCATCAGCTTTCACACGTTTCAAAGCATTTCGTATCTGGTCGACGTTTATCGAGGAAAAATGCGGGCGGTGCGCGATCCTCTGGGATACGCGCTCTACTTGGCGTTCTTTCCGCAGTTGCTTGCCGGGCCGATCGTGCGGGCAGAACTATTCTTTTCGGAATTTCTCGCTTGGCGACGCCCAACCGCTCGGGATATCGGGTACGGCTGCATGCGAATTGGATTCGGTCTGTTTAAGAAAGTTGGGATCGCCGACCAGTTCGCACCGATCGGCGATGCTTACTTCGGTTCGATTGCGTCGCATCCGGGCGCCTTAGCCGCCGCCGGCGCGACCTTTGCGTTTTCGATGCAGATCTATTTCGACTTTTCGGGCTATACCGACATCGCCATCGGCTGCGCCCGAATCTTTGGGTTTGCGTTCCCGGAGAACTTTTTGCAACCATACCTCGCGTCCAGCATCACGGACTTCTGGCATCGCTGGCACGTTACGCTCTCGACGTGGCTGCGGGACTATCTCTACATACCGCTCGGCGGCAGCCGTAACGGCCTGTCCGAGACCATCCGCAATCTCATGCTGACGATGCTTTTAGGCGGCCTTTGGCATGGGGCCCAATGGACGTTCGTCGCCTGGGGCGGCTTTCACGGCGTTCTCCTTTGCTTGGAGCGCGTACTCGGTATCGGGCATCGGCAAAGCCGGCCAAGCGGCGTAGTTTACGTCGCGCGGATTGCAATCACGTTTTGCGCGGTTTGCCTCGGCTGGGTGCTTTTCCGTGCACCGGGTTTCGTCGCCGCCGGCGAAGTCTACCGGCAGCTCTTTACCGGCGGCTGGCAGGGTTGGCCGCTGCAAGGCTGGCCGGCGGTGTTGGCCGGTGGCACCGTGCTATTCGGCGCTCTGCGCGTCTGGGCGCAAGGCCGGGGGTTTGCCTGGTCGTGGGACGCGCTTTCACTGGTGCCGCGCGCTGCGATACTGGCTTCCCTTCTGCTCGCGATCGAAGTCTTCTCATGGCCCGGCGCGCCCGCAACGTTTATCTACTTTAAGTTCTAGAGCGGCGGTCACACGGTTACTCCCGGAGGCGCTAGGCCTAGAGGTCCAGTTCTATTCTGATGGAGGCCGCTCTCGATGACACGCGATTTCGGGCGTCACGCGTATGGTGTGGCGGCCATCATTTTTGGGGTGCTGACGCTCTACTGGCACGACGTCAACGCTTGGCAGCAGGCGCAACCGCCGGGGAGTTCCCCCTATCGGGAGCCTCTCATCTTCATCGCCGCGGCGGCGACCATCGCGGGTGGAGTTGCGATTCAGTGGCGCCGAACGGCCCCATTCGGAGCGATCGCGCTAAGCGCATATTACCTCGTCTTTGCGCTGTCGACCGTCCCGCCTATCGTTGGGGGTCCGACGGTCTACGATCACTGGGGGAACTTCTTCGAACAGTTTTCGATGTTTTCCGGAGCGCTCGTCGCGTATGCGAGCTTGATGCTCGGCAGGGCGGCGTGGGCGGCTCGCGTAGCCGGGATCGGTCGCGCGCTTTTCGGTATTTGCGTCGTCTCGTTCACGCTCGAGCAAGCGTTCTATTTGAGCGCCACCGCCGGGTTCGTGCCGAAGTGGATTCCTCCCGGGCAAACGTTCTGGGCGATCGCGACCACGATTGCTTTTGCGCTCGCCGCAATTGCCATCCTGTCCGGCCGTCAAGCCTTGCTTGCCTCTCGGCTTCTCACGGCAATGATACTGCTCTTCGGATTACTAATTTGGCTTCCGACCCTTCTGGCGAATCCCCACAGCCACTTTAATTGGGCCGAAAGCGTTGAAAATCTGGCAATTGCCGGAGCCGCATGGATCCTCGCCGACTCCTTGAGCGCGAGCGCACGGACCCTTCGAACTCGCCCGTAAGCTTTACCGATTGCTTTAGCTGGGAAAGCTTCCGTCGCACCGAACGGAGGCGGCTTAATGGCGGATATAGACCCCGATGCCGTCCTCGAAATCGCCGGCTACGTCTTCAAGATGTGGGTCGTACTCGTCTTGCTGGGGCTGCCGTCTCAGGCGCTTCTCTGGCTTGCGTTTAGATCGGGGCAACGGAGTCGACGAGTTGCCGGAGTACTCGCTGCCGCGGCGGCGGCCCTGGCCGCCGCTTTGGTCGCCGACGTCGTCTACTATCGTTACGACGGAACGCTCTCGCACACGGTTGTCCTCTGGGTGACCTTGGCCGTCTTCAGCTTGCCGGCAAATCTGCTGATCTTCCTAGCAATTTTCCGAATCAAGCGAATTCTGCCGCGGCTGTCGGCTCTTTTCGGGGGCGCTGCTCTGACGATGCTTGGCGTTGCGGCATTCGGCGTTCGCACGTTCGGCTACGGACTGCAGCATAGCTTAGGCGGCTGGCCTTAACCGCGACGGGACGATCGCAACGGGAGCAAGGTGCCGGTAGCAAAGCGCGCGTTTGGATCAAGTCCCATCTGAGGGGCGCAGACCTACGCAAAACGCTCGAATCCGCGTTCCTACTGGCGCTGGCGCCAGGAGGAGGCGAGCTTGCGCGAGTAGTCGAGGTAGGAAATGCTGCAACCGCTGAATATTCCAAACGCCTACTTTTGGTCGCACTGGAACGCGCAGAATTCGCTTCCCGCGAACGGTTACTTTTTTGCCGCCGAGAGCGGGAATACGGTGATCGATCCACTGCCTTTCGACGACGCGGTGCGCGCGGAGATCGAAAAGCTGGGCGGGATTTCAACGGTCGTCGCGACCGCTCCCCGGCACGATCTTGAGGCACAGCGGCTCGCGCAGCAGTACGGTGCCGTCGTCGTCAGGGAGCCTCGCCATAACGAACAAATCTCACCCGGTATGACCGCCATCGTTCTGAAGGATCAAAGCAGCGAGTGCGAATTTGCGGTTAACATTCCCGAGCAGCGCACCGTGATCGTCGGCGATTCCATCCTTGGCACGCCCGCGGGCTCGCTCTCGCTGCTCCCCGATTCGGAATATGCCGACGTTCGCAAGGCGGCTCTCGGCTTACGCAGGATCCTTCGAGTCAATCCAAACGCGCTGCTCGTCGGCTACGGCCAATCACTTTTCGGAGGCGCGTACGACGCCGTCTACCGGCTCCTATACGCGCGTGCGGGCGGCGAGATCCACCGAATAAACGTCGACGAGTTGGATTTTCGCGACGAGCGCGAAGAACGCGACGCACAGCCCGCGCAGTTCCAGTGTATCGATGCCGAGGTCGGATTCGCGATCGGCGCGCGAAAGCTGGGGTATCGCGTCAGCACCCTAGCGCCGGGTCGGCGCTTTTGCCCGCTCCATTCGCACGCGCGCTCGGAGGAGATGTTTTTCATCCTAAGCGGGACGCCCAGCGTGCGCACGTTGTCCGGAACCTTCCGCTGCCGGGAAGGTGACTTCGTCGCGCTGCCGGTCGGTGAGAGCGGCACGCACCAACTCCTCAACGAAAGCCGGGAGCCCGCTACGGTTCTTCTCTTGGGACGCGAGGTCGACGTCGAGTCCTGCTACTATCCGGATTCCGATAAGGTACTCGTGGATGCATTAGTACCGATCGTCAAAGGTCGCGTCGACGTTCTCGTTCGGGCAACTCCGGCGTTGGACTACTTCGACGGCGAGTGAGAGCGGTTACGTCACTGGATTCCGGGCCGTTTGCTTCAGTGCTGCTACGGGGTCCACGCGTAGACCGTTCCGCAGCCCGACCCGTCTTGGCACACGCCCGGGGCCTTGCCGCCTCCGTACGTCGTCCCGTAGAGGGTGCCGTTCACGTTGATCAAGCGGCCCAAAGGCAACGCCCCGTCGGAGACGGCGCCGAAGTTGTGCAGCACGGTCACCGCGCCGCTCGGGGTCATGCTATAAATGGTTCCCCGGTTGGATGACCCGCCCTCGAACGTCGTGCCGTAGAGCGTCCCCTTAACGTCGATCAAGGCCGCCTCGGGGTGCGCGCCGTCGCTGCCCTTGAAGCTATGTACGACCTTCTCCACGCCGCTGGGGCTTATGCTGAAAACGGTTCCGTTACCGGACGAACCGCCTCCGTACGTCGTGCCGTACAGCATGCCGTTTACTTCCGTCAAGCCCGCATAGGGATGCGCTCCGTCGGAGGGACCGCCGAAACTATGCAGCACGACCTCCTGGCCGCTCGGACTGGTGCTATAAACGGTGCCCTTGTCGGATGAGCCGCCAAGGTCCGTCGTGCCGTACAGCGTGCCGTTCACGTCGATCAG
>DASXDV010000153.1:0-8415 GCA_036490465.1 Candidatus Tumulicola sp. | reverse complement strand
CAGCCGTTGCTCGATCGCAACGGCTGGTATCCGGTCGGACTCGATTTCCCGTATTTGTCGCCCAACGTCTTCAGCGCCATCGTCAACTACAAGCGCGGACCCCTTTCGATCACCCCGGCGCTCACGTTCAACGAAGGGCAGCCTTATGGCAACCCTTCCGACGTCATGGGCATCGATCCGCGCGTCTGCACGAACAACTCGGCCCAGATGACCGGCTCGCCGATCCACACCACCAAGCCGTTGCAGGCCGATTACACGACCTGCAACCTCGCCGCCACCCAAAACGGGACGTCCGCGGGAGTATTGTACGTACCCAACCCGCAAACCGGAAGCTTCGACTCGTTCGGCGCCTTTCGCCAGCCGTCGCAACTGAATCTCAGCATGTCGCTCGCCTATCAGATCAATCCGCGGATCAAGGTCAGCCTGCTGCTTGCGAATCTCGCCAATGCGTGTTTCGGCGGCTCGTCGGAGCCTTGGACGAAACAGTTCCCGCCCAACAGCTTCACCTGCGGTTACATTTCGAACTACTACTACGTGTCGAACTTCTACAATGGGACGTCGCCCAACGACCGGGGCGCCAATGGCGTGGGTCTCAATCCGGCGTTCGCGCAATCGTTCATTCCCGCATACGCCGACACCAATTCGTTCGTGCTGCCCGGGCCCTTCAACGCGTATTTTCAGGTCAGCGTAAAGTTGTAGCGCACTGGCGCCTATCCGTTTGGGACAGTCCTACAACTCCGCGCAGCCGGCCGCCCGCGCGGCCTCGGCAAGCGCCCCCGACGCGATGAGTTCGCGGCCGGCAACGATATCGGGGGCCGGCGCACGATCGTCCGTCCAGGGCGCGATGGTGCGCCGAGCCAGGGCGTGGGCGGCCTGCGTTCCGGCTCCCGACGCGGTCGGGCGGCGCAGGTCGGTCGCCGTGAGCGCACCCAGCAACTCGCAGGCGAGCGCACCCTCGACGTTGTCGAGTACGCGCTGGAGGTTGTTCGCCGACGTCATCCCCATGCTCACGTGATCTTCCTGACCGGCGGAGGTTGGAATCGAGTCCACGCTCGACGGCCACGCGAGCCCCTTGTTATCGTTGACCGCCGCCGCCGCCGTGTACTGGACGATCATCAGCCCCGACTGCAGTCCGGAGCGACCGGTCAAGAAGAGCGGCAATCCCCGGTCTTCCGCATTGAGCAACAGATAGAGCCGGCGCTCTCCGATCGACGCAAGCTCTGCGACGGCCAACTTCAAGAAGTCGATCGCCAGCGCAATCGGTTCGCCGTGGAAGTTGCCGCCCGAAAGGAACTCGCCGTCGTCGGGAAAGACCAGCGGGTTGTCCGTGACCGAGTTTACCTCGGTTTCGGTGACCTGGCGGACGTGGGCGATCGAATCGCGCACCGCCCCGTGAACGACCGGAATGCAGCGAAACGAGTACGGGTCCTGAACGCGACCGCACTCGGCATGCGACTTAACGATCTCCGAGCCGGCGAGCAGCGCCCGCAGATTTCGAGCGACTCGCAGCTGACCCGGGTGCGGCCGCAGCTCGTTGAGACGACGATCGAAAACGCGCTCGGTCCCGTGATAGGCTTCGAGCGACATTGCGCCGATGACGTCGGCGGCCGCCGCGAGCCGCTCCGCTCGCAACACGCCCAGCGCCGCAATGCCGGTCATGACCTGCGTTCCGTTGATGAGCGCCAGGCCTTCTTTGGCGCCGAGCGTGACCGGCGCCAGCCCGGCCCGCTCCAAGGCGAGGGCACTGGGCAGGCGCTCGCCGTCGTGCCAAGCTTCGCCTTCCCCAATCAGCGTCAGCGTCATGTGCGCCAACGGCGCCAGATCGCCGCTGGCGCCGACCGATCCCTGACAAGGAACGACGGGCGTCACGCCGCGGTTGAGGAGCTCGACGATGAGATCGAGGGTCGCCGATTTGACGCCCGAGTGCCCGGCTGACAGCGAGTTGGCGCGCAAAACGCCGGCCGAGCGCACCGCGCGCCGCGCCAACGGCTCGCCCATGCCGGCGGCGTGGCTGCGGACTAGATTGAGTTGGAGCTGCGCGGCGTCGGCCGGATCCACGGGCACGTTCGCGAGACGGCCGAAACCGGTCGTCACGCCGTAGATCGGTTCGCCGCCCGCAAATCGCTCTTCGACGAACGCCCGGGCGCGTTCGACGCGAGCGCGCGCCTCCGGCGCGATCGATACCGGCGCTCCGTCGACCGCGGCCTCCAGGTCTTCGAGCGTTAGATGGCGTCCGTCGAGTGCAACGGCGGCGGTACGCGTCAGAGCGTCGTCCAATCCGACCGCCCCGGCTTTGCGAACGGCGCCGCGCTTTGAATGACGATCGACTGGCGATCGTGCAGCACGATTGCGCGCGGGTTCGAACCGTGCCACGGCTTACCGTCGACCCACACGAAGATTTTGCGGCCCGCTGGGGCGGCCGCCGAGGCCGCGCGCGTCCAACTAAGCTGCTGATCCCAAATGTCGAAAAACTGTCCGAGCGTAAACGTGCGCGTCACCGGCGACTCGATATGAACGTACCCGCCCGCCGCATGCGTATGCACCCAATACAAGCACCCGGCGCCCGCCGGAATACCGATGTTCGCCGGAACGGCGACCGGCTTCCCGCGATCGAATATTTGCAGGTGAGCGTGGATGTGTTCGACCGCACCCTCGTTGGCATTACAAGCGATCCCGTCGATCGGCAGCCCTCCAAAAAAACTCTGCGCGACGACCAGTGCGGCAAGGGCAAAAATCGGCATACGAGCGCCCGTTCGCCGTGCGGCGTGGATAACCCGACCGCGTGCGGTGTATAAGCAAAAAATTCTTGTGGAGAGGCTGTGAATTGCACCGACGCGGCGCTTGCCGGTGTCGTTTGCGTGTGTTACGATTCTCGAACTTCGAACTCGATTCGAAGCGCGATACACGTATCGGTCGCGACCGGATGCAAAGCGTGAAACGTTGCGATGAGCGGCGTTCCCGATGGTACCGGTCAAACCGCCGATCGACGTCAGTGGGGCTCTCCCACCCGGGAGCCAAACGGGCGAGATTCTGGTGAGGGAATACGTCGGAACCCGTCAGGGCATAGCCTCGACGGGTTTCGTTACGTCGTTTAAACGCTACCCTGAGTATTTGGCGGCGACTTCGCGACTGAGGGCGGTGATCCGGCGGCGGGCTTCTTCGGGGGCGACGATTTCGGCCTGGACTCCCCACCCGAGCACCCAGCGAACCAGTTCGTCCACGTCGTTGACGCGGTAGGTGATCTCGACCGTACCGTCGTCGCCGCGATCGATCGAACGTTCGGCGACGATGCGTGCGGCCATCGCCGCCTTGGCGACCCGCGCGGCGAAAGCGACCCGCACCGAGCTCGCCTCGCTAGCGTGCAGTACGCCGCTGATCGACCCGGCGGCGTATTCTTCGATCCGAAAACCATCGGGCCGAACGAAGGTTTTGGCCAGCACGACCGGTGCGCTCACGCTGTCGACCGCGAACGTCCGTTTGTCTTTGCGTCCGTGATCGTAGCCGACGCAGTACACCCTACCGGCGTTAATGATGAATCCGTAGGGGTCGATCGTGCGCGCGCTACGGTTCCCGTTCTTGTCGAGGTACGCAAAGGCCACGCTGCGCGAGACGCGCTCGGCCGAAGAGAGCAGCGCGAAAGCACGTTCCCCGTGCCGATCGAGACGGATTTCCGAAAGTTGAAATGTGACGGGTGCGGGCGATTCGACCCGCGCCTTCGCTCCCCGGCCCGCGGTGCCGACGAGTTTTTCGGTCACCTCGTCGATCGAGGAACCGATCGCTCCGCCGATGCTCGCACCCAGCGACCGCAGGGCGACGAGTCCAAAGAGCTCGCCGTTGGATAGGTCGAGACGTTTGAGACTGTAGCCGCCGGCGAAACGATAGGCGCCGGCCGTCCGGTCGAAATGCCACGGGAAGCCGGCGTCGGCCAAGATCGCCAAATACCGTCGCAAGCTGCGCGTGCTCGGGCGCTTGCCGCCTTCGGCGATTCGCTCCTTCAGGATCTCGAAGGAGTGGTTGCCTTCATCGATGGCATTGAGCAACCGCACGAGCAAGATGATTTTCGGCTCGTTCACGGCCTCCATAACGGCGGTCATTGCGGCGGCGGCGTCCTCCTAGCGCATCTACGCCTGGCCGCCGCGAAAGTTTCACGGCGCCGGCTTAGGGAAGCAGCCGTCGGGCGCGCCGATGGGCGGAGCCGTAGGCTGCGGCGGCGTCGCGCTGACCCCGATCTCGGCCGGAAAGAACGAGCCGCCGTCGGTCATCGTGCTTAGGCTGGCATGCGACGTTTGGCCGGGGGCGAGACCGAACGCCGAAATTTGGTAAGGGACGGACTGGCGCACGCAGCCCAGTTCCACCAGGCTGCCGTCGATCAGAAAACTTGCCCGCGCGATTCCGCCGATCGGCCGGAAATAGAGATAGGCGGGCGCGGGCGTGGGGCCCGGATTGCTCAAAGTCAGGTCGACCGAGTGCAGCACCCCGTAATCCCCGTAGTCGTGACCCGGCGCGCTCGCGTCGGCGTTGGGAGCCGTGGGGTCGGTATCGCCAATCACGAGCTTCGCGTCCGGACCGCCGGCCGCGTATGACAGCGCGTGGACGCCGAACCCGGTAACCCGAAAGACGCCGGTGCGATGATGGCCGTCGTCCGGAAGCACCGGCTCCCCGAGTAGCGACCGTGGATCGACGCCGGGCGATGCTGCCAGCACGGTCACCGTGATCGGTCCACCCGTAAGCACCCGCATGTCGATCGCGCCGGCGACGCCCTGCCGCGCCGACATCGGCACGTCGTGCAGCACCAGCGGCTCGTCACCCGCCAAGTCGGCGATCACGCCTTCGCCCCGCGGCTGGATCGTGAGAAAATTTCGCGAAACCGCGTGTCCGACTTGCATCACGTCGATGTTGGGTCCGGCCGACGAATCGATCAGCTGCACGGACGTCGGATCCCCAGAGACGGCGGCGAGTGCGATCACGATCCGGCGCGGCTCCGCCGCATCGTCGTGATAGTAGTAGAGCCGCGCCGCCTGAGCGGCGGTAACCGTACCCCGAAAGAGGACTCCGTCGGCGACGACGTGCTCCGGGTCGTCGTCATAAAAAAGCAGTCCGGGCGAGAACGCGTCCACGGCGACGTTTTGAACGTCGAGTATCGTTGCTCCCGATTGCGGAAAATACCGGTCGCCGCCGCTGGAGATCTGCACGGGAACGGAGAGTTGGATGCGGTCGCCCGCGGCGAGCGGTCCGGGGGCGGGATCCGGGAAACCGATGGCTGTCTGCGCCCCCGGAAGCGCTTGCGTCAAGCGTCCGACCCAGGCCGTCGCTTGGCGCGCGAGCCATGCCGGATCGACCGGATTTCCGGTCACCTTCAGTGTAGCCTGCCCGGCGATCGTGCCGGCGTTGAAGGCCACGCGAATCGGCACGTCGGCCTGCGCTCCGCCGGAATCCACCAGGTGTAAGACGTCGTTTCCGGTGGCTTGCGTCGCCGTGATCGTGACGGTGGTGCCGGCCGGGTCGACGTTCGTAAGGACGAGCCGGCGGTCCAGCGTCACGGTCAGCGGGGCGACCGCTCCCTCCACCGCAAGGACGCGCTGCTGGGCGGGATTGAGTTCGACGGTACCGGGCGAAACCGTTAGAACGCCCGGCGGCGATCCGAGACCGGGCGACGCGTTCGGTGACGGTACCGGCGTTGCCTGGAACGCAATCGCCGCGAGAAGCAGCGTGGGGGAGAACATCCTTCACTCGCCTTCGCAGCCGGTGCAAACCAATCCTTACGCGGAGGTGTCGCAGCAACGATGGAGCCGATTCAACCGCGACGGTATTTAGAAGATTTCGACCTTGGCGAAACGTTCGAAACGCCGGCCTACACGCTGTGCGAGCAAGACGCGCGAGCGTTCGCGCTTTCGTACGACCCGCAGCCCTTTCACCTCGACGCCGGCGCGGCCGCGGAAAGCCTGTTCGGGGAACTCGTCGTCAGCGGCTGGCACACCGCGGCCATAACGATGCGTCTGATCGTCGAGTGCGGCGTCTTGCGCGACGTCGGGATCGTCGGCACCGGGATCGACGAACTGCGCTGGCTCGCGCCGGTCGGCTCGGCCTCCACGCTATTCGTACGCGGAACGATCTTCGAGCGCGTCCCACGCCCCGGGAGAAGCCGCGGCATCCTGCGCGTGAAACTTCTGACCATCGACCAAAGCGGAGCGACGGTCATGACGCAAATCGCCAATCTCATCGTTCCGCAACGGACGCAGACCCCAGAATCTACGTGACGGCCGCTTCGGGCGGAAGGGCGGCGGGCGGCTCGACGGACGGAATCTTCGAGTACTTCATCTTATCGGGATCGTCGGGATCCACGTCGCCGAGGATGTGGTCGCCCGAGCCGAACGTGCCCTTGATCATTTCCTCGGCTAGCTCGTCTTCGACCATCCGCTGAATCGCGCGGCGCAGCGGGCGGGCCCCGAACTGGGGATCCCAACCCTTGCGGGCGAGCAGACCCTTCGCAGCCTCGGTGACTTTGAGCTCCATCTCTTGCGCTTTGACTTCGCGAATGACTTTCTCGAGTTCGAGCGATACGATCTTCTCGATCTGCTCGCGCGTGAGCTGATGGAAGACGACGACCTCGTCGACGCGATTGAGAAACTCGGGCCGGAAGGTCGACTTGACCTCCTCCAGCACCTTGTTTTTCATCCGTTCGTAGGCCTTGGCTTCGTCTTCGGCCGTGCTCTTTTGCGGGCGGAATCCGATGTCGGTGGTCGTGGTCATACCGGTCGCACCGACGTTGGACGTCATAACGATCACGCAATTTTTGAAGTCGACTTGGCGGCCTTGCGAGTCCGTCAGGCGTCCGTCGTCGAGCACCTGCAGCAGCAGATTGAAGACGTCGGGGTGCGCCTTTTCGATCTCGTCGAGCAGCACCACCGCATAGGGACGCCGGCGCACGGCTTCGGTCAGTTGGCCGCCTTCCTCGTAACCGACGTAGCCGGGAGGTGCGCCGACCAGCCGGCTGACGGAATACTTTTCCATGTACTCCGACATGTCGATCCGGATCATCGATTCTTCGTCGTCGAACAGCAGTGCGGCGACGCTCCGCGCCACCTCGGTCTTCCCGACGCCGGTCGGGCCGAGGAAGATGAACGAGCCGATCGGACGGCTAGGATTCTTCAGGCCGGCGCGGGAGCGCCGAATCGCACGCGTGATGACTTCGATCGATTGGTCTTGCCCGATCACGCGCTGGTGGAGCAGGTCCTTCATGTTGAGCAGCTTCTCGGTCTCCGCCTGTGCCAGGCGGCTGACCGGAATCCGCGTCCACGCCGAAACGATCTCGGCGATGTTGTCGGCCGTGACGCGCAAGATGCCGTCGCCTTGCGCGCGTCGCTCCTGCCACTCTTGTTCCAAGCGCGCCTTCTCCAAGCGCAGTTTCTCTTCGCGGTCGCGAATCGCCGCCGCCTTATCGAACTCCTGATTTTTGACGACCGTTTCTTTTTCGGCAACGACCGACCGCAGTTGGGCGTCGACCTCGCGCACCTGCGGAGGCGGCAACGTGGCCTGCAGCCGAACGCGCGAACTCGCTTCGTCGATCAAGTCCACGGCTTTATCGGGCAGAAAGCGATCGGTGATGTACCGGTCGCTGAGTTTGGCCGCGGCCACGAGCGCTTCGTCGGTGATTTGCACCTTATGATGCGCTTCGTAGCGATCTCGCAGGCCTTTGAGGATCTCGACGGTTTCGTCGACCGAGGGCTCGCCGACCATGACGGGCTGAAAGCGCCGCTCGAGCGCCGAGTCCTTTTCGATGTGTTTGCGAAACTCGTTGAGGGTGGTGGCGCCGATACATTGGAGTTCGCCGCGGGCGAGCGCCGGTTTGATGATGTTGCTCGCGTCGATCGCGCCTTCGGCCGCGCCGGCTCCCACGAGCGTATGCAGTTCGTCGATGAACAGGATGATCTCGCCGGTCGCGCCGCGGATCTCGTCCATCACGCGCTTCATGCGCTCCTCGAACTCGCCGCGGTATTTCGTACCCGCCACCAAACCGGCGAGATCGAGCGTGATCACGCGCCGGTCGCGCAGCGGCTCGGGGATGTCGGCCTTGACGACGCGTTGCGCGAGGCCTTCGGCGATCGCGGTCTTCCCGACGCCCGGTTCGCCGATCAGCGCCGGGTTGTTTTTCGTGCGGCGAGACAGGATCTGGATAACCCGCTCGATCTCGTTGTTCCGGCCGATGACCGGGTCGAGCTTGTTCTCGCGAGCGAGCTGAGTCAAGTCGCGGCCGTACGCGTCGAGCGTCGGCGTCTTGCTCTTGCCCTTGGGCGCCGGCGGCTGTCCCTCGGCTCCAAGCAGCGAGGTGGTCTGGACCCTCACCTTGGCGGGATCGACGCCGAGATTCGTGAGGACTCGCGCGGCCACGCCCTCACCCTCGCGGATCAGGCCAAG
>DASXDV010000135.1:0-60948 GCA_036490465.1 Candidatus Tumulicola sp. | reverse complement strand
GATCGCCGCGTTGAGCAAGCCTTTCACGTCGGCCGGAAAGGCGGGAGCGACGATTTTCAAACCCGGGACGTGGTAGAAGAGCGCCTCGATCGACACCGAGTGCGAGAGCGCGCCGCGGACGCCGCCGCCGTACGGCGTGCGGATGACCAGCGGACAAGTGTACTCGCCGTTGGAGCGATAGCGCGTCTTGGCGGCTTCGCCGACGATCTGGTTGAACGCCGGATAGATGAAGTCTGCGAATTGGATTTCGGCGATCGGACGTAAGCCCTCCATCGCCATGCCGACCGCGATCCCGACGATCGAGGCCTCGGCGATCGGCGTGTCGATCACGCGTTCGGGCCCGAACTCGTCGATAAAATCCTTGGTAATGAGGAAGACGTTCCCGCGCGGTCCGACGTCCTCGCCGATGATGACCGTACGGTCGTCGCTTTTCATCGCCTCGTACAGGGTCGCTCGAACCGCCTCGACGTTATTCATCACCGTCGAGGTCGCGCTGCTGCTCACTGCCACGGCTGCCAGGCTCCTTCGTAAACGTGGGTGTAAAGGTCGGCCGCCTGCGGATACGGCAGCGCCTCGGCCGCATCGGTGGCCTCGTTGGTCTCGCGCAGCACGTCTTTACGCAACGCTTCGACTTCGTCGGGCGTCAGGACGCCATTCTCGACGAGCAGCGCCTCGAAGCGCGGAACCGGATCCAGTTTGCGGTATTCGAGGACGTCCTCGCGGCTGCGGTAGGTCATGTCGTTGTCGTCGGTCGAGTGCGCAAGGTACCGGTAGCAGGTGCCTTCGATCAGCGACGGGCCGCCGCCGGAGCGAGCGCGGTTCATCGCCTCCTCGACGACGCCGTACGTTTCGATCGGATCGAATCCGTTGAAGCGCCGGCCGGGAAGCCCGTAGCCGGCGGCTCGCTTCCAGATTTCGGGCTGCGCCATTTGCTTGGACAACGGCGTCGAGATTGCCCACTCGTTGTTTTCGACGAGCATGACGATCGGCAGTTTATGGATGGCCATGAAATTCATCGACTCGTGCCATTCGCCTTCGCTGGTCGTTCCGTCGCCGCACGTCACGAGTACCGCGCGTCCAATTTCGCCGCGATACTTTAAGGCGTAAGCCGCCCCGACCGCGTGCGGAATGTGTGCCGCGAGAATCGACGAGAACGACATCAACCCCGCGGCCTTCGACGAGTAGTGGTTCGGGAATTGGCGGCCGCCGTTATGGTCGGCGGCGCGGGCGAAGATCGACAGCAAAATCTCGAACGGCGAAAGACCGATTCCAAGACAGAGCCCGAGATCCCGGTAGTACGGCGCCAGAATGTCGCTGCCGCGGTGGAACGCCATGGCAGCGCCCGCTTGCAGTGCCTCGTGACCCTCGCTCCCAAGGGCGAACGGGACCTTCCCCTGCCGGTTGAGTTGAAAGCCGCGGTTGTCGAGCTGCCGTTGGAGCAGCATGTTGCGGAAAGTCGTCCGCAGCTGCTCGTCGGTCAGACCGTATCGCTCGACCAACGCGCTCGTTTGCGTATTCGCTTTAGCCATATCCGTGTGCCGCCTTACGTGTCGTCCCCGAGCGTACTCATCGCCAGGGTTGCCAGCCGTCGGCGCAAACCTGATCGAAAAGGTTGCGCCGGTCGGCGTAGGGCATTGCTTCCGCCCGGTCCGTAGCTTCGTTCGCTTCCTCGAGGATGGAACGCTTCAACCCCTCGACCGATTCGGGCGTCAAGACCCCTGCCTCGAGCAAGAGCGCTTCGAAACGCGGCACCGGATCGTCCCGGCGGCGCGCTTCGACTTCGGTGCGCGATCGATAGGTCCGGTCGTCGTCGTCGGTCGTGTGGGAGAGGAAGCGATAACACTTGGCCTCCACCAACGACGGCCCCCCGCCCCCGCGCGCGCGATCCATCGCCTCCTTGACGGCGTGGTAGCACGCGATCGGGTCCATGCCGTCGACCGCCATCCCGGGCATGCCGTAGCCCTCCGCCCGTTTGTAGATGTCGGGCTCGGCGGTCTGCTTGGCTAGCGGCGTGGAGATCGCCCATTCGTTATTCTCGCACAAGAAGACGACCGGCAGCCGGTGGACGGCCGCAAAGTTGAGCGACTCGTGCCACTCGCCTTCGCTGGTGGCGCCGTCGCCGAACGTCGTGAGGACCGCGCGGTCGCGCTCGCCGCGGTACTTGAGCGCGTAGGCGGCGCCGACGGCGTGCGGAAGTTGGGCGGCAATCACCGAGCTGATCGTGTGCAGCCCGAGGCGACGGCTGGCATAGTGGTGGGGGAACTGCCGTCCGGCCGAGTGGTCGGCTTCGCGCGCGAACAGCGACAGCAGCACCTCGTACGGCGTGAGGCCGATTCCGAGATCCAGCCCCAAATCGCGATAGTACGGTACCAGGATGTCGCGCCCGCGTTGGAAGGCCAACGCGGCGCCGGCCTGCACGGCTTCGTGCCCTTCGCTGGCCGACGCAAACGGGATCTTGCCCTGCCGGTTTAATTGAAACCCCCGGCTCTCCAGCATCCGCTGCGTCAGCATGATGCGAAACATCGCGACCAGCTGGTCGTCGGTGAGGCCGTCGGATTTCGTCGCAGTGTCGGACACGAGAGTATCGGTACTCGCCCCCGCTCGGACCGAAATCCTGCGCGCAAGGTGCCCGGAAGGCCGGCGGCCGAATCTGGTTGCGACGTGAACGGGCCGGACGGACCTCTTGCCGCTAGTTGACGCACCGCGCGAAGAGCTCGTGGGCTATCGCCGGCATTTTCACGCGCATCCGGAGCTCTCGCTGGCGGAGTTCGATACCGCCGCGTTCGTCGAGCGCGAACTGCGCGCCGCCGGATTCGAGCGCTTGCGGACCGGGATTGGGAAGACGGGAATTCTGGCGACGCTGGAAGGCGGCCGCCCGGGCCCGGTGACGCTCCTGCGCGCCGACATGGATGCGCTGCCGATCACCGAGCTCAATCCGGCCGAGTACCGCTCGACCCGTACGGGCGCGATGCACGCCTGCGGCCACGACGGCCACATGGCGATCCTCCTTTCGATCGCGCGGTTTTTGAATGCCCGGCGCGCGGAGGTGCCCGGCACGATCGTGTTTTGTTTTCAGCCCGGTGAGGAGGGGCCGGCCGGAAATCGCCTGATGATCGCCGACGGTGCGCTGGAAAATCCACACGTCGACCGCACGTTCGCGCTCCACTTGTACAGTGGGCTCGAGGTCGGACGCGTCGGCATTCGCGACGGTCCGTTTTTCGCGTCCTCGGACCGGTTCCGAATCGTCCTCAACGGCGTTGGGGGACACGGCGCGATGCCGCAGACCGCGGTCGATCCGATTGTGGGCGCGGCGCAGCTCGTCGCACTGTTGCAGACGATCGCCAGCCGAGAAGTTGCGCCCAAAGATCCGGTCGTGGTGACGGTCGGCTCTCTCCACGCCGGCACCACCTTCAACGTCATTCCCGATCGCGCGGAGTTGGCCGGCACGGTGCGCGCCTACGACGACGGCGTCCGGCGCGCGCTTCCCCAGGCGATCGAGCGGATCGTCGGCGGTCTATGCACGGCCACGCGGTTACGTTACGAGTTCGAGTACGACTGGGGCTATCCGCCGACGGTCAACGACTCGGCCACCAACGACGTCGTGCGCGAAGTGGCGCGGACCGTCGTCGGGGCGGCCAATACGATCGATCCGTACGAGATCGTCATGTGGTCCGAAGACATGTCGTACATGCAGCAAGAGCGTCCCGGAGCGTATTTCCTCGTGGGCGTGCGGGGACCGGACAAAGGCGTCGAGCCGCAGCATAGCGCGCGCTACGACATCGACGAGGACGCCCTCGAGGTCGGCTTCCGCATGATGACCGGCATCGCGCTGCACGGTTAGCGGCAGGCGACTAGGTTTCGGTTACGGTCAGCACCCAGCGAATCGCGCGCGCGTATTGATCGAGTTCCTGCAAAGTGGCCTGGACGTAACGCGCGGTGGGGTCGTCGCGCCCGCCGTCGCGCCGGCGGCGTTCGAGAACGGCGGCGAACGCGAGGCCGTCGCCGAGTTGCGTTTCTAAGCGAGGCCAGTCCTCGCGGAGCGCGCGTTCGGAAGCCTCCGGCAAGCGATCGATCACCGGCGGCGCGGGTTCTTCGGGGTGACGGAGCGCGTACTCGAGTCGCGCGAGCGCGTACTGATTTCGCGCCGCGACGAACGAACCGAGAAGCTGCACGAGACGTACGTCCATCCTCGCACCGCTTCTGGCGTAGGCTGCGAAGCGCCTACGGGCGAAGCTTGCGAAATCCGGCCGCTTTCGACGGCCGGCTCGCCCGCAAGGAGGCGAAGGGGAGGTTCGTTTGGCGAGTTCGGGAGCGCGCAGGTACGTCATCGTCGGTAACGGCTTCGCGGGTACGACCGCCGCCGAACAGCTTCGCAAACACGATCCCTCGTCCGAGATCGTGCTCTTCGGCGACGAACCGTACACGCTCTATAACCGGATTTCGTTGCCGCCGATGCTGCGCCGGCAAATCCCCGAAGCCAAAGTGATGATCCGCAACCAGGCCTGGCACGAGGAGCACCGGATCGACTTGCACCTGCGGACGCGCGTCGACCGCATCGTTCCGCAAGAGCGGATCGTCGAGGCCGAAGGACGCCCCTATCCATACGACGCGCTGCTGATCGCCACCGGGGGCCGTCCCAACCCGACCGGCAAACCCGGCGCGGACGACGCGCAAAACCTGTTCCCCTTTCAGTATCTCGACGATACGCGGGCGATCTCCGAGCAAATCGATCGCAGCCGCGCCGCCGTCGCGATCGGCGGCTCCTTCATCGCGTACGAGCTGGCCGAGGCGTTTGCATCCCGCGGCGTCGAGACCCATTGGCTGATGCGCGGTCCGCGCGGACTTCACCGGATCATGGACGAGGTCGCGGGCGAGCTGCTTCACGACGCCGCGCAAGCCGACGGCGTGCACATGCATTACGGCGAGGAAGTGGACTCGTTCGTGCGCTCGAACGGGGTCGTTACGAAAGTGCGCACGACCGGCGGAAAAGAGATCGAAGCGCAGTGCTATGCCTACGGATTCGGACTCGCGATGAACACCGAGGTGTGCGACGGATCGGGCATCGAGACCAGCCGAAACGGGATCCTTTGCGACGATCGGCTCGAGACGAACGTCAAGGGGATTTTTGCGGCGGGCGACGTCGCCGATTTTTACGATCCGATCCTCGAGATGCGATATCGGGTGGGAACCTGGAACAACGCCGGCGCGCACGGAAAGGTCGCCGCCGCCAACATGGTCGGTGGAAGCGAAATCTATCACGACGTGCCGGAATATTCGTCGTTGCTCTTTAAAGGCCAGACGATCACGCAGTTCGGGATGGGAACCGATCTCCGCGGCGATCTCGAACTGGTGCGCAAGGTCGATCGCGAGAAGAAGTGGTACCGGGCGCTGTTTTTTTGGCAGGACCGCTTGGTCGGCGGCCTGATGCTCGGTAAGGGCAACCGCGCCGGCAAACGCAAGTACGTCGAAGCGATCAAGGCCAAGCAAACGTTTCCCAAGCCGCAATGGCAGGCGATGCTCGACTGGACCGCCTGAGAAGGCCCGGAAGGCCGCCCGTCACCGCCCTCCGAAGTCGGCGGCCGATGAAGTGGAAAATTGCGGCGGCGCTGGTATGCGCTATATTTGCAGCCGGCGTCGCGGCCCGGGCGGACGCGCCTTCTCCCGCCCCGAGCGCGGCGGCGGTCGACGATGCGACCCAGAAAGCGATCGCCGCGAACTATGCGCTCGGCTGCACGGCGGCCTTCGATCCGAGCGATGCCAATCTCGACGCGGCCTTCGCCAATCTCGCGCCGACGTTCGTCAACATCGACCCCTCCGGTAAGCAGACGCCTCGCGACGAGGTTGTGAACCTAGCCAAACAACAGATGAAGATGCTCAAAGCGAAAAGCTGCGACCACGCGCTGGAATCGTTCGTCGCGAGCGATCCGGCGACGATCGTCGTGGTCAATACGCTTCACGTCGCCGGCACGATTCAAGCGCCCGGCGGCGCCCACGACTTCGACTTGACCGACAAAGCGTCGGACACGTGGAAGAACGCGGGTGGAAAATGGCAGCAGCTGCAGAGCAAAGACCTGCACGTGCTGGTCAAGATCGACGGCAACGTCGTCGAAGACATCGGCTCTTAGCCTAGCCGCTTAGCTTAGCGGAGCGCACGCGCGGGTGAGGGCGTCGGCGAACTCGGCGACGTCTTGCGCGGTGGTGGCCCAGTGGGTCATCCAGCGAACCTCGGGCAGCGCATCGTCGAAAACGTAGAAGAAGAATTCGCGCTGGACGCGTTCGATCGCATCGCGATCGAGGGTGGCGAAGATCGCATTTGCTTGCACCGGCCGCGTAATCCGGATCCCCGCAATGGCGCGAATCCGTTCGTGCAGGAGCGCGGTCATCGCGTTGGCGTGGGACGCGTATTTCCGCCACAGATCGTCGGTTAGCAGCGCTTCGAACTGGGCGGCCAGGTAGCGCATTTTCGAGGCCAGCTGCATCGCCTGTTTTTGCACGAACGGCGCGGCGCCGGCGTGCAGCGATGGGTTAAAAAAGCAAATCGCCTCGCCGAGCATGAGCCCGTTCTTGGTTCCTCCGAAACTCAAGACGTCGACCCCGGCATCGACCGTGAGGGCCCGGGGCGTCGTGCCGAGCGCCGCGGCGGCGTTGGCGATGCGCGCGCCGTCGACGTGCACGAGCAGGTCGTGAGCGTGGGCAAACGCGCACAGTTCCCGGAGTTCGCCGGGCTCGTACAGCTCGCCGAATTCGGTGGCTTGCGAGATCGAGAGCGCGCGCGGCTGCGGAAAGTGAACGCCGTGTCCGGCGTGCAGGTACGGTTCGACGTCGCGCGGCCGCAGTTTTCCATCGGCGGTCGGGACCGGTACGACCTTCGAACCGGTGAAACGCTCGAAGGCGCCGCATTCGTCGGTTTGCAGATGGGCGGTGGCGGGACACAAGACCGCCTCCCACGGGCGCAGGAGCGATCCGAGGGCCGCGACGTTGGCGCCCGTCCCGTTAAACGTAAAATACACCTCGGTCGCTTCGCCGAAGTGGGCGCGGAAACGCGCGGTTGCGCGCGCGGTCCAGGCGTCGTCGCCGTATCCGGTCGCGTCGTCGCGGTTGGCGGCGAGGATCGCCGCGACGATCTCGGGCGCAACCGGAGCGTTGTTGTCGCTAGCAAAACTGCGCCGCGCGCCGCTCATCGACGAGCCTACAGCTCGACGGTGGTGCCGCGCAGCGCCACGCCGGCCGGCCAGCCGAAAGCCGCGTGCGCGAGCGTCGCGACGGCAGTGGCCGACTCGACCTCGCCGTGGACGGCGTATAAGTGCGGTTGCGACGGACAGGTGCCGAACCAGCGCTGGAAATCGCGCTGGTCGGCGTGAGCGGAGAAACCCGAAAGGTGCGCGATCTTGGCGCGCACCGGGACGGTATCGCCGTAGATTCGGACGCTGTGCGCGCCGTGCACGAGCAAGTATCCCAACGTTCCGGCGCTTTGATAGCCGGGAAAGATGACGGTCGCCGTGGGGTCGGCGAGATGATTGTGCAAGTGGTGGAGGATCCGGCCGCCCGACGCCATCCCGGAAGCCGACACGACGATCGCCGAGCCCTCGAGCGCGTTGAGTTGCTTCGACTCTTCGGTAGTGACGTGAAGGGTAAAGTTCTGCACGCCGAAGGGCGTCCCGGGCGCGTCGCCCGCAATCGGTTTGTGCGCGTCCGGGAATTCGGTGAAGAGCCGGTCGACCTTGATGGCCATCGGACTGTCCAAATGGACCGGAAGCCGAGCGATTCGCTGGTCGCGACGCTGCAGCTGGGCGATCGTGAGAAGCATGTCTTGCGAGCGCTCGACGGCGAAGGCGGGAACGATAATCGGTCCGCCTCGCTCGATCGCTTCGAGCAGCGTTTGAGCCAGCGCGTCGGCTGGATCGGGCGGATGGATCCGGTCGCCGTAGGTCGACTCGCTGACCAAAACGTCGGCCGGTCCGATCGGATCGGGATCGTAGAGCAGCGGGCGGTCGTAGCGCCCTAGATCGCCCGAGAATACGACGCGCCGGCCGCCGATTTCGAAGGCGGCGAATGCCGAGCCGATGATGTGGCCGGCGTTGTGATACGTCACGCTCGCGCCGTCGAAGAGATCGAACCCTTGCGCCAGCGCAACGGGCCGCAGCAATCGCATGGTGGCCAGCACGTCGGCCGCTTCGTAGTACATCGGCGGCGCGTGCGGGCGTTCGTGATGGAAGCCTCGGGCGTGCAGTTCCTGCTGTAAATGCGCGGCATCGTCGAGAACGATCTGCATCAGCGGTTGGGTCGGCGGCGTGCAGTAAACGGGGCCGCCGAAACCGTCGCGGACGAGCTTGGGAAGGTAGCCCACGTGATCGAGATGCCCGTGCGTGATCACGACCGCGGAGATCTCCTTGGCCGGAACCGGTAGCGGCACGTCGTTGAGGGCGCGGACGTCGACGATTCCTTGAAAGAGTCCGCAATCGACGAAGACGTGCCGTCCGCCGATGGTGAGCAGGTGCTTGCTGCCGGTGACGGTCCCGGCGGCGCCGACGAAGGTTAGTTCAGCCACGGGTCTCCTGCGTAACGGCGGGGCGGCGAATTTGGAACTCGGCGTTTCGATTGAAGGCTAAGGCGCTGGGAATCGCGCGTTTCGTGTGAACGTCCAACAGACGGTCGACGAGTTCTTCGGGGTTGTCGCTCGTCATGAGGATCGATCCGGTGTCCTTCTGCACGAGTTTGGCGATGTTCGGAAGGTCGTTGCTGATGCCGCCCGAGTTCAGCAGCACGCCCATCAGCTTGCCCTCGTCGTAGGCGATGCAGAACTCGCCGAGCGTCCCGCTGCGGCCGCCGGCGAAGATCACGAAATCGGAACTGTGAATGTTGTGCGTCTCGCGGCCCATCAAGCCGGAGCCCGTGAAGACCATGGTCGTGTACGGTTGGAGCGGCGAGGCGTACACGTTCACGTGCTCTTCCCGGGACAGTGCCGGCGAGATGCCGAGACTGATTCCGCCCGCCTCGTGCGCGCCTAAGACGGCCGCGTGCGGTAACCCGGGACACGCGCCGGTGACGATCGTGCAGCCCACCTCGGCGATGCGGCGCCCGAGGCGCCGGGCGAGCAGCAGCTCCGCCGGCGAAATTTTTCCGCCGGCCGAGCCCATGACGCCAATTTGCACGTTCATGGGTCGAACGATGCGTGACCCTAATGAATGGCACCTACCGCGACCTCGAGCGCCGCTGGAAAAAGCTCGGACGCGGCGGCGAGTTGCGCGTGCGCGAAGTGGCGTGCGTCGGCGCGCCGCGAACGCTGCTGTGCGCCGAACTGGGCGACCACCGGCAGCCGGCGGTTGCGATCGTAACGGGCGCGCACGGCGACGAGCCGGCCGGTCCTTGGGCGCTGCTCGATCTCGTCGAAACGCAATCGCTCGATCCGGCTTTCTCTTATCGGTTGTGGCCCTGCATCAATCCCAGCGGTTACGATGCACGCACCCGCGCGACCGCCGACGGCGTCGACGTCAATCGAACGTTTGGCCGCGGCGGGCGTTCGCCCGAGGCCAAAGCGATTCTCACCGCTAACCGGGATCGCAAGTTTCGGCTGTCGCTCGATCTTCACGAAGATGCCAATGCCGCCGGCTTCTATTGTTACGAATATGGCGGCGGCTCCATCGGACGATCCGCGATCGCCGCCCTGGACGCGGCCGGCTTGCCGGTCGATGCGCTGGAGGCGACGTTCGCTACGGCAGGCCCGCTGGACGAGTCGAACTGTCTCCGCGAACGGGGGCGGATCGTCGCCGATCCGTTTGCCGAAGCCGCCGTACTGGGCGACCTATCGTACTCGCTCGCGGTGGCGCGCGGCGCGGCGCGTCATGCGCTGACGTTCGAAACTCCCAGCAAGGCGGCGTGGGACGTGCGGCTTGCAAGCCACCGGGCGGCGGTATGCGCCGCCATCGCCGCGCTTTGAGCGGTTTGCGGCAAGTAACGGACGCGGGTGGGCTCGAATGACGCCCGCATGCCCGACCGCGACCGCCTCGAGGTTGACGTCCTGTTCGTGGGCGCCGGCCCCGCCAGTCTTGCCGGCGCGATCCGGCTCGCGCAGCTCGCGAAAGCCGGCGGACGGGAGCTCGAAATTTACGTCATCGAAAAGAGCGCAGAGGTCGGCAATCACGGGATCTCGGGGGCCGTGATGGATCCGCGTGCGCTCGACGAGCTGTTGCCGGATTGGCGGACGGAGGCGCCGGTCGAATCCCCGGTCACCAGCGACGAGATGTGGTACCTCACGCCGCGCGCCAAGCTCAAGGCGCCGATCGTTCCGCCGCCGTTGCGCAACGGCGGCAAGTACGTCGCGTCGCTCCAGAAAATTACGCAATGGCTCGGCGCGAAGGCCGACGAAGCCGGCGCCCAAGTCATCCCCGGATTTCCGGGCCAGGAGTTGCTCTGGGACGACGAGGATCGGGTCATCGGCGTTCGCACCGGCGATAAGGGACTCGACCACGCCGGCCGGCCCAAACCGAACTACGAACCGGGTGCCGATATCCTGGCGAAGGTCGTGGTTTTGGGCGAAGGGCCACGGGGCTCGTTGACCAAGCAGGCGATCCCGCGCCTGGGGCTGGACGACGGTCGCCAGCCCCAAGTCTATGCCGCCGGCATCAAGGAGTTGTGGCAGCTGCCCGACGAGCGCTTCGCTGCGGGTGCGGTCGTGCACACGCTCGGCTTTCCGTTGCCCGCCGAGACGTTCGGCGGCGGCTTCATCTACGGCATGGCGGGCAACGTGCTCGACATCGGGCACATCACGGGTTTGGACTATCGCGATCCGACGACCGATCCGCAAAACGAACTGCAGCGCTTGAAAACGCATCCGGCGATCGCGCGGCTGCTCGCCGGGGGAACGCTGATTCGGTACGGCGCGAAAGCGATTCCCGAAGGCGGACTGTTTGCAATGCCGCGGCCCTACGGCGCCGGGCTGCTGCTGATCGGCGATTCGGGCGGCTTTCTCAACGGGCTGCGGCTCAAGGGAATCCATCTTGCGATGAAATCGGGAATGCTGGCAGCCGAAACGATTTGGGATGCGTTTCTCGCGGAGCGCTTCGATGCGCCGGCGCTGGCGGCATTCGAGCGCCGCTTCAAGGAATCGTGGGCGTACCCCGAGATGCGCTCGTCGCGCAATTTTCATCAAGGCTTCAAACGCGGGCGCTGGGCCGGGTTGATCAACGCGGGCCTGGGAACGATCTCGGGCGGTCGCGGTTTTGGGATCGCCGACGAGCTGCCGGCCGAGCCCGGTTACGCCGCGATGGAGCAAGCCGGCTACCGTCCCGCGGAGTCGCCGCGCGCCGTCCCCGATAACGTGTTGACGTTCGACAAGCTGACCGACGTCTTCAACAGCGGGACGATGCACGAAGAGGATCAGCCCAGCCACTTACAGGTTGCCGATACGAACGTCTGCCGCGAACGCTGCACCGTCGAATACGGAAACCCGTGTCAATATTTCTGTCCGGCCACCGTGTACGAGCCGATGTTCGCCAAGACCGGCGACGGATCGATCGAGGGGCGCTTGCAGATCAACTTCACGAACTGCGTGCACTGCAAGACCTGCGACATCATAGACCCGTATCAAATCATCACGTGGGTGCCCCCGCAGGGCGGCGAGGGCCCGGTCTACACCGGAATGTGAGCGGCGTGACGGGCGGCGACGTCGCCGTCGTCGGGGCGGGACTGATCGGGCTAGCGGTCGCGTTCGAGTTGGCCGAGCGCGGTGCGGAAGTGCGCGTGTTCGACCGCGCCGAACCGGCGCACGCGGCTTCGTGGGCGGGCGCCGGAATGCTCGCCCCGTACACGGAAAACGCCGATGACGAGGAAATGATTGCGCTCTGCGCGGCGTCGCTCGGGCAATATCCGGCGTTCGTCGAGCGCGTGCGGGCTGCCGGCGGCGCCGATCCGCACTTGCGCCTGGACGGCATCGTGCACGCCGCCTACGGTGAGGCCGCGCACGAGCGGCTCGGCGAACGCGCGCACGCCTTACGTGCCCGCGGGGTCGACTGCGAACTCCTCGATCGCGAGCGCACCCTGCGGACCGAACCGTGGCTCGGGGCGCAGACTTCGGGGGGATTGTTGGTGCGCGGTGAAGGCCGGGTCGACAACCGGCGGCTGGGGCGCGCTTTAATTGCCGCGTGCCGCGAGCGCGGCGTCGTCGTCGCGCGCGTGGAACGATTGACGGTCGAATGCGACGAACGCCGCGTGCTCGGCATTCGCACCGATCGCGGTTTTGTGGCGGCGACGATCACGATCAATGCCTGCGGAGCGTGGGCGGCGCACCTCCCCGGCCTGCGCGCACCCAACGTGCCTCCGGTCGAACCGGTGAAAGGCCAGATGCTCGCGCTGGAAACGCCGGCCGGCTTCGTCCGCCACGCCACCTGGCTGTCCGGCGCTTACGTCGTTCCGCGCGACGACGGCCGCTTGCTCGTCGGCGCCACCGTGGAGCCTGGGGTCGCCGACGCGCGCGTCACCGCCGGCGGAATGGCCGCGCTGCTGCAGGCAGTCCTCGCGTCCGCGCCGTCGTTGGGAGGATTCAGCGTGAGCGAGACTTGGGCGGGCTTGCGCCCCGGCACGCCCGACGGCCGGCCGTTCATCGGTCCGATGCCGTTGGACGGACTGTACGTCGCGGGCGGGCATTTTCGCAACGGAATCCTGCTCGCGCCGGTGACGGCGCAATTGCTCGCTCGCTGCATTGCCGGCGAGACGGTTGCGGAACTCGCCGCGTTTTCCCCCGGCCGTGCGGTCTCGAGTGCGGCTTGAATGGATTGGCGCGCGGCCGCCGCGAAGGGACGAGTATGAAGGCAACGGTCAACGGCGAAACGCGCGACCTGCCCGACGGGGCCACCGTCGGGGGATTGCTCGAGATCTTGGGCGCGGCGCGAGCCGGGATTGCGGTCGCCCGCAACGATCGCGTCGTTGCATCGGCGGAGTACGACTCCGACCGAATTGCCGACGGCGACCGGATCGAAATCATTCGCGCGGTTGCCGGAGGTTGACGTGAACGACGCGCTGCGCATCGGCCGCTACGAACTGCACTCCAGGCTGATCGTCGGTACCGGAAAGTATCCCACGATGGACGTCATGCGCGCCGCGCATGCCGCCAGCGGAGCGGCGATGGTGACGGTTGCGATTCGCCGGATCAACCTCGACGATCCGACCGGTAAAACGTTGCTCGACTACGTCGATCGCACGCGGTTGACGATTCTTCCCAATACGGCCGGGTGCTACACGGCCAAAGATGCGGTTCTGACGGCGCGCTTGGCGCGCGAACTGCTGGAAACCGATCTCGTAAAATTAGAAGTCATCGGCGACCCCGAAACTCTGTATCCGGACGCGCGCGAAACGTTGCGGGCCGCAGAGGAACTCGTCGGCGACGGATTTACGGTGCTGCCCTACGTCGGCGACGATCCGGTGACGTGCCGCCAGCTCGAATCCCTCGGATGTGCCGCCGTCATGCCGCTGGCCGCTCCAATCGGCAGCGGCTTGGGCGTCTGCAATCCGTATTCGATTCGGATCATCAAGGAACGAGCTTCGGTTCCGGTGATCGTCGACGCCGGCGTCGGAACGGCCTCGGACGCAGCGATTGCGATGGAGATCGGAGTCGACGCGCTGCTGATGAACACCGGCATCGCGGCGGCGAAAGATCCGGTGCTGATGGCCGAAGCGATGCGCGACGCCGTATCGGCCGGCCGCAAAGCGTTTCTGGCCGGACGAATGGAGAAACGCCTATATGCCAGCGCCTCCAGTCCGATGCGCGACCTCATCGCGACCAAGCCCACCTGACGTGAGCGCCGGCGAACTCGCTCCGCGCGAACTCCGAACCTGGAGCGATGCGGGCAAAAGCTATCTCCTGCTCGACGTCCGCACCGCCGACGAACTCCGGATGGCCGCGCTGCCGGGCGCGTTGAACGTGCCGATGCGCGAGATCCCCTCCCGCTTGGCGGAACTTCCGACGGACGAGCCGATCGTCGTCCTCTGCCATCACGGCGAGCGCAGCGCGCGGGTCGCCGGGTTTCTGGTTGCCAACGGATTCAAAGACGTGTACAACGTCGACGGCGGCATCGACGCCTACGCGCGGGAAATCGACCCGAGCATCGCCCGCTACTGATCCGTCACGGTTCCTTCGGCGGGACGCCGGGCGACGAGGAACCAATGGACGGCGTTTTCGAGCGGCCGGCCGGCGTGCGCCCACGTTCCGGCAATCGAGTCGACCGCAACCTCTTCGAGGCTTTCGATGACGAGGTGTTTCGCGAGGATCGCTTCGAGCTCGGCGCGCGTGAAATACGTGTGGGCGACGCCGCGCTCGTCGCCGTCAGCAGGCGCGAACGTTTGGCGAGACAGCCGCAATCCTTGACCGAAACGGGCGTCGGCCGCGCTGCCGAAGGCCGCGACGAAGAGTCCGTCGCACGCCAGCACGTTTGCGAGCGAGCCGGCAAGCTCCGCGATTTCGCGCGCGGTTCCGTGCAGCAGCCCGTGGGTGGAAACGACCGCCGCGAACCCCCCGGGCACGCGCGGGAGTGGATCGTTTCGCTGGGCCGCAGCGTCGTCGAAGCGGACGACGTCGTAGCCCGCGGCGGCGAGCGCGGCCGCGTTACGTCCGCTGCCGGTGCAAAAGTCGAGGATACGGCTGCGCGGCTTCAGGCGTCCGATTAGCCCCAGCGCGAGCGGGTGGCCCGGGCGGATGGGGTGGTCGTCCGGTGGCGAAGAAGGCGGCATCTATGGCGTCCGAGACGTTGATTATTGTCGTGGGCGGAGACTACCTCGCGTTTGAGATCTGCAAAGAGATTCTCAAGACGGCGGGGCATCGGGTCGTTTTGGTCTGGAAACACGCCGAGGACCGGTCTGCGCGGCTCCTCCACGACGAGGCAGCGGAGTTGGCGTCGGATTTCGGAGCGGCGTTTCGATTCCTCAACGAGGATCCCGTCGTGCCGGCGACCCTGCGGCACGCCGGCTTACTGCCCCCGGAGGAGCAACCCCCGGGGCTCAATTTCTGCGTCGTCGCCGTGTCGCAAGACGATCGTCTGAATCTGCGGGTATCGCTGCTCGCCCGCGACGTCAACGAACACGTGCGCATCACCCTGCGCCAGTTCAACCCGTTGCTGGGACGAAAAATTCAGGAGGGTTTGCGCTACAACTGCACCGCGATTTCGCCGGCCGCGCACGCCGCGGCGACGTACGCGGCGTCCGCCGTCGACCCCAGCTGCTTTTACGCCTTACGGTTTCCCACCCTCGAGTCGGCTTCCGAACATGTGGTCGAGGGGGCCGAGCTGTTCGCGTTTTCGGAGCGTACGGCGGCGTTCTTCCGGATCGCCGGCATGACGGTGGCCGACGCCGAACGCGAGCGGCGCCTGCGGATCGTGACGGTCGACGGAAACGCGCCGTACTCGTGCGCCGGCGAGGAAGACCGGCGCGACGATGCATTGCTCGAGCGAACGCTGGCGGACGACGATCGGATCATCGCGTTCGGATCGGTGGCCGCCCTGAAAGCCGCCGGCGAAAGCGAAGGCGTGCGGGGGGCACGCCGGCACAAGCCCTTCGCGGTCGGCTGGCGCGAAGCGTTGGCCGGAATTCGCCGGACGGAACCGGTGTTGCGGACGGCAGCCGGCCTGAGCTTGCTCGCCTACGCGATCTTCGTGATATTCTTCGGCGCGGTCACGCACTGGAACGTGTGGTCGGCTTCGTATTTCGTCATGACGGTGATGGAGGGCTCCCCCGACGCGAGTCTGTGCGGCGACTGCGGAAGTTCCGGCAGTCTGGCGTGGTGGCAAATCGTCGAGATGATCGGGGTCGTTCTCGTGACCCTCGTGGGCATCGCAATGGTCGCGATCTTCACGGCAACGGTCACGTCGGGTTTATACGCCGCCGCGATCCGGCGGACTCAAGGGCTGCGGCGAATTCATCGCAGCGGGCACGTGATCGTTTGCGGGGCCGGAAACGTCGGCAGTTTGGTGATCGACTACCTGCGCCAGCTGGGCGAGCGGGTTGTCGTGGTGGAAAAGGATCCCGACAGCTTGCTGGTCGAGATGGCCCGCGACCGCAAGATCGATTTGCTGACGGGCGACGCGACCAACGACCAGACCATCGCATTTTGCTCGCCCGAGACGGCCAAAAGCCTGGTCGGCGTCACCAACAGCGATACCGCGAACCTCGAGACCGCACTCGGCGCGCGATCGCGAATGCGCGAAAGCCCGGACGATCGCCTGCACGTGGTCTTACGGATCGACGACCTGACCTTCGGGCGTTCGATCAAGCGCCATTTCGGCGTCTCGTCGTTCTCCACGACCGAATTGTCGGCCGCCACGATCGCCGGGCTCGCGCGGTTCGAAAGCACGCGCGGGCGATTCGACTTGTTTGCCGACACGGGACACCCTCGATCGTTTCAGCTAGCCGAGCGCTTCCAAGGCGCGGAAAACGCCTCGCCGCCGGCGCCCCCGGAACGTCCCGGCTACCAGGTACGCTGGATTCCGCTTTATGTGTGGCGCGAGACCGCGCCCGGCAAGGGAGAGGCGATTCCAATCCGCAAGTTCGCGGGTGAAGTCGAAAGCGGCGACCGGCTGTTGTTCATGGTGCCGCTCGACCAGTTCAGCGACGAAACTTCTTAGCGAAAGGAGCAAACGTGCTCGGGGAAGGCGATCGGCTCCCATCGGTTACCCTGCTCGACGACGAGGGTAACTCGGTTTCTACGGCCGACCTGGTCGGCGGCGGCCCGCTGGTGCTGTATTTTTACCCGAAGGACGACACGCCGGGCTGCACCAGCGAAGCCTCGCAGTTTCGCGACGTCTACAAGCAGTTTCTCAAGAAGAAGGCGCGGATCGTCGGCGTCAGCCGCGACACGCCCGAATCGCACCGGAAGTTCAAGGCGAAGTATTCGATTCCGTTCGCGCTGCTGGCGGATACCGAATCGAAGCTTTGCGACGCTTTCGGCGTGATCGTCGAGAAGACGATGTACGGCAAAAAACGTAAGGGCATCGCGCGCTCGACCTTCTGGATCGGCGAAGACGGCCGGATCGTCAAGGTCTGGCCGAAGGTCAACGTGGACGAACACGCCGACGACGTGCTTTCGTCGCTGCCGTAGCGGCGCCGGCCGTGCGTCTGCGGGTGCTGGGCTCGAGTTCGTCGGTGCCGCGCCCAGCGCGCGCCTGCAGCGGCTACTTGCTGCAGAGTCGTAACGCCAACATCGCGCTCGAATTCGGAAGCGGAGCGTTTGCCAACCTGCGTTGCGCGATCGAGTATCCGTTGTTGGACGCACTCGTCGTCTCACACATGCACGCCGACCACTTTCTGGACGTCATCGCGCTGCGATACGCGCTCACGTACGGGCCGCTGCGGCGCGCCGAGCGGCTGCCGCTGTGGCTGCCGCCGGGGGGAGCGGCGATGCTGCGGAGGTTGTGCGCGGCTTTCAAGAACGAAGGAAGCGGCGATTTTCTCGACGGCGTCTTTTCGGTGGGCGAATACGACCCGTCGGGCCGGGTCGAAGTCGGTGACGTGCGGCTGGTCTTTGCGCCCGCGCGGCACTTCGTCAACGCGTTTGCGATTCGGGCCGACTGCGAAACCTCGAGCGTAACGTATTCGGGGGACACCGCCCCTTGCGAGGCGGTGGTCGAACTCGCGCGCGGCAGCGAACTTTTTCTGTGCGAAGCTACCCTCGGTCTACGGACCGAAGGGGAGGCGCGCGGTCACTCGTCCGCCAGCGAAGCCGGCGACATGGCGACGCGTGCGGGCGTCCGTCGCCTCGCGCTCACCCACTACGGCACCGATTGTGCGCCCGAAGCTCTCGTCGAGGCCGCGCAAGGAGCGTTCGCCGGTCCGGTTTGCGTGGTCGACGACGGGATGGAGTTCGACGCCTAAGTCAGTTTTCGGTCTTGGGATCGGTTTTCGGAAGCGAAAACTGGATTAGGGCATTGATCGGTGCGAGCCCGCGGCTGATCACGGCGTAAGGCGTGGTTCGCAGGCCCAGTTCTTCCAGGCGCGCTGCGGCCGCCAGAATTTCGCGCCCGCTGGTGACGACGTCTTCGAGCAAGAGGACGTGTTGGCCGGAGGCGTACGGGCCCTCGACGTACTCGTCGGCGAAGGCGCCGTAGCCCTTGGGCTGTTTTCGCACTGCAATCATCGGGATGCCGGAAAGTTGCGAGACCGCGGTGGCGATGACCACGCCGCCGAGTTCCGTCCCCCCGACGATGTCCGGATTTACCTCGGCGATGATCGGCGTAAACAGCCGGGCGATCCGCCGCAGCACGTGCGGATCGGCGAACAAACTGAACTTGTCGATGTAGTAGTCGCTGCGCACGCCGCCGGAAAGCACGTAGTCTCCCCGGGTGAGCGCGCGCTCCACGATGATCTTGCGCAGCCACGCGAGTTCCGGCATGGCGCCCGGCCGGCCCGACCCGCCTAAATGCTCCATTGCCAGGCGTTCCACGACTCCGTCACCGGGTTGGGATCGAAGCCCTTGAAGTCGACGCTGACCGGCTCCATCTGTCGCGTCCACCAAAGGAAGATCGTGGGATTGTCGCGCGCCAGCAGTTCCTGAATCCGGTAGTAGGCCGCCTGTCGCGACGGACGATCGTAGTGCGTCAGCGCCGCCGTTTGGGCGGCCTGCATGTCGCGGTTGCAGTACCGCGAGTAGTTGTAACCCCCGGGCGGAAAGTTTTCGCACATGAACTGCGAGCTGTCGTCGGGGTCGATGCCGGCATACCAGCCGGCGACCGAGATGTCGAACTTCCCAAGCTGCAGGATTCCGCCCATTCCGGCCGGCGCGAACAGCTGGTCGCCTTGGTAATACTTGATGTCGCTGTCGATCCCGGCTTGTTTGAGCATGGCTTGAATCTGGAGGCTGGCCTCGCGACGGGTCGCATTGGAGTTGTTCGAAACCATCAGCAGCGAGAGCGGACGGCCGCCCTTGTACATGATCCCGCCTGGCCCGGGCGCCCAGCCGGCGCTGCGTAACAACGTGCGCGCTCGTTCGGGATCGTGCGGATAGGCATGGATCGTCGGATTGAACGCCCACATCCAATCGGGAATGTCTTCGGTTGCAACCGTCATTTGACCGTGCGTCAGCGTCGAAGCCAGCTGATTCTTGTCTAGGGCGTAGGCGATTGCCGTCCGAACGAGCGGATCGGTAAGGTTGGGACGCGCGAGGTTCAGCTGAATGGACTCGTAGCCGTTGACGTTGACCCAGTCCAGCTTGACGTCCGGCGCGTTCAGGAGTGCCGGATAGGTGTTGGGCGACGCTTGGAACATGTAGTCGATCGCGTGGGTTTTCAACAGGTTGACGATCGTGTTTTCGTCGGGAACGATCTTGATCTCCACGCGCGCGAGGCCGGGTTTACCCATAAAAAACCCGTCGTTGCGGGTCAGAGTGATGTGGTCGCCGTGCGACCATTGCACGAACTTGAACGGTCCGTCGCTGACCGTCGGAGCGCTGTTGAAGGCGATTTGGTTGAGGTCGGGATACCGCGACAGCGCGTGCTCCGGAGCGACCGCGAACGGCTGATCGCTCATCGCAAAGAAGGTATTCACGAACGGTGCGAACTTCGACTTGAGATGGACGACGACCGTGGCGGCGTTGGGCGTGTCGACCGACTTGACGTAGTCGTAACCGTGGCGCGAAACGACGTTGTTTTTCGGGTTCATGATGGCTTGCCACGACCAGCGAACGTCCTTCGACGTTACCGGTACGCCGTCGGTCCACTTGGCGCCGGAGCGCAAATGGTAGGTGATCGTCAAGCCGTCGCGGGAAATGCCGCCGTTCTCGGTCGTCGGCACCGTGGTCGCGAGAATTGGAACCGGATTACCCTTGGCGTCGGCCGCCAGCAGCGGCTCGAACATCAGAAACTCGAGGAATCCGTCGGTCGTGTTGGAGTTGAGCAGCGGGTTGAGGTTCTTGACGTCGCTTTGAATGGCCACCCGCAGTTCGCCGGGCACGGTCCAGGAATGGCGGCCGCTTCCGGCGCTCCGCCCGGAGACCTTGCTGCAGCCGGCCCCGGCGAACAGTGCCGCGACCGCCGCTCCGGCGGCGAGCCGCCGAATCAGCGGCATCGCGCGCACTAAACGGCGGCTTTCGGAGCGATCCGATTGCCCGGAACCGGATCGTACCGCTCGTGCCGCCACGAGTACGTGCCTAGGCCTTGCGTAGCGGTGCGAAGCTCGGTGATGTAACGCGCGAGTTCGACTTGAGGAACGTAGGCTTCGACGACGTCGAAGCCGGAACGGTCGGCTGGATTCATTCCGAGGATCTGGCCGCGTTTGCCGGTGAGCTGTTGGATGACCGCCGAGGTATAGGCCGTCGGGACTTCGACGCTCACGTGGACGATCGGCTCGAGCACGACGGGATTGCATTTCGGTAACGCGTCGCGCACGCCCATGCTGCCGGCGGTCTTGAACGACTGCTCGCTGGAATCGACGTCGTGATACTGTCCGTCGAACAGCGTGACGTGCAAGTCGGTAATCGGATTCCCGCCCGGACCGTGGGCCAGCGCCTCGCGGACGCCCTTTTCCACCGCCGGGATGAACTGGCGCGGCACCACGCCGCCGACGATTTTGTCCTCGAACGTAACGCCGGCGCCGCGCGACCGCGGCTCGAGCCGCAGCCAGACGTCGCCGAACTGCCCGTGGCCGCCGGTCTGGTGCTTGTAGCGGGAGTGGACTTCGGTTCCGGCGGTGATCGTTTCGAGATAGGGAATGGACGGCGGCGCGGTTTCGACTTCGACCTTGTATTTGCGGGAAAGCCGCTCGACGGCGATCGAGACGTGCTGCTCTCCGCTGCCCAACAACAGCAGTTCGTGGGTGATGTCGGCCCGCTGCAGACGCAGGGCCGGATCTTCGTCGACGATCCGCGCGAGCATCTGCGAGATCTTCGCTTCGTCGATGCGCTCCTTGGGCTTGATCGCCGCAGCGAACACGGGCTCGGCGACCGGAATGCGCGGCAACAGCACCTTGTGACCGTTGGAAGTCAGCGTGTCGCCGGTGGAGACCGTCTCGAGACGCGCAAACGCGACGATGGACCCGGGCCCCGCCTCGGAGACGGCTTCTTGCTTCTTTCCTTGGAGACGATAGAGGCCGCCCAGGCGGGCGCGTTCGCCCTCGCGCGTTATGTTGGTCAGGGTTGCGTCGGACTTCACCGTTCCCGAGAGAATCCGGGCGATCGAAAGCTTTCCGCTCTGAGGGTGGATCGTCGTTTTGATGATTTGCGCGACGACCGGACCGGCCGGATCGGGCGAAATCGGTCTCCCTTCGGCGTCGACCTTGGGCGCGTCGGCCGGCGAGGGAAACCATTTTTCCATCGCGCGCACGAGGGCGCCTACGCCGGCGCCCGGCGCCCCGGCGGCGACCAACACGGGAACGATTTGATCGTGCGAACACTCGGCGCAAAGATCGCGCTCGACTTCCTCTAACGGCGGCTCCACGCCCTCGAGCAGTTCTTCCATCAAGTGATCGTCGAAATCGGCCATCCCTTCGAGCATCTCGCCGCGCAGCTGGGCGGCTTGCTCGCGTACCTCGGCCGGAACGTCCGACTCGGTTTCGCGGTCGCCGTCGAACGTCCGGGCCTTCATTTCGGCCAGATCGACGTATCCACGAAAGCTTTCTGCCGTACCGATGGGAAGCTGTTCGGCGACGACGTGACGTCCGTACGCGCTCTGCAACGCCGCCAGCGTTCCCACGAAGTCCGCCCCCGGACGGTCCATCTTGTTAACGACGAAGAGGTGCGGCATTCGCAGCGACTCGAGAAATTCGACGATCCCGTGGGACTGCACGACCCGCGCCGGGTCGGCTTCCACGACGACGACGGCTGCATCGACGCCGAACAGCACGGCTTTGGTTTCTTGAAAGAAGTCGACGAAGCCGGGACAGTCGACGATCGTAAGGTCGACGTCGTCGGCGACGGCATGCGCGAAGCCGACCGTGGTCGACTGAACGTGGGCGACGTCTTCGGGCTCGTGATCCGTTACCGTCGTGCCGTCGGCGACCGAACCGCGGCGCCCGATCGCACTCGTGCGCGCGAGGATCGCTTCCACGAGCGTCGTCTTTCCCGCGTGATGGGGGCCGACGAAAGCAATGTTGCGCAGGCGAGCGATATCCGCCATCCCACTCTCCTTTTTCCGGTATCCGGTAACGCGCGCCGCTATCGGCGCTTGGGCGTTGCTTTCTTCTTTCGCAACGGCTTCTTGGGTTTCGCCGCCGGCTTCTTGAGCGCAGCCTTCTTGGCGGCCGGTTTCTTGACCGCGACGGCGCGCTTGCCGGCCGCCGGTTTGCGGGCCGGCACTTTTGCGGCGGCCTTTTTGACGCCCGCCTTGGGCGGCGTCGCCTTTTTCTTCGCAGCGCGAACGCCGGCCACGGCGGCGGCGCGCTTGGGTTTGGGCGCCGGCTTGGCCGGCGCGCGCCGCGGCGCGGCGGTCTTCGGCGGCTTTGACGGCTTGGCGGGGGCCTTGGCTTTCTTCGCCGGCGGTTTGACGACGGGCTTGACCTTGGCCGTTCTGGCCGCTTTGGCCTTACTCGACGAGGACGACGATTCCGCGGTTCGCCGCGGGCCGCTCTTGGCGGGTCCCTTGGAGGCCGGGCTCTCGACCCGTTTCCCCGATCGCGCCGAGCCGCTCGAGCGCTTACGGGACGCCGCCTCTCGTGCGGCGCGCGCGCTTTCGCGCCGGGACGGCGTTTCGGCCTGTTCGGGCAGCCCGAGCTCCGCGCGGCTGAAACCGGTGATGCTGCTGCCCGGCGCCGACGGTTCGCGGGTCTTGGCTTGTGCTTCCAAGTGCTCCGGGGTGGCGCGCAGCGCGACCCTCGCCAGCCGGCCGGCGACCGGAAAGACCACCTCGTTGACCTTCGCGTCGTCGAGAATCTTCAGGATTACGTCGAATGCGTTGCCTTGATCCTTGGGGCTATGCGCGTCGGAGCCGACGGCAATCCCAACCCCCAGGGCCTTCGCCTTACGGACCAACCGTGCGTTGGCGTCCACGTAGCGCTTGACGAGCTCGGGCGGATTCTCGCGATACAGAAAGCGCGTGTTGATTTCGACCGCGAGACCGCGTGCGTGGCAGACCGTGAGCAGGCGGTCCTCGTACTCTTCGAGTTTCTTGGGAGCCGGCCAGCCGCCGAGGTTGGCGGGCCCGTAGAAGTGCCCGACCACATGGCCGGGGAGTTTTGCGAGGTCGTCGAGCAATTTGGTTACGTACAGTTCCCAAAGCGTCTCGGTGCCGACGACGGCGTGCAGCGGCGCAAACTCTTCGTTATCGAAGGCCCAGGCCCAATCCGCCCCCTTTTCCGGGTGCTCGATGGTGACGAAGTTGACCGTGCGAATCAGGCCGTCGGGTCGCATGGCGTCGACGATGTTTTGCGCGTCGGGCCGCGCGCGAGGGTCGTTGTCGACCTCGGCGCCGATCGAGAATCGCATACCGCGAACCAACGCCTCGGAAACGACCGACGCGTGCCCGACGTCCACGCCGGCCGTTTCGGCCGCGCCGTAGAGGTCGCCGGCATGGGCCAGCTTCAGGGCCCGGCGCACCGTATTAACGGCGCCCGGATCCTCGAACGTCAAGTAGTTGATGTGGTCGGCGACCATCAGAAAGCGCGGCGACCCGCGGCGGCACGCGTGAAAGAACCAGAGAAAGAGCATCCGGGCGGAATACGCGATCGGACGCTCCTCCGCAAACGGTCGGTGCTCCCCTTTGGCATGGCCGTGAACGTCGGGGATGGCCGCGATACGTGGGTCGCTCAGCGATGTACTTCCTTTGGAAAACGAGACGGCGAGTCGGGGGCGAACCCGCCCGCCACGTTCGCTAAGGTTGGCGTCGCATTTGCGTTCCCCTCCGGTCGAGGGGCTTAGCCGCGGTACCCTTCCATTGCGAGGATCCGCGCCTTCATGGCGAGGCCGTAGTAGTAGCTGTGCAGGGCGCCGGACGAGTCGACGACGCGATGGCATGGAAAGAGCAGCGGGAGCGGATTTCGGGCCATCACGCGGCCGACCGCTCGAGCCGCTTTGGGGCGTCCAATCTGCGTCGCGACCCACGCGTACGAGCGCACCTCGCCGGGCGGGATTCGTGCCGCCGCCCGCAATGCGGCCTGCTCGAACGGCGTGAGGTCGCTGATGTCCACGCTTGCGTCTTCGACGCGCCAGGTGTGAAAGAACCGATCGAGCGTTTCGCGCAGCCACTGCGGCGTCTCGCCCATGACGACGGGACGGCGCAAACGGTGTTCGACGCGCGCTCGAACGTCGTCGAGCGGATCGCCGGTGTCGATCCCGACGTACGCGATGCGATGCTCTTTAAAGCCGACGTAGGCGCGCCCGATGGGCGTGTCGACGGCGCACAGCAGGATTGGCGTCCGCGCTTTGTGCTTGAGCGAGGCGATATGCTCGACGACTTTCTTGGTGAGGTCGCAGGACGGTTCCGGCGGCGGCAGGCACGATAGGCAGAACGCGACGCCTTCGAATTCTTCGTAGAGCTCCTGACACGGGGGACAGGCGTGCAGGTGGGTCTCGACGGTTTCCTTGAGCGATTTTTGGCAATCGCCGCGAATCTCGTCCCACATGATCTCTACGTCACGACAGCGCATTCAGAGGTGCTCCTTCGGGGGTGAACCGGCCGACTTGCGGTCCGAGGATTCGGCGTAGAATCCGGACGGCTCGATGGACGTGAGACTTCACGGTTCCAATCGGCTGGTGAAGAATCTCGGCGATTTCGGGATGGCTGCGGCCCTCGATGAAGCGCAGGGTGGCGGCCGCGCGCAGGTGCATCGGCAACTGCATGAGCGCCCGTTCGACCAGCGCCACCTCGGCGTTGCGTTCGACGATGGTTTCGGGCTGCGGCGGCCCTTCGTTCGACTCGCGGAGCAACGCATCGGGATCCGCCAGCGCGTCGAGCGCGACGTTCGACGGGCGCTTGCTGCGCAGCCGGTTCCGCGTCACGTTGAGGGTGATGGTATAGAGCCACGGCTGCAGACGCAGCTCGGCCCGCTGCTCGAGCGACATCTTGCCGAGGGCCCGGTAGGCACGCACGAAGGCGTCCTGCACGATCTCTTCGGCATCCTCGCGATTCCCCGTCATGCGCAAGGCGAAGCCGTAGAGCCGTCGCTGGAAGTCGTCGACGACCCGCTCGAACGTTTCGATGCTGGGCGTGGCACTCGCCGGCGGCCGAGCGGCCGCGATTTTCCCCGTCGGAACCGCTGAACGCACGAATACTCCCTGCAGGAGCGGTGCGGCGAGTGCACTCATACAGTGACTCGGACCACTGCCGCCTGCCGCCTGGTTTCACATGCGGCCGCAAAACTCCTGAGAATGCTAGGAACATCCCCTCGATTCTCAAACCTCCGAGCATGGCGCTTTTGGTCCGGCCGGCCGGCTCGCGGAGAATCGCACCGCTTCAGTCGTAGGAACGACGAAGCGGTTTTTTATTGCGGCTCGCCGGTCCGGATCTCTTGGAAGAGGTGCGATCTATGCCGCAAACCATCGAACCGACGGAAATCTCGTTCGATGCTTACACGATGTGCAGCTTTCTCCCGAATCTCGATTCGACTCGGGCGATCCCGCTCGCGCTCATCGGTTACCGTCAGAACGAAGACCCGTGCTTCGTTTGGTTGGTTCCTAAAGACGGAGTCCCCAACGAGGGGCTTACCGACGATCCGTATTACGCGAAAGTGCTGCGCGACCCGCGGGCCTATTTTCGAAAAAAACTAGTCAAATACGTCGAGGAGACGGGCTGCGTGAAGCGCGGTATCGAGATGTTGGTCGACTGCCATCAGAATCATCTCGCGTTTACGCCGCTTACCGAGTTGCGGGAGGTTCCGTTCCGCCATCCGATGGAAGTGGAGTTGGTCGGGGCGTTTTAGCCGCGTCGGGTTGATTCGCGGCGGCGCGAATGAACCGGCGATAAACGATCCGCACGGGAGCGACCGTCGTTCCGTCGTGTAGCTGCGCCACGATCGTCAGTCTCACTTCGAGGGCCTGCAGCATCGCGTCGTCAAGCGAATAGTACGCGGTGCCGTCCATCCGCATCCGGCCCGACATCGTTGCCGAGGTATGCGAAGGCATCGGCGCCGTCATCGGTCCGTCGGCTTCGAAGGCGACCGCCACGGTGGCGCGGCCGTGGATCTTACCGCCCTTAGCGGGCCGGAGGAAACCACGCAGGACGGCTTGTCCCCCAACCGGCGAACTCGCGTCGAACGGCACCCGGCTATGCAGGCCGCGCAGGTCGCGCAAAGTGGTCGCATCGAGCCGGACGGCAAACGGCTGGTTGAGTACTGTCAGAAAATCCGGATCGTCGTCGACCCGATCCTCGAACGAACCATTGGGCAGGAGCTCCTGCACGAAGTGCGCGTCGACTTGCCGTTTGACGCCGTCGGAGTCGCGCGTGTAGGTAGCCTCCGCTTCGTACTGCGTGCTGTGCCCGTCGCGTTCTACCAAGAGGCGCTGCGCGCCCGAGTAGGCGACGCGCGATGGCGGCGCACTCGCGCCGACGCGATACACGTCTTCGCCCCTCACGTCGTACTGCTGATCCGCGGCTGCGGGTCGGATCGTTGCCGTCAACGCGGCGATTAGAGCGACAATTGCGGTTACTCGACGGGATGGAATCGTGCGCTCCGGTTTCTGTGAAGAGAGGCGGACTCTTTTCTCTACACTACCACCTCCTGCAAGACCGGGACAGGGCCGCCCGCTTCGCTCGTTATTCGGGCGCGCGCGCGTGCGCCGAGTCGGCCGCGAGATACACCAGGACCGTCAGCGCGGAGAGCGGTGGTACGGCGACCGTCAGCAGCGGGATCTGCGACCAAAAGAGCGCGTTTGGAAGGTGGCCGTGCTGCAGCAGTGCGTACAGCGCGCTTTGAAGCGCGAAGACGAGCAGCTGCAATCCGAAAATCGCAAACGCCCGGGGAAAGACGGAGCGCTGCCACGCGGCCGTTAGGCTTCGGGCAAAGGCGCGCGGGACGACCGACCAAACCGTGAGATCGTCGTCGACCGTGGCGCTGGCATCGGCAAACACCAGCATCGCGCTCAGACCGACGATCGCGACCCCACCGAGAACGTCGATAAAATTGCCCGACGCGCCGCTTCCAAGACCGATCGCGCTGACGATCGACAAGACGAAGTCGATCGCGATCACGGCCCACGAGCGTTCGAGAAAACGCTCCCAAATCGCGCGGGTCTCGACCGGTTGGGCCCGAGCGTCGGCCGCGACGAAGGCGTAAACCAACGTCGTCAGGATCGGCGGAACCACGAACGTATCGAGGTCGATGCCGTGCGGCACGCGTCCGACCAGTGCGACCAGCGTCTGCACGGCGATGGCGATCGCGACGGCTGGTGCGAAAATCGGCCACCGGCGCCAGACGAGACGAAACGCCAGCCCGGCCAGGGCGAGAAACGACGGGTTTTGCGGCAGAGAGCTAACGCCGCGCTCCGGCGTGCTGCCGGGTCCCGACGAAAAACCGAACGTCGGCCGCACCCGCGCACACGACGACGGTCTCCGGGTCGGCAAACGTCCGTCCGTCGATGACCAACGTGAAATCTCCGGCCGCAAGTCCGGCGAGCGTACGGCGCACGCTGCGTAAAAATTTGTCGCGCGGCGCGCGCGAGCCGATTGCTTCGCGGACGGCTAGTGCGAGTAGTTCGCGGACGCGCAGCGGCGTCGCCAGCGCAAAGGCGGCACAGCCGCCGGCGGCGACGGCGTGGAGATCCAACGGTATCCGCACGCGAATCACGAGGCCCATTTTCGTCCGTTTCGAGGAGCTGCCTGCCGAAGGGGATAACCGTAGAGGCGTGTCCCCGTTCGGGAATGTACCTGCCGGCGTGCTGGTGGGCACGGTAGAGAAGCTCGTCGCCAAAATGGACGAGGGCGAACTTGCCGCGGCCTACGAGCGCGATTGGGCCGCCATGCCGGCCGACGCGTTCGCCGCCTTCGTCGAGGCGATGTTCGGCGCGTTTCGCGAGCGTGGGGAGTCTTCCGAAGATGCGGCCGAAGGTGCGCGGACGACGCTCGAGCGGATCGCAATGCGCGAAAGCGCCGCGGTCGACGCGTTGTTGAAATACGCTCGCTCGAACCCCGGGCTGCTCAAAGAAGCGACGACGCTCTTCGTCGAACGGCGTCCGGACTTGGTTGCGACCCTGCCGCCGGCGCTATACGACGCGATCGCCGAACGCCTCTCACCGGTCACGTGAACGACCGTCCGCGCCGGCGGCGTTCGGACGACGAACCGGAGCGCGGGGGACTGCCGCTCTTCCCACTCGTTCTCATCGTAATTTTTGCGGGGTTGCTGCTGGGCGGCGTGCTGGCCCATTTCTTGGGCGGAACGAAAGCTCCCAAGCCGGCGGCCCTTCCGGTGCCCGGCGTTCCGACGGCCGTACCCACGCTCGCCGCGGTTTTGCCGTCGCCGCGTGCGTCGCGCGCGGCGCCCACGACGAAACCGATCCCGACGGCAAAGCCGTCCGCGAGCGCGTCGCCGCAAGTGACGCAGTCGCCGACGAGTTCGCCGACGTCTTCGCCCGAAACGACGCCGTCGCCGGCGCACGCGCTCGTCGCGGCGCGAACGCGCGCGTCGTCCTCGGTTTCTCCGGTTCCCGCGCGACCGGCGCCCGCCGCGACCGCAACGCCCGCGCGCGCCGCTGTGGTTACGCCCGTGCCCAACTACGCTGCCGCCGGGACCGACCGGGCGGCGGACGTCGTGCGTTCGTATCTCGGAGCGCTCGCCCGCGGCGATCGTGCGACTGCGACCTCATACTTGGCGCGCGGTCTTCCCGGCGAAGTGTTCATGGATTCCGGCGCTCGGATCGTGTCGGTGCGTTCCTCGGCGGTCGCCGCTTCGGAGTACAAGGTCTCGGCCGACGTCCAAACCGGAAGCGGCGAATACGCCGTCACGTTTACGCTCGAGCCCGGGTCGGGCGGTCTTCAGATCACCGACCACTACGCGATTAAGGTGCGCTAGCGTCAGACTTCGGCGCCGAGGCCGGTGGTCGCGCGCACCTGCAGTTGATCGAACATTTGCTCCGACGCGGGATCGGGAGTAGCCAGCGTACCGATCACCGCCCCGAGCAATCCAATTGGAATCGAGACGAGCCCCGGATTATCGAGCGGAAAAAGGGCGTGAGTGCCCATTGCGACCGGACTGATCGCGATCAAGATTAGCGAAGAGATGAGTCCCGAGAGCATTCCGGCGATCGCTCCCCCGCGCGAAAAGCGCCGCCACGAAAGCGAGAGGAGGATCACCGGTACGTTCGCGCTGGCCGCAACCGCAAACGCCAGACCGACGAGAAATGCGACGTTGAATCCGCGCAGCGCGATCGACAGGACGATCGCCGCCGCGCCCACCGCGACGGCCGTCGCGCGCGCGACGAAGAGATGTTCGGTTTCGTCCCCCTTGCCGTTGCGGATGAGGTTGAACCAGATGTCGTGGGCGAAGGCCGACGACGCGGTGATCGTCAGACCGGCCACCACCGCGAGGATCGTGGCGAACGCCACCGCGGCGACGAACGCGATCAACAGCGGACCGCCGAGATTCCCGGCGAGCAACGGCGCGGCCAAGTTATTGTTGGTGACGGGGACGATAAAGCCGTCGTGAACGAGCTGTCCGTTCAGCCGCTGTTGCTGGTCGGGGTGTTGGGCGATGTACTCGATCGCCTGACCGGCGTACATCCGTTTCCCGATGTGGTCCTGGCCGACGATCGTGGCCGCACCCAGCCCCATGAACGACGTCGTGAGGTAGAACGCGCCGACCAGCACCATCGCCCACGCAACCGACGTGCGCGCCGCCTTCGCCGTCGGTACGGTAAAGAAGCGCATCAGGATGTGCGGCAGGCCGGCGGTCCCGAGCACTAACGCTAGACCCAGCGAAATCAGATTCCAGGCGCCCAAGGGTCCGTGATACAGGAGGCCGGGCTGCAGCAGGTTCGTCGGCCTTCCCGAAATCGGGACCTTACTCGCGGCCGTCAGGAACGCTCCCATCGAGAAGCCGAAGTGGCCCATGACCAGCAGCGAAAGCGCGAGCGCGGTCGCAATCAGCAGGCCCGCTTTGATGATCTGGACCCACGTCGTCGCAAGCATCCCGCCGAAGAGCACGTACACGAGCATCAGGACGCCGACCACCCCGATGGCGATGTAATCGGGGAAGCGCGGCAAGAGCAAGTTGACGATCAAGCCGCTTCCGACCATCTGAGCGATCATGTAGAACAGCGTGATCGCGAGCGTCGACACCGCGGCGATCGCCCGGACGCCCCGCCCGCGCAGACGAAAAGAAATCAAATCGGCCATCGTATACTTGCCGGTATTGCGCAACTGCTCGGCGACTAGCAGAAGAACGGTCAGATAGGCGACCAGCCAGCCGACCGAATACATGAATCCGTCGAAGCCGTAGAACGCGACCAGCCCGGTGATGCCCAAGAACGAGGCGGCCGACATATAATCGCCGGCAATCGCCCATCCGTTCTGCACGCCGCCGATACGGCGATGCGCCGTGTAGAATCCGCGGCTCGTCGTGCTCTGCCCGGAGGCCCAGTAGGTGACGATCAGCGTGATCCCGACGAACACGCCGAACATGATCAGCGACGGCTGCGACGTCACGTTTTTACCTCGCGCGCTTCGCGATGCCGAATGCGCGCCGCCTGGAGGTCGAAACCGCGGGCGCGCGCGAGATAGAGCGCGAGCAGAACCCACGTCATCACGAACTGCGAGAGCGCGAAGCAGTACGCCCAGGTCAGCGGACCGATCGCCGGCCGGCCCATCACCTGCGGGGCGAACCCGACCGAGACGGGCAGCGCGAAATAGTAGACGACGAAAAATATCGTGGCGGGGACGACGAAGCGCCGGCGAGTGGCGACCAGCGTGCGGAACTCCGGCTCGGCAGCCAACGCATCCCACTGCTCGGGCGTAATCTGACGATGCTGCACGATTCCCGAGTTTTCTGCCGGGCGGCCGCTACCTCTTATTCCTCGTCGGGCCAGCCGGCGAGTTCGCCGATTGCGGCGCTTTTGAGCACGCGCAGGCCGAGCATCGCGCACTTCATGCGGGTCGGGCTAATGCCGATCCCCACGTTCTCCAAAACGACGTCCTTCGAAAGCCGGGCGACGTCCTCGAGCTTGCGGCCCACGATCGATTCGGTGAGCATCGAGGCCGACGCCTGACTGATCGCGCAGCCCTTGCCCGAGAATCGAACGTCGCGCACCGTACCGTCTTGCGCGACGCCGAGCTCCATCCGAATCGCATCGCCGCAGAGCGGGTTCACGTCTTCGGCAACGGCGTCGGGATGGTCGAGATGTCCGAAGTTGCGTGGACTGCGATAATGGTCGAGAATGTAATCTCGGTAAAAGTCGTCCACGTCTAAAAGACGAGGTCCAAATAGAAGGCGCTCCGGCCGAGCCTCCGCGCCCCCCACGCGACTTGCGCGTGGGGCCCCCCGGCCATGGGGCGCACGAACGTATCGGTACGCGATGATTCCCCTAGGGCGCCCCCAATTAACGCTTCGCCGTGAGCCAAGATTTGCCGGGACCCCGTCTGGCAAAGGCGACCCATTAGAGCTTGAAGACTTTGGCGGCTTTGTCGAGCGCGGCGACGAGGGCGTCGACGTCGTCGCGGGTGTTGTAGAGGTAGAACGACGCACGGGCGGTGGCGGACCAGCCCATCTTGTCCATCAGAGGCATCGTGCAGTGATGACCGGCGCGGATGCAGACGCCTTCGGTATCGAGAATCGAAGCCAGATCGTGAGCGTGAATGTCGGCGAAGTTGAACGAAATGACGCCCGAGATTGCAGCCGGATCGCGCGGCCCGTAAATTTCCAAACCGCGCGGTTCGAAAGCGCTCAAACGTTCGAGCGCGTAGCCGGTCAGCTCGCGCTCGTGCGCGCGCACCCAATCCATGCCGACGCCGGTAAGATAGTCGACCGCGGTGCCGAACGCGATGGCGTCGGCGATGTTGCTGGTGCCCGCCTCGAAACGCCGCGGCGGGGGTGCGAACGTCGAGCGTGCGTACTCCACCTTGTGAATCATGTCGCCGCCGGCGCCGAACGGCGGCATCGCTTCGAGCAGCGCGCGTTTGCCGTACAGAGCTCCGATGCCGGTCGGACCGAGCATTTTGTGGCCGCTGAAGGCGTAGAAATCTGCGTCGAGCGCCTTGACGTCGACGGCGAGATGCGGGGCGCCCTGTGCGCCGTCCACCACGACGACGGCGCCGGCGGCGTGCGCGCGCGCGACGATCGTTTCGAGCGGAGCGATCGTTCCCAGCGTGTTGCTGACGTGGCCGACGGCGACGAGCTTGCAGCCTGCGAGCAGTGCGTCCAAATCGTCCAGCACGAGCCTGCCCCGCTCGTCGGCGCGAATGAAACGCAGTTCCGCCCCGGTGCGCTGGGCGAGCAGTTGCCAGGGGACGAGATCCGAATGGTGCTCCAGCTCGGTGACCAAAATCGCATCGCCGGCTTGGACGTTGTTCGAGCCCCAGCTATAAGCGACCAGGTTGATCGCTTCGGTGGCGTTTCGCACCCAGACGATCTCGCCGGGATCGGCGTTGACGAAACGAGCGACCTTGCCGCGCGCCGCTTCGAACTTCTCGGTCGCCCGCTCGGCAATTTCGTAGACGCCGCGGTGGATGTTCGCGTTGTCGCGTTCGTAATAGTCGACCAGCGATGCGATGACCGCGCGCGGCTTCTGCGACGTGGCCGCGGAATCGAGATAGACGAGCCGTTTGCCGCGCGACGTCGGTCGTGCGAGGATCGGAAAATCCGCGACGATCCGCGCCAGCTTTGCGTCGTCGAGCGCGGGCTGCAAGCCGAGCGTTTGGCTCATGCGAGCTTGGCCGCCAGTGCGGCGCGCAGTTCGTCGCGCAGCGCGCCGGTCGGAAAATGGGCGATCGCCGGCTCGAAAAAGCCCAGCGCGATCATCCGCTCGGCGGCGTCGCGCGCGATCCCGCGGCTCTCCATGTAGAAAATTTGTTCGGCATCGATCGCGCCGACGGTCGCGCCGTGATACGCCTTCACGTCGTTGGCGGCAATCTCGAGGGCCGGTACGGAGTCGATGTGGGCGCGCGCGGAGAGCAGCAGGGCGTCGTCGCGCAGGTTCGCGTCGCTGCCTTGGGCTTTTGCGGCGATTCGGATGTTGCCGAGGAAACGCGCTTGCCCGCGGTCGACCGCGGCCGACTTTACCAGCGTTTCCGAGGTCGAATCTCCGACCGCATGATCGATCGTCGTGATCGCATCGACGTGCTGCGAGTCCCGCGGGAAGAAGAGTGCGGTAACGTGCGCGGCAACGCCCGGCCCCGCGATTGCCACCGAGACGTCGGTGACGGCCAGCGCACTTCCGAGTTCGGCGCAGACCCACGCGACCGTCACGTCGCGTTCTGCCTTGGCCGCTCTCGTCGCAACGAAACGTGCGTCCGGCGACAAATCTTGATAGGTGGCGAAGGTGACGTCCGCTCCCGGTTCGGCAACGATCTCGTCGACGCCGCAGACGAAGCTGCCGCCGCCGGAGAAGCGCTCGATCACGGTGGCCCGCGCGCCGCGCTCGGCCAGGACGACCGTGTACGGGAAGAGCGTCTGGCCCGGGGCGGCAACGTAGGATATCGTAATCGGCGCGTCTGCGGCGACGTCGGCCGGAAGGTACACGAACGCTCCGAGTTGGGCGAAGGCCGTCGTCAACGCGCCGAACTTCGTCGCCCCGATGCCGGTCGCGCCGAACGCGCGGGCGAAGAGCGGCCCGTGCACGCCCGCGGCCGTCACGATGTCGCACGCAAGCGCGCGCGGGTGAGGGTTATCGATGGTCATGGTGCCGGCCGGCGTCGCGAGCTGTTCCCGGCCCGGCCCGATGGTCATACGTCCGTCTGCAGCCGCGATCGTCGATGCTTGCGGAACGATGCCCTCGATGTCGACGCGCCAGTAGCGTCCCGGGTGCGCGCGGCCGCTCGGCACGGTGAAAAATCGCTCGAGCGCGCGCGTGCGCTCCTGCGGAGCGAGCACGCCGGCATCGAAGCCGGCGAGGCGTTCGTGGAGATCCGAAGCCGGGAACGCTTTAAGCAAGCGCGCGCGTCTCTTCGCGAATTGCGTCGTAGCCTTCGCGCTCGATGCGATCGGCGAGATCGTGGCCGCCGGCCATGACGATCCGGCCGTCGATCATGACGTGCACGACGTCGGGAACGACGTACTGCAGAATTCGCGGGTAGTGGGTAATGATGAGGAAGCCGGCGGAGCGCCCTTCCTCGCTGGCGCGCAAGGCGTTGAGCGAGTCGCAGACGTCTTGGAGGGCGTCGACGTCGAGACCGGAGTCGGTTTCGTCGAGAACGGCGTACTTCGGCGCGAGCACCGCGAGCTGCAGCATCTCGAGCCGCTTCTTTTCACCGCCGGAGAAGCCGTCGTTGAGATAGCGTCCCATGAACGACGGATCCATCCCCAGCGCTTCCATCTTTTCCAGCAGCAGCGCGCGAAACTTCGCGGGCGCCAGGTCGCCGGGGCGGACCGCCTGGCGGGCGGCGTGCAAGAAGTTGGCGACTTTGATTCCCGGGATCGCGGCCGGATACTGAAATGAAAGAAACAAACCGGCGCGGGCCCGTTTGTCGGGCGCGAGTTCGAGCAGGTCCGTGCCGTCGAGGCGGACGCTTCCGCGCGTCACGTCGTATTGCGGATGACCGGTCAGCGAAAATGCGAGCGTCGACTTGCCGCTGCCGTTGGGGCCCATGAGGGCGTGAACTTTCCCGGGCTCGACGGTGAGGTCGATGCCCTTGAGGATCGCTTTTCCGGCGACGCTGCAGTGCAGGTCGGCGATGCGCAGGCCCGTCTCGGACACGCGGTGTCTCCCTCCAAGTGGTGCGAGGTTCGTGCAGCGATAGCTGCGGTCACTCGTATCGTAGCCGACCCTCTCCTAGAAAGTCAAGGATAAACTTTACTATCTCCGGTTCCCGTGCTAGGATAGCCCCAACGATGCACGCCGACCGATTTTTTGCCTCGACTCGCGGGAAGATCGTCACCGAACTGCGCCGCAAGGGTTCCGCTTCGGCCTCCGACCTGGCGCGCGAATTCGGACTGTCGCCCAACGCCGTTCGCCAGCAGCTGGTCGTGCTCGAACGCGATGGCCTGGTGGCCGAAACGCCGGTGCGGCGGGGGCCTACCAAGCCGACCCTGGAGTTCTCGTTGACCGACGAGGGCGGCAAGCTGTTTCCGCAAGCCCACGACAAGGTGCTGTCCGCGGTGCTGCGCGAGGTGCGCGAGCAGTTCGGGGCGCCGGCGGTCGGACAAATCTTCGAAGGGCTTTCGAAGCGGGCGGTCGAGCGGGCGCGTCGCCGCCTCACGGCGCAAGCCCCCGAGCAGAAGGTCGCACAACTGGCGGAAATGCTGCGCGAAAACGGGGTCGTCGCGGAGTATAGCTTGATCGAGGGCGGGTTCGCGCTGCACGAACACAACTGCCCGTATTCCAGCATCGCCCAGGAGCATCCGGAGATGTGCCAAGTCATCCATCACGTTATCGAGGAGACGATCGGCGGCCGGCCCGAGCAGACCGAGTCGCTGGCCCACGGCGGCAAGGAATGCCGCTTCGAGATGAAACTTCAGGACACGACTTCAGCGTCGTAAGGGGAACATGGACTTTCCAAAATTTCAACGACTGGTCGAAGAGCGCGCGGGGTTCCGCACGATGGAAGGCGCGACCGCCAGCGGCGAGTACTTCAGCGACTCGTGCGGCGACATGTACAACTTCTTTCTCAAGGTCGGTCCCGGAGCCGTCATCGAGGACATCTCGTACTTCACCACCGGCTGCGGATTCGGCACGGCCACCTGCAGTTTGGTCGTCGAGTTGGCAAAGGGCAAGACCGTCGACGCGGCCGCAGCAATCTCGACGGCCGAGGTCGAGGCCCAATTGGACGGCTATCCGGAAAAGAAGAAGGACTATCCCGAGCGCGCCCTCGAGGCGCTGCAAGTGGCCTTAGACGATTACCGCGCCAAGGTCGCGCAAGGATCGGTTCCGGACTTCGCCGCAATGCCCGCCGCGCCGCGGCCGGCCCCCGCGGCAACTCCGCCCGCCTCCCAGCCTCCCTCCAACGGGGAAAAGCTCCTCATAAAGCTGCATTAGCGCTGACCCGAGGCGCTTCCGATCGAAAGCGCGCATTGAAACGGCACCTCGTAACGCGAGGTGCCGTTTTCTTGATCGAAGAGCGATTCGAAGAGCGCTACCGCATGCACGGTCGTTGCCGCCGGGACGACGTCGACGATCGGCAGGGGCCGTACCGGCGATTTCACTCGAGCGATCGTGACGTGGGCGACCGGATCGTCGACGAAACTGAAACCCTCGCGCGTCAAACTCGCGCGCAGCGAGCCGGCGAGATCGCGAAACGCCGCCCCTTGTTCCGACGCCCCGACGAAGACCACCCGCGGCCGGCGTACGTGCGGAAAAGCGCCGAGCCGGTCGAACCGGATCGCGAAGGGCTCGCGCCGCGCGGCTTCGGCGATGGCGCTTTCGATCGCGAGCACGCGGCCGGGCGGCACGTTTCCCAAAAAAGCCAGCGTCATATGGAATTTCTGCGGATCTTCGTAGGCGGCTGCGAACCCGGTCGCGCGCAACCGGCGTGCGACGCTCGCGCACGCGCTGCGCGCAACGTCGTCGAGCACGATTCCGGCGAACAGCCGGCGGTCGCGCCCGAGCTTCGTCACCGCGCGCCGGATGCGCCTTGCAGATACGGATTGGCGCGCCGCTCGATCCCGATCGTCGTCGCGGGTCCGTGACCGGGGACGACCGGCGTGGCATCCTCGTAGCCCATCAGTTTGCTCTGAATCGAGTCGACGATGTCTTCCATCGACGTCCCGCCCAAATCCCAACGTCCGATCGAACCGGCAAAGAGCGTGTCACCCGTGAGCAGCGTCGTCGCCGTCTCGCGACCGTCCGAAGGCGTCGCAAGTGCGAAACAGACGCTGCCGGGCGTATGACCGGGCGTGTGTAAGACGCTCATCGTCACGCCACCGGCAGTCAGGACGTCGCCGTCGCGCAGTTCGCCGTCGAGCGCGACGACCGGCGGGACGTGCGCCAGACCGATCCAACGCGCCTGCAGGCCGAGCGTTTCATACAGCGGCAGGTCGCCGGGATGGAGCAGGCCGCGGCCGCCGGTAAACTCGCGCAGGCGTCCGAGATCGCCGATGTGGTCGATGTGAGCGTGCGTATGGATCAGCAGTTTGGCGCGCAAGCCGAGACGCGCTAAGCGGCGCGTTACTTCTTCGACGCCGTCGCCGCCGTCCACGACGATCGCCTCGCCCGTCGTTTCGTCGCCGGCAATCGTACAGTTGCAAGCCAGCGCTCCGACCGCAAACGTTTCGAGAATCAATCGACGCGAATCCCGAAGTCGTGATAGCCGCCATTGAAGTAGCCCAGCGGCGAGCCGCTGCGCGCCGCGCACCCGACGACGGCCCCGACGAAGATCGAGTGCGAGCCGACTTGGTGCTCTTCGGCAACCTCGCAGTCGAAGTGAGCGATTGCGTCGGCGAGCACGGGTGCGCCGGTAACGTCGACTCCGTAGGCGATCTCGGCGAACTGGCGCTCGCGAACCTTCCCCGCGAAGTGTTCGGCCAAATGGCGTTGCTCGCCGGCCAAGACGTTGACGCAAAAGATTGCGGAGCTGGAGATGTAGAGGTAGCTGCGGGCTTCGCGATTGACGCAGACGAGCAGGGCCGGCGGCTCGACCGCCACGCTGGCAAACGAGTTGAGCGTGAGGCCGCGCGGCTCTCCGTCCTTGAGGCTAGTCACGATCGTCACGCCGGTGGGAACGTGGCGCATCGCGTGCCGGTACGCGAAAGCCGAGGTCATCGCTTGCGGGCGCCGATCCCGGTGCCTTTCCCGAGCGGTAAGACGGTCGCATCGAGATCGGGATGGCCCAGGAAGTAGCGGACGAATTCGTTCGGATGCGGCCCCAAGCAATCGTAGGCGACGACGATTCCCGACAACTTCAGCATCGGGAGAACGCGATCGAGATAGGTGCGATGCTCGTCGGGAGAGGCGTCGACGAAGACGACGTCGAGGTTGCGATGGGGAAAGTTCTCGAGCAGTTCGATCGCCGGCGTGTTGAAAATTTCGATGAAATCGTCTTCGCCCGCGTGCTTGAAATACGACTGGGCTACGTCGGTGCGCCGCATGTCGGGATCGATCGTCCAGATTTTGCCCATCCGCGGCTGCGCGAAAGCCATCCACAGGGTTGCATAGCCGTATCCCGTCCCGATCTCGAGTATCCGGCTGGCCTGCATGGCGTGCACGAGCGTCGACAGCAGGCGCCCCGTCTCTCGCGACGCGATCTCGACGCCGTCGTCCAGCGCCCGGCGCTCGAGTTCGAGCAACAACGGATGCGGCGGCGGGTGCAGCAGTTCGAGATCGCGGGGGGCGACGTCCATTCCCGCCACCTGTTGGCCGGGAATCACGGGCGACCTGCGGCGCCGCCCGTCCGGCGCCTCATAGGTCGACCGCGTTCATTCGTTCGGCGCTTTTGACGACGTTGCGCAGGAGCGCGACGTTGGTGACCGGCCCGACGCCGCCGGGGACCGGCGTAATCGCACCCGCAATGCGCGCCGCACTCTCAAAGTCTACGTCGCCTTTGAGTGCGCCGTCGACGATGGTCGTACCGACGTCGACCACCGTGGCGCCGGCTTTGAGATCTTCTCCGCGGATCAGACCCGGCACGCCGGTCGCCACCACGACGACGTCCGCGGTTTTGAGAAACGGACGCCGGTCGGGCGTCTGGTTGTGCAGGATGCTGACGGTAGCGTCCTGCGCGAGCATCAGCAGCGCGACCGGCGCACCCACGACGATCGATCGTCCGACCATTACGGCGTGCCGGCCGCGCAACGGCCAGTGCGGGCTGCGTTCCAGCAGGAGCATGACCGCCGCCGGCGTTGCCGGCACGAAGTCGGTCCCGCGGCCGAACGCCAGGTGTCCTTGATTCATGGGATGGGTGCCGTCGACGTCTTTGTGCGCCGGAATCGCGTCGGCAATTGCGCGGATCGGTAAGTGCCTGGGAAGCGGTTGCTGAAGCATCACGCCGTGGACGCTTCGATCGTCGCGCAGCCGGTCGAGCCGTTCGCGGACCTCGTCTACCGACGCCGTTTCCGGCAATCGGTCGACCTCCACCTCGATGCCCGCGCGTTCGCCGGTTTTGACGAGGTTGCGCACGTAGGCGCCGCTCGACTCGCTCTCGCCGACGAAAACGATTGCGAGCTTGGGATGAATCGCGGCGTCGCGTAGCGCAAACGTCCGTGCGAGGAGTTCGGTTCGCAGCTCGGCCGCGAGCGCTCTACCATCCAAAATCTGGGCGGGCACGCGTCGCCGTTTCGTCCGCCGGAGGAGGCTTACCCCCTGGAACGCGTCCGTCGCGAATTCCAACTCGACCGCCGTTTCGCCGCCGACGACTTCGAGCGCGCGTTCGACGGTTTCGTCCAGACCTACAACGTCCCGCCGACGGTTGCGCGGTGCAGCCCCGAAGTGTTGGATCGCTACTGCCGTTTATTCGAACGCGCGGACGACGCCGCTCGGCTCCGGGAGGTGCGCTTTCGCGGGATTCCCCTGTATGCCGCCGTGTTGCCGGACGGTACGATCGTGTTTGAAGGCGAGGTCGACGAAGGCCGGATGGGAGATTGGTAGCGTGTCGCCGGTGCAGAAGCGGCGGTTGGCGTGGGCGATCGGCGTGGCGTGTGCGATCGTCGTCGGCGGCGCAATCGTTGCGCCGTTCTTTCGTTCGACGCAGGGCGTTGCGCCGGCCGGCCCTGCGGGTCTCGCGGGTCAGCCCGCGGCCGTCATCGCGATGCGCGATGAGGCCGGAAAGCCGGTATCGCTCGCGCAGTATCGCGGCCGCGTCGTCGTGATGAATCTGTGGGCGTCGTGGTGCCCGCCATGCCGCGTCGAGATGCCCGAGCTGCAGCGTTTTGCCGACGCTTACGCCGGTCGCGGCGTCGTTACTATCGGCGTAAATCAAGGCGAGTCCGCGGCGCGCGCGCAGGCGTTCGCGCGCGCCCTCGATATCCACTTTCCGATTTGGCTCGACGAACGCCAACAATACGGACGCGCCTATACGGCGCTCGGACTTCCGACGACGGTCGTCGTTGGTCGCGATGGGACCGTCGTGACGGGATTCGACGGACCGCTAACTTACGAGCAAATCCGGGCGGCCGTCGCGAGGGCGCTGGCGCCCGGACCGGCGCGATGAACGTGCTTGCGGGGAGCGCGCTGCTCGTCGTGGCGGCCGTTGTGGGCGAGTCGTTTTTTCCGGGGCGCAACGCGTATCACTATGGCTGGTTCAACGCGGCGTTGATCGGGCTAACGATCGTCGCCGCGGCGGCCGGCCGGCGCGCGCTGACGGACGCGCGTACGCCGCGCAGCCGCGTCGCCGTGGGCGCGATCGTCGTGGGCTGCGCGCTCGCCGGACTCGCGGGCGCGGCAAACGGACTGTTCGCGCCGGACGACCGGACGGTCGTCGGCGCGCCCGGCGAGCGCACTCGCGTCGACGATCTGGGCGGCACGATCGATTTTCCGCTGGTCGACGCCGGCGACCCCCGCGCCGCATCTTCGTTCGGCGTGGTGGTGGTGCTGGATCGTCCCGGGCGCCGGCCGTTGCCGATCGGGCAACGCGGTCGAAACGCCGGAAGCTTCGTCGTTCGGAGCGCGCCGCGTCAGGTCGTGTACGTCGAAGCGCGCGATCCACAAGGCGGCCGGCTCACGATCACGCAGCCGTCGGGCTCGTCGTTCTTGTCGCCCGTGCTCATGATGCAGCAGAATCAGACCATCGCCGGCTTGAGCTTGCCGTTCGACTCGTTCGCGGTCCCGGCGATGCACCGGGTCGTCAAAGCCGTCCTATTCTCGGCCGCCGAAGCCTCGACGTTGCGCGGGTTGGCGGGCGGGGTGCCGGCGCCGGCCGTGCTCTTCGCCGTCGACGACGCGAACGATCGCCCGCTCCCCCACGCGATCGCGGTCGCTCGCGACGGGGCGACCGTTGCGGCCGGCGGTTTGTCATTACAGGCGATCGTCCTTTCGTATCCAGCCGTCGACGTGATGCCGGTGCCCGCCCCGCTCGCGGTCGCTTTTGGTGCGCTGCTCGTGGTAGCCGGTCTGGTCGCCAAAGGAGGCAAAGAACGCGATGCCGGTCGATCCTGACGTCGCGCGCCTGCTCGCGCTCATCGAAGATCCCGCCACGCCGCGGATCGAGCTGCTCGACGTTGCCGAAATGCGCGCGTCGGAGACGTTGATGGCCTCCTGGATGGGCGATCCGCCGCCGGTCGCCGCAGTGCGGCACGTCGCCATCCCGGGTCCCGGCGGCCCGATCATGGCGCGCGCGTACTATCCGTCATTGTCGGGACCGCTGCCGCTGGTCGTCTATTTCCATGGCGGCGGCTGGGTTTTCGGCTCGGTTCAAAACATCGACGTTCCGTGCCGCCAACTCGCCAACGCTTCGGGTTGGATCGTGCTCGTCGCGCAGTATCGGCTGGCGCCGGAAGCGCGCTTCCCGTCGGCGGTGTTAGACGCATACGCCGTCGTATCGTGGGCGCTCGCCCACGCCGAGTCGCTCGATGCCGATCCCGGCACGGTCGCCGTCGCCGGCGATAGTGCCGGCGGCAATCTCGCGGCCGCCGCGACGCTGCTGGCGCGCGACCGCGGCGCGCCGCTGCCGCGACACCAACTGCTGCTCTACCCGGTACTCGATTCCGAGATGCGCGGCGCCTCGTATCGCGAGTTTCGCGATGGATACTTACTATCGACTGCCGCGGTCGCACGCGATTGGTCGTTGTATCTGCGCGACGATCTCGATCGGGCGAATCCGTACGCCGCACCGCTGCTCGCGCGCACGTTGCGCGGGCTGCCGCCGGCGACCATCTTTACGGCGCAATACGATCCCGTCCGCGACGACGGCGCCGAATACGCGCGGCGGCTTCGCGAAGACGGCGTTACCGTCGAATACCGGTGTTTCGACGGGCTGGTACATGCGGCGTTTCAGATGGCGAATATCGGCGCGGGCCCGCGTGGGTTTCTCGACGCTGCGGCCGGCGCGCTCGAACGAATCGCCGGCGGTCGTTAGAAATCCGTAACGGACGTAAAATTGAACTCCGCGAATTTGGCGGTAGGCACGACCAGCGAATAGTTGTAGCTTCCCGTCCGGACTTGTTCGCGCGAAAATTCGCAGCGTCCGAGCAGGTCGACGATGCTGTCGTTGAAGCGTAGGTTCCGCACGCCCCCCGCGAGCTTGCCGTTTTCGATCAGAAACGTGCCGTCGCGCGTCATCCCCGTGACGATCGCGCGCTTGCGATCGACCGGCCGGATGTACCAAAACCGCGTGACCAGCAAGCCCCGCGGCGTTTCTTCGATCAGTTGCTCGACGGATTTACTGCCGCCGGCGACGACCAGGTTGCGCGCTTGCGGACCGTACGCGTTGGGCGCCGGAAGGGCGTGGCCGGTGTTCGCCCGATCGAGCTTCTTGGCATAGTAGCTGTCGGTCACGACGTCGCGCACGACCCCGTTCTCGACCAGCGCGAGGCGTTGGGTGGGTTGCCCTTCGAAATCGAACGGCAATCCCGGTGCCAGCGGATGCGCGTAATCGTCGCGGACGGTGACGGTTTGCGCGAAGTACGAACGACCGAGTCCGCCGCTGCAGAACGACGAGCCTTCGTCGAAAGCTTGCGCGGAGAAGTGATCGGCAAGGTAGGTGAACAGTTCTCCGAATGCGGCCGGGTCGAGAATCACCGTCCACGACCCGGGTTCGACGGCCCGCGGGGCGGCGCTCGCTCGCGCTTTTTCCACGGCGGTCTTGCCGACGGCTACCGCATCGATCGCCCGCAACGACGTGGAGTAGGCTTCGCCGAATCCGGTCGAGTCGGCGGCGTTCATCTTGACGTTGACCGACGCATCCGAACCGTCGAACGAGGCGAGCGCTCCGGACGTATTTGCGACCGTTAGGCCGCTGGCCGAAGTCGCTGCAAATCCGGCCGACCAGTAGCCCGCGCTCTCGGCCTCGCGGAAAATCGCGTCGCAGAGACGCGCGCGTGCCGCGGCATCGGCGCCGGCCGTTTCGGAATCGTAAGAGCCGTCGGGAGCCCGAGCCGGACCGCCGCGAGGAAGTTCCGGCTGGAGCGGATCCTCGGGCGCGAGCCGGGCCATTGCAGCCGCGCGCTCGACCACGTCGCGCAACGATCGTTCGTCGAGCGCATTGGTCTGCGCGACCCCGGTGCGGCCGTGCAGAATCGCGCGGACCGAAACGCCGACGTCGGCCGCTGCGACGTTTTGATTCGACATCTCGTGGGTGAAGCGCATCAGCGCGCTGTCGCCGGAGGTCACGAGCACCTCCGTCTGGTCGGCGTTGGACAGGTTCAGAACGTGCGTCGCGACGCGCTCGCGTTCGGAGGCGTTCGCGCTATCCACCGTACCCGACCCCCACGCTCACGTTGCGAAAACGCGCCGGTGCGGCGGCTTGGGTCGTGCGTCCCGTTTGCATCGGTTCGCCCTTGCCGCAGTTGGGCGTTCCCCATGCGAACCAAGCGCGTTCGTCGGCCACCGCGTCGCAGGCGTTCCAGAAGCGCGGCGTGATTCCGCCGTACGTCGGGTTTTTGAGGAGACGGCCGCGCTTGCCGTTCTTGATTTCCCAACCCGCCTCGCAGCCGAACTGAAAGTTTAGACGACGGTCGTCGATCGACCACGAACGGTTGCTCTCCATGTAGATGCCGTCTTTTACGTCGTCGAACAAATTCTCGAAGGGAACGTCGCCCGGAAGCAAGCTTAAGTTGCACATCCGGATCATCGGGACGCTTTCCCAGCCTTGCGCGCGAACGCAGGCGTTACTCTCGCGACCGATCGCCCTGGCGGTATCGTTGCTCATTTCGTAGCCGGTCAGGAGACCGTCGCGCACGATGTCGGAAGCGACCGATTTCGTCCCTTCGTCGTCGTAGCCGCAGGTCGCCATGCCCCGCGCAAGCCGGTTGTCGACGACGATCGTGATGAGGTTCGATCCGTACTTCAGCTTACTGAGGAGCGGAATCTCGAGAAAGCTCGTGCCCGAGAAGTTCGCTTCCCAGCCCATCACGCGGTCGAGCTCGGCGGGATGTCCGCAGGATTCGTGAATTTGCAGCGACATCTGCGAACTGCCGAGGATGACGTCGAACGTTCCGCTGGGACATTGCGGTGCGCGCAGCAATTCGGCCGCTTCCTGCGCGATCCGAGGAGCGCCCTCGAGCAGACGCGCCTCCTCGACGATCTCCCAGCCGCCGGATTGATAGAGGCCGACGTCGCCCGGATACGTACGAATTTGAACGTCGCCGTCGCCGATCGCCATGGCCGCGACGCCGGAGCCCGTTTGACGAATCCGTTGCGCGATTTGCGATCCGATCGAGCTGAAGAAATACTTGTCCGTTCGCCAGAGATCGAGCCACGCGCGGCCGACGGCAATTTCGGCGGGCCCGTGCAACTGGCGTTCGGCCTCGAGCAGGAGCGCGACGCGCTCTCCGAGCGGCACGTCCTCGGGATCCCGCCGCATCGCCGTCGCGAACGTGTCGACGTAGGCGCGTTCGGGTGGGCGGCCGATCCGGCTGCGGGCAACGGACGCGCTCGCGCGCGCGATTTCGACTGCCCGCGCGGCGGTGACGTCTATCCCGCCGTCGCCCAGTTCGGCGCCGGCCGCAAAACCCCAAGCGCCGTCGACCAGCGCGCGCACCCCGAAACCGGTCGTGGCTCCATCGGCGAGCGTTGCCACGACGCCGTTGCGAACCTCGATGCGTTCGGACCGAGCGACCTCGACGCGCACGTCGGCGTATTCCGCTCCGCGCGCGGTTGCCGTGTCGAGCGCGCGCGCCGCCAACGCTTCAAACTCCACTATATTCGGATGCTCCCGGAGGTCATTCGCCGGCAACGACGGCGCGCACGTTTCGGATCACGATTTGTCCGCCGGAAAGCTGCATGCCTTTCGGGGGCAGCACGTAGAGCGCGATCAGGCGTGCGATCTGAGCGTTTCCGGTTGGAAATCGCACGACGACGTGCCGCCAGCCGGGCCGGTCGAGCACGAGAGCGTCGAGCAGCACCGCTTCGTCGATCGCGTTGCGCAGGGCGACCTTCAGCCGGGTTCCGCTGCCGTCGTCCTGCACGTCGAACGAGAGTCCGATCGCGCCGTCGGGAAGGTCGAGACTAGCGGTGGCGTATGCCGCGCGCTCGGCGCTGCCGAACGCGTAGGCCAGCCGGACGCACGTCCCGCACTGGGCGTCGCGCGATACCGCGCCGGCGCCGCCCCGCGGAATCGTCGTAAACCGCGCGTGCTGGGCGAACGGGATTGCGACTTCGTGCGACCCCACCGTGACGCGGGTCGTCGCCGCGACGTTTCCGACGCGAACGCCCACGTTCGCGTTACGCGAGCCCGCCCGATAGCGTCCGAAGCCGTCGATCGAGCCGGCGTCGGCGCTCCACCGCAAAAGCGGTGGAAGCGCGAGCGCATAACCGTAGGGGTCGAAGGCGCGCGCGATCAGCGGTAAGCTTCCGCCCCGCTCGACGTTGGGCGCAATTGGGACGATCGCCACTTGCGCGGGCGATGCCGGCACCTCTAGCGGAATCGTTCCGGTCAGCGCGCCGTCGCGCAGGATCACGCGCCCCCTTCCCGGATGGCGCGCGACGAACCGTCCGTTGCCAAAGGTGCCCAACGAGGCGGGTTCCACGGTCGCGGAGAGTCGCGATCCGCCCGAAGCGACGTGACTGGCAGCGTCGAGCGCCGCGACTCGCACCGGCACGATGGCGCCGGTTACGGCCCGAATTTCGGCCGGCTGGGAGACGAGCCGCACGGGCGGACCCACCGGGTCGGTGCTATAGGCGAAGATCCCGTTGGCGACCGGGCGCTCCACGCCGTCGGACGGACTGTTGACGACCTCGCTGGCTGGATCGCCGAGCCGGCGCGCGACGAGCGTCGACGAGCCGCCCCCGTCGAAAGCCATTCCTTCGGTCGCGCCGAGCGCGCGCATCAGGGCGGCAAACTCGGGGCGCGTCAACCCGACGCTGACGGACGCCTGGCGTCCGTCGACTTCGATGAGAAACAGCCGTCCATCGGGAGCGATTGCAGCGCCCGAACACGGTATTCGTTTTGCGTACACGCCGCCGTTGGGTCCGTCCGGGTCCGCGTACCATGCGCCCGCGTGCAGGATCAACGGGCCGCCGCCGATGGCGGTGGCGAGCGATCCCAACCCGATCGGAGAAAGATCGCCGGTTACCGTCACCAAATCGCCCGGCGACGGCACCTGGATCGAGTCGATTGTATTCAACCCGATGGCGACGTAAAAACCGGGCGGCTGCGTCGTGAGATTGTCGACGACGCCGCTGACCCGATAGCGCGCGAGCGGCGGAGTTCCGCCGAGGGCCGCCAGCGAGACGAGCGTAAGGTCGTCCTCCGCACCGACGCTGCCGAAATCGGGCGTTAGCAACACCGTTCCGCCGTTGGGCGGCGGAAGTTGATTGACCCCGTCGAGCGTCAGGGTGCGTCCGCCGACTTCGACTTGGCCGGCGAACGTAAACTCCGCAATCTGCGGGTAGCCGTTGCGTCCGATCGCCAGCGCGTAACGATTGCGGGGAAGCTGAAGCAACGCGCCGTCGCGCACGACGACGTTGGTCGGACGATTGGTATTGCCGATGTCGAAGTAGTCGCCGTTGATTCCGGCCACAGCCCCGGTTCGCTTGGCCATCGAACCGACCGTTTCGCCGTGCGACTGGAGCGCGTCGGCGGCGAGGACTTGGCGCATCTTCACGTCGCTGCGATGCGGATCGACGGCGACGACGTGGATGGATAGCGGCCCGACGGCGGTGTCTAACGCGTAGTCCCCGTAAGCGATTCCGGGAGCGATCGTTTCGACTGTGGGGGCTTGCCGAAGAATTCGGGGAAACGGCGCGCCCGGGGCGATGGCGGCAGGCAGAAGGCTCGCGCGCGCGGCCGCCGGCGCGAGCGCGAACAGCGCCAACGCGACGAGAAAGCGCTTCATCGGGTAGGCTTCCGTTGCGTTGGCGCTCCGGCGTGCCATACCGCGACGGCTAGCGGATATCCGCCGGTGGCAAACGGCGCACCCGTTACCCGTCGCAAACTCGACGTGTCGAAGACGTCGACGGCATCGGCCCGAGCGCACGGAACGAACAGCCGGCCGCCGGCGGCGTCGAACGTCGGCTTCCATGGCGTCCGGCAGGTCGGCAGCGGCCGGCGCTTGGGGCGCAGCGTCTTCGCGTCGAGCACGTCGACGACGTCGAGCGATTCGTCGGTCACGAAGAGCGTGTTCGCGGCCGCATCGAGCGCAACGCCGAGCGGGAACGCGAGCGGTCCGCTGCGCGCGACGATGCGGGGTACGGCGGGACCCAGCGCGATGACCACCGCCGATCCGGGCGCCGCAAACGGCGATCCGGCGCTCTGATTCGATATGCCGTACAGGCGCGAGCCGTCGGCCGAAAGCTCCAGTGAGAAGATCCGCGGCACGGCGTGAAAGCGCCGCAGAATGCGCAGCGACGCGACGTCGACGGCAGCGACGGTTCCGTCGTTGACGTTAGCGACGTAAGCAATCCCGCGCCGCGAGTCGATCGCCAGGCCTTCGGCGGTTTGACCGGTGACGACGTGCGAGACGCTTGCGTCGGGCGCGATCCGGGTGAGTTCGCCGTTGCCGTCGACGTCGCGATTCGTAACGAATACGGCTCCGGTCGCATCGTCGATGGCGACGTCGTCCCCCAACGGAACGCCTTCGACGCTGCGCACCCTCCAGGGAAAGAGCGAGGCCAGCGCGATCGCCGATCCCTGCGTATCGGTGGCGGCTAAACGTCCGGTCCGATCGATCGCCGCGTCGCTAGGCGAGCCGCCGGTCGACAAGACGCCGTCGACCGAAAAGGTGCCGGCGTCGTGAAAGACGAGGCCGTCGTCATAACTAACGACCGCGAGGAAATCGCGCTCGCCCGAAGGCGGCGCGCCGATCGTCAGGTTCCGTTGGGCGATGCCGGTCGCGTTGCCGGCGATCAGGCTCGCGGTGGCCGGTGCGGTACCGTCGGGCACGAGATACGTTCCGTCGGCGCGGAGGCTTCCGGGGCCGCTCAAAGCGACTTGATAGGGCGCCGCGAAGCCGTCGACGCGAACCGGGATGACGCTGCCCGGCAGGTACGGCCAGGCCACCGCTGCGATCGTTCCGACCGCGCGGTAGGGTCGCGGCGAGACGCCGACGCTCGCGCACGATGCCGCCATCGTCGCGATCAGAACGGCGAACGCGATCGTGCGCCGCGTCACGTTTGCGTTAACCGGCCTGGAAGTATCCGTAGATCAGCAGCACGATGCCCACCACGCTCAACGCGCAAGCGACGCTCAGGAACGCTCGCGCGCGCACGAGGGTCGAGATCGAGGCGAGCACGATGGAAATTTCGAAAAAGGTCGTGCCGAACTGGAGCGTTTCGTAGGATTTCAAAACCTTTTCGGAGCGGGTATCGTCCTCCTCCGAAGACGCTTCGAGCGCTTGCGCCTTGGCCAGGAGTGCGGCCGACGAGTCGCGTTCGCGGTCCGCGAGCGCTTGCAGCACGCGCCGCCCTTCGGCCGTCCGCGGCAACCCCGAAGCGATCAGTACTTGAGCGACCTGATAGCGAACTTGCTTGGCGTCGTATTTTCCGTACGCGTCGGACGCGCGCGCCTGCGCGAGGATTGCTTGGTTTTTGGCCGTCAGCGCCGAGATCGACCGGTGGTGCGTAAAGAGCGTGCCGAGCGCCGCCAGGACCGCGATAATCGCAATGATCACGGCGGTCGCGCGGTGGCCGCTTTCGGCCGTCCGCTGCAGACCGGAGGCGTCGCTAAGCGCTTTATGCGCGCCCCCCTCACTCACGCCGTAATCTCCGAAGCGCGCTCGACGATTGCGGCGATCCGTTCGAGCCCTTGGGCAACGTCGGTCCCGGGAGCGACCGCGGTTTCCGCCGACTTGCGCGGGTCGAGCGAAAAGCTCGCCAGACGGTATCCGCCGAAGGTGCCGGCGACCGCGTTTCCGTCGGGATCGATTGCAAAGGCACGATCGCTCCCGGTATCGATGGCGACGACGTAGATCCGCAACTCGAGCGCCCGCGCGCGAGCGAGCGGTTCGGTCCACGCGCCCAAACCGCCGGTCTCCCAAACGGCGAGGACGTAGCCGGCGCGCCGGTATCCGATCAGGCCGCCGGGATCGAGCACGTCGGAATCGCTCACGACCGCCGACGGAACGACCGCATCGAGTGCGGCCAAGCGCTGCGGGCTCAACGGCGGCGCGATCGCGTGAGCGTTGCCGAGGATCTCGAGGCGCCGGTCGATATCTGCGGGGAGCGGGTCGGGTGAAATCGCGACGCGCAACGCTCCGGCTGCGAGCGGCGCGCGCGCCGGGGGGCGCGCCGGCGTCGTTCGGTGCGGCCGCGTCGCATCGAGTTCGAGCGTCGCAAAAATCGTTTCGGGTTCGCGTTCGCCGGCCATCGCGACGACGCGGCCCGCAGCATCGATCGCCTGGCTCTTCCCGCAGTAGGCGACCATGCCGAGTTCGGATCCGCACTTGTTGGCCGCTACGAACGGCACGCCGTTTTCGAAGGCGCGAACGCGCGCGAGCAGGTCTGCTTGCACGTTTTCCAAGGCATTCGGATCGCGTCCGCTGGTCACCCAGGCGGTCGGCATGACGAGCAGCTCGGCGCCGCGATCGACCAGTTCGCGCGCAATCGACGGAAGCCGGCCGTCGGCGCAGACTAGCACGCCGAGTTTGCCCAGCGAGGTCTCGACGGGTGCGACGCGCTCTCCGGGCGCGAACCAGCGGCGATCGAAATGCCACAGAAACAGCTTGTGAGCTTGACCGGCAACGCGACCGTCGCAATCGATGACGAGTGCGGCGTTATGCGGCAGTCCGGAGGGCGTCTCGCGGACGGCCGCTCCGGCGACGATCGTGCAGCCGCGCCGGCGCGCGATCTCGCGTAAACGGCCGATTGCGGCGTCGACCACCGCTTCGTCGATCGGATCGTCTCCGAGCACGTATGCCGGCAACGACCCCTCGGGAAGCACGATGAGGCGCGCGCGTTCGGCGGCCGCTTCGACGCTCGCGAGGATCGCTTCCAGCGACCGTTCGAAGCCGCTGCGGTCGTGCGCGCGCAGCTGCACGGCGGCGACGCGAATCGAGCGTGTCATGGGTGCGCACGTTCTCGGTACCGGTTCGAGCGCCCCGCCGCCGGCAGGCGCGCGCCGCGCGCGCGAGAAACGTACAATTCTCATTGCGCGTTATTTACGGGACCGCCGCGCCCGCTCCACGAGAGGTATCGCACGTATGAGACGCATTCCCACGGCTGCTCTGGCCGTATTCACACTCGCAATCGGCGCCCTAGCGACGCTTGGAACGGCCGAGACGTCGTCGTCGGCAGCGCCGGCCGCTTCACCGTCGCCCGCGAAAAAAGATCCGTGCGGCGCGACCAAGAGTAAGTGGGCGCACGTTCAATGCCAGCAGTTCAACAACTCCGCGCCGGGTGACGAGTACTTCGGGCGGATGAAGATTAGCTATCTGGGCATCGACAATACGTTCAGGGACGGCGTCATTAGCGCCGGCGCTTACACGACCGACGACCGGCTCATCTCGAAGCTGATGTTCGCGGACGAAGCCCTTCAGCGGTGGGCCGCAAAGTACCCCGGCGACCCCCAACTCGCGCGCTCCTACTTTCTCGGCATCCAAGTGCTCCGAAAAGTCTACACTCAGCCCGGGCAGCAACTGGCGTGGCACTACATGCAAATGTTGGTCACGAAATATCCAACCACGTACTTCGGCAAGACGATGAAAGCCAGCCTTGCAAAGGGCTTTACCGAGCACTGGTTTGCCAACGCATTGCCATGTCCCACGCCGCTGCCTAAGGGCGCGATGCCGCAAGCCACGCCCAACGCGACCGCGACGCCGTCGCCGGCGCCCGGCCAGCCGGCAGTTCAAATCATCGATCCGCCCTGCGTCAAAGCGACTCCGACGCCCTCGCCCGAGCCGAGCGGCTCGCTCGCGCCGGGCGCGTCACCGGCTCCGAGCGCGACCCCGCGACGGTGACTGAGGCGGCTGCGATTCGGCGTTGACTGCGGCTTCGTCCGGCGGACGCTCGCTTTTTCACATCCTTGTGAAAAAGCTGCTCGCTGACTCGTCGCTCCCGCCATCCATGGCTCCGCTCCGAGTTCAGACGCCGCCGGACGAAGCCGCAGTCAACGGTGCCGAACCAACGCAAGGCCCTCGACGATGTAATTGGCTTTTCGCTAAGGGCGTTGAACGAGCTGCTCGCTGGCTCGTCGCTCTCGCATCCATGGCTCCGCTCCGAGTTCAGACGCCGCCGGGCGAAGCCGCAGTCAACGGTGCCGAACCAACGCAAGGCGCTCGACGATGTAACTTGGCTTTCGTAATAGCTGCGATGGAATAGAAGAAGCCCCCGGGCGAACCCGGGGGCTTCGATCTTTCGGTGCGGATGAAGTTAGAACTTCACGCCGATACCGATGTAGGGTCCTGCTTCCGAGTATGCCGAGGGTGAATCGTTCGTCGCCCAGCCATGCTCGCCCAGGAAGCCGCCTTCGACGAAGAGCGGAATGCCCTGGAATGCGTAGCTTACACCCAGATCGTACTTCAGGATGTCGTAACCGAGCGTAAACGGCCCGATCGTTCCCTTAACTCCTGGGTAGTAGTAGGCGCTCCCGTAGAACGAGAACGGCCGATTCATATCCGGCAGCTTCTCGAGGCCGAATCCGACCCCGTTGACGCTCGGATAGCCCGCATTGTTCGAACGCCAGATGTATCCGACGCCGATGTAAATGCGCGGCTGGAGCACCCGGAGTCCGACGCGCGCATCGAGATCGTAATCTCTAGCGTTGAACGCCGGAACGAAGGTCGACCCGCCACCACCGATGACGGTTACGTTCCCGTTGGGGTGCTGGTAGTTGAACTGACGGAAGTCGCCTTCGACCATCCACGGCAGGTTGAGGAGATCGAACTCTACCGCACCGTGGAGACGGTACGAGAATCCGTTGCAGGTGTTACAGGCCGTGGTGCCGGGGCTGAACTCGTTGTAGACCTTGGGCGAGATGATGTAGTCACCCGCGACGTACAGGTCGTGATACGGAGTCGCCATCGGCGTTGGGGTCGGAGTCGGCGGCGGCGGTGGCGCAGGCGTCGACGGCGGCGGCGGCGGGGTCGGCGGAATATACCGAACGACGACGACGCGTTGTCTGTTGCCTACCCAGAGCACGTACGCTCCCATGCCTTCCGAGATGACGCGGACGGGCACGAGTACGCTGCCTTGGTACATGATCGGCGGCACGTCCAGCGGACGCGATTCGCCGTTGATGATCACCTCGGGCTTGCCGACGGTCACTTTGACCTCGGCGCCGGGCTTGCTGACCGTCACCATCTTACTGCCCGCGTCGTACGACACGGTCGCGCCCATTTGCTCGAACATCGAGCGGAGCGGAATCAGAAGGGTGCCGCCGCGAACGAGCGCAGCGAGCACGCGGCTCTGCTTCAGGACATCGGGCTTAGTATAGACGTGGTGGTCATTGTAGAGAATCGGGATCTGACCCGACGGCGGGGATCCGAAATTCGCCGGCGGAGCAGCCATGGCCGGGCCTTGGTCCTGTGCGACCGCGTTGGTTCCAATGTTGCCATGCGACGCGTGGGATTGGGCCGCGACCGCGTTGAGCCCTAGACCGGCTGCCATCAGCACGGCCAGAACTCCGGTGCTCAGTCGCTTCAATGTGTCCTCCTAGCTAGCTAGTTAATGAGACCTCGAGCTTGCAGCCCGGCAGGGCCCCGCAGGGTCCTGAGCTCCGGACGCAATCCTGCCGTCTCTTTTCGGGAACAACCGATTGCCCCCCCTGCAGCGCGAGCCGGGGGAGGCCAGGGACGGCGGCTTCCATCCCTACCCTACCGTTAAGTAAGCTTTTCTTCAAGCTTTGCGAGGAACTTGGCCCGATCGATGATGTACCGTTCGTGGGTCCCTTCGGCAACCGCTTCCTTCTCGTCGAAAACCTGGATGGCGAAGCTGACGCGGGGGCCGTCGATCATGACGACCTCGACTTCCGTCCGGACGATGAAGCCGACGGGTACCGGCTTGTGGTGTTCGAGATCGATATGGGTACCGAGGGTGATCTGGCCGGCGGCCAGACCCGGCTCGATGCAGTGGACCGCCGCGCTTTCGACCAGCTGGACCAAGACCGACGTCGAGAGGACGTCGACCCCCTTGTTGCCGGTCTTCTCCGCGGTCATCCACTCTTCGACGCGGCTCTGCAGGCTGTACGATCGCCCGATGTCGAGCTTTGCGGTCATGCCGAGTGAAAGTACGCCTCGGGGACGGCCACCTCATTCCGGGTATCCGGGTTAGGAGCAGATGACACCGCGGAGGCGTGCCAAGGGTTCGAGGATTGGGCTATGAATCAAATGCGGGCCAGCCGCGTATATGACAGCGTACTGGCGTAAACCGGAGTAGGAGACACATGTTGTATCGACGCCCCTCGACGACGCTCAGGGTGACAGCGACGGCTGCCCTGGTAGTGGCGGCGCTGGCCTTGGACGCCTGCGGTGGAAAGGGAGGCCCGAAGGGACCCCCCCCGCTTAGCGTCGACGTGGCGGCTGCCACGCGGCAGAATATCGCGACGTACATCACGCTCGACGGGCAGATCGCTCCGAAGGAGCAGTCGACGCTCGCGTTTCAGCAGAGCGGCACGATCGTCAAGATTTACGTAAACATCGGCGACCTGGTTCCAAAGGGGAAGCTGCTCGCGCAGATCGATCCCTCGACCTTATCGGCGCAGTTGTCGCAGGCGCAAGCCCAGGCCGCCCAGGCGGGGGCTTCGGCGCAAGGCGCGGTCGTGGGTCTTCCCGTTCAAACGCAGGCCAACAACGCCGCCGTGCAGACCGCGAAAGCCGCGCTGGACAATGCCAAGCTCGTCTACGAGCAAAACAAGCAGCTTTTCCGTCAGGGCTACGTATCGCAGACGGCCCTCCAGCAGTCGCAAGCCTCGTACGTGCAGGCGGAGTCGACGTATAACAACTCGGTCGTCGCGTTGCGCAACAACGTCGTCAGTGCCGAGAACGTCAAGGCGCAGCTCGCGCAAGCGCAAGCGGCGCGCGCGCAGGCCAACGTGCTCTCGACGCAGCTTTCGCAAACGCAGCTCTACGCGCCCTTCGTCGGCGTGATCTCGAACCGGCTCCTCGATCCGGGCGCGTTTGCCAGTCCGTCGCAGCCCGTTCTCCAGATATCGCGCGTCGACATCGTTTGGATTAATATCAACGTGCCCGACGAAGACCTGTCGTACGTGAAACCCGGTACGCTCGTTCGATTCAGCACGTCGTCGCTGGGCGCGCGCAAGTTCAACGGGCGGATTCAAACGGTCAACGCGGTCCCGACGTCGGGCACGCTTTCGTACCTCGCGCGCATGCAGTTGCCCAATCCGGGCGACGTGCTCCGAGGCGGCATGCTGATCAGTGCCACACTGCCCAAGCAGCAGCAAAGGGATGCGATCGTCGTGCCGCGCAGCGCGGTCGCGCAAACCGAGAACGGCAACATCGTGTACGTCGTCAACGGCTCGACCGCGCAGGCCGTACCGGTAAAGGTCGGCGTGCAGACCGACACGCTCGCGCAGGTCGTCAGCCCGAAAGTCCAGCCGGGGACTAAAGTGATTACGACTCGCCCGGACGCGCTCAAGGACGGCAGCGTGGTCGCGGTCAACGGCGCGCCGCCGCCGGCGCCGTCGCCGAGTGCCGCTGGAAAACGCCCATGACGGCGCGTTCCAGCTTATTCGGCGCGCTCGTCGCAACGGTGGCCATCGCCGGTCTTCCGCCGGCTATTGGGTTGGCGCAGGCCATTCCTAAAGGCCAGCAGATCATCATGCCGACGCCCGCGCCGATGCCGACGCAGGGCGGAACCCCACTGCCTTACCCCGCGTACGGCTCGCCCGCGCCCGACGTCGCCCATTTGAAGCAGCGCAAGGGCGTTCCGGCCGTCGTGTCGCTTCAGCAAGCCGTGAAGATTGCAGTCGCGCTGTCGCCGGTGTTTGCCGCGCAAAACGCGCAGTGGGCCGCGATCCACGCGAAGTACACCTCGGAAAAGCAGGCGTTGTTTCCCGCAATTAGCGGCAGCGGTACGATCGGAAACCAATATACGAACTCGTCGGCGACGACGAGCCGTAGCGGCACCGTTCTTCCGACGCCGAGTTCCGGCCCGGCGTCGCTGTCGGGGAGCAGCACGGTCGCTTCGGAATCGTTGTCGATTACGATCCAGCAGCTGATCTACGACGGCGGGCGCACGATCGCCGCGATCCACTCTGCGAAATCCGCCGATTACGCCGGGCGCGCGACCCTGCTGCGCAGTCTGCAGACGCTATCGCTCAACGTTGCCAACGCCTACTACGCGGTGCTGCAAAACAATGCAACCGTCGTGGCCGACGCGCAGCTGGTCAAGGAATTCGAGGTCAACGAGCTGTCGGTGACGGCGCAGATTCGCAACGGTGCGGCCGCGCGCTCCGACCTCGCCGCCGCGCAGTTTCAAACGGCGCAGGCGCGCGGCAACCTCGTAACCGCACAAGGTCAGGCGATCGGCGCTCAGGCTACGTTTGCAACCACCTTGGGGCTCGACGCCGACACGCAAGCGGTTCCGCAGCAGCTGGGAACGCAGCCGCAAGTGCCCAATCCGTCGTACGAGACGTCGGTCAAGCGGGCGATGCTGCTTCGCCCGGATTTCATTGCCGCCCAATACACCGTCGAATCGGATAAGGAAGGACTGCGCTACGCGAAGCTGGCGCGCTTTCCCATATTGACCGCCGGCGCGAGCGACCAAGTCGGACGCTCGTTCGGGCCGCTCGCACAACTCAGTAACAACAGTACGTCTTCATTCGACAACGTGAAAACGCTCGGCTTGAGCTTGACCATTCCGATCTACGATCAAGGCTTGACCAACTACAACGTCGCGGTTGCGGCGGCCACCCTCGATTCGGCCAACGATTCGTTGCGGCAGACCGGATTGCAAGTCCAATCGGACGTGCGCTCCGCGCTGGCCAACCTGATCTCGGCGCGTGCGTTGCTGGTTCAGACCAACGCCGAACTCACCGCGGCGCGCGTCTCGCTCGACGCGACCCAAGCGCAGTACCGCGTCGGTGCGACGACGATCATCAACGTGGTCACCGCCGAAGCCAACCTTTCGACTGCGCAGGCCGATCAGATCCAGTCGCTTTACGGCGTTCAGACCGCGCAACAGAACTATCTGTACGCGACCGGGACTAGCGATCTGCAGTTGTAAGACGCTGTGGCCTAGGCGGTTTTTGAAGGCGCTACGGCCGAGCCTTCGCGCCCCCCACGCGACTCGCGTGGGGCCCCGGCCATGGGGCGCTTAGGCAGCTTGGCTTAGCAACGTTCCCCTAGGGCGCCCCAAAATAGCTCCGATGCGTCGCAAGGACGTTGCGGGACCTAATCGGGCGCTTGGGGGAACGCGCTAAGTGTTCGGCGACCTCGGCGGGCTTGTACGGGACTTCGTTGGACGTGGAACAAACAACGCGTCGACATGACTTTTCAGGCTTCGGCGGTTCCGGCCGCGGTCTCGGATCCGGTCAACGCGGCGATTCTTGCCGTTTCCGAAGATCGGCTGACCGGTTTCCAGCCCGATCCCTTCGGGGAAATTGCCACCCGCAGCGGCATCGGCGTCGACGTCGTGATGGAACGGGTCGTCGCCATGCAGCGGGCGGGAACGGTTCGGCGCGTTCGTCAGACGGTTTTGTCGACGAGCCTCGCGCACGGTGCGCTCTGCGCGTGGCAGATTAGCGAGGATCGCCTCGATGCGGCGTTCGACTACATGTTTCGCGACGATCCGTTTTCCGGCCACGTGGTCGTTCGTTCGACCGATGCGGTCGCGCCCGGCAGCACGTACCGGCTTTGGACGACGCTCAAAGTCCCGCAAGGCTTTTCTTTGCGCAAACACGCCGAGTGGCTGCGCGGCGAGGTCGGTGCCGAGCGCTTCGTTCTCATGCCCGCTAAAATGTTGTTTGCGCTGGGCGTCGGACACGTTCGGCGGCGGGGCCTGGAGCCGGGAGCGCGTGCCCCCGACCCGGCGCAGCCTCAAGACACCGCGTACGTCGCGCTCTCCGAGCTGGAGTGGCGCGTGCTTTCGGCGCTCAAACGCGAGTTTGCACCGCAGGAGATCGTCGCCGATCTGTGGAGACCCCGAGCTGCCGAAGCGGGGGTGGACTACGGAACGTTCGTCGAGGTCGCTCAAGCCCTGAATCGCCGGCGGGTGATCGGGCGATTCTCGACCTTTCTCGAGCACGTCAAACCGACCGCCAACAACGAACGCGTGACCCGCTACAACGCGCTCTTCCATTGGGCGATCGAATCCGGGCAAGAGATGGACGCCGGACGCGAGGTGGCGCGCCACTATGCGATCACGCACGGCTATTGGCGCGAAGCCGGGCCCGAGTTCCACGACGTCAACGTGATGGCCGTCGCGCACGGAACCGAGAAGGACAACGTGCTGGCGAACAAGACCGCGATCGACGCACACCTGCGCGAAGCGGGGATCCGCTTCGGGTATACGAACGTTTTTTGGGGCGGACGCAGCGAGATCAAACCCTCGGAAATCGCGCCCGATGCGTATCGCACGTTTTGCCGGAGTCGCGGCTTGGACCCCGCCACGATGCTCGCCGACGCCGGCGAGGAAGGAGCTTCGTCCTGAACAAGAGGCTTGGAACCGCGCTCGCCGTTGCGCTCGCGGCGGCTTCGATTGCCGGCTGCAGCAAGACCGGCGGCGTCGCGAACGCGACCGGAGGCCGGCACTCGTGGACGCGGCCGGGGGTCTTCAGCTTTTCCGAAGCGACCGATCCTAAAAACCTCAACCCGGTTCTCGACTCGGCTTCGCCGGTACTTTCGCTCGCCATGTTCGTGTTCTCGTGGACGGTCCGCTACGACAGCAAATCGCGGCCCTTCCCCGACGCCGTGAGCGAAATTCCCACGGTCGCCAACGGCGACGTCAGCAAAGACGGATTGCTCCTGAAATACAAGCTGCGTCACAACATCAAGTGGCAAGACGGCCAGCCGTTGACGTGCAAGGATCTCAGGTTTACGTGGCAAGTCGTGATGAACAAGCACAACAACGTCGTGACGACCGACGGCTACAAGGACATCACGAGCATCGACTGCAGCGACCCGTACGTCGCCATCGTCCATATGAAACGGATGTACGCGCCGTACTTGCAGCAGCTTTGGAGCATCAACGGCAACGCCCCGATCCTCCCCGAGCACCTGCTCGCCAAATACAACGACGACAAAGGATCGTTCAATACCGCGCCTTACAACGCGTTGCCGATCGGCAGCGGGCCGTTCAAAGTCGTTTCCTGGTCGCGCGGCCAGGAGGTGCGGATGGTCGCCAATCCCGATTTCTATCTTGGAAAACCGAAACTCTCGACCGTGATTTACAAGATCATTTCCGACGAGAACACGATGGAGACGGAGCTTCAGTCGCACGAGCTCGACATGCTCGCCTACGGCAGCGGAATGAAGTGGCCGCAGTACCTCGCGCTGGCGGCCGATCCCAAGAACGGCCTGACGGCAATTCGGGTGGATTCGTTTGCGTTTTCGCACATCGACTTCAATTTATTGCATCCGATCGTGAGCGACCGGAACGTGCGCATCGCGCTCGCCTACGCGACCAATCGGCAAGAGATCATCGACAAAATCTTGCACGGCTCCGGGACGGCGGCCGAAACCGATCAGCATCCGAAGCTGTCGTGGGCGTACACGTCCAATTTCCGGCACTATCCCTTCGACCCCGCAAAGGCCAAAGCGCTGCTCGATGCGGCCGGTTGGAAAGCCGGCCCGGACGGCGTGCGCGTGAAGGACGGGCAGCGCTTGGAGTTCACCCTTAGCACCCAGACGGAGTCGAACTACGGCAAGGCGCTGCAGACCATGCTGCAGAGCCAGTGGCGCGACGTCGGCGTGCAGGCCGACGTCAAAAACTATCCGAGCAGCCAGTTTTTCGATAACTCGACCAACGGTATTCTGGAGGGCGGTCACTTCGACGCCGCAGGGTATTCCTGGCTGGCGGCCGCCGATCCCGACGACAACGCCATCTACTCGGCCGATAACCTCGCGCCGCACGGTCAGAATACGCTGATGTGGAAGAACCCGATTGCCACTGCGGCGATGGCCGACGGTCTCAAGACGCTCGACGTCGCGCGGCGCAAACGCGATTACGCGATCGTCCAGCAGCAAATGGCGCTCGACGTTCCCACCATCATCATCAACTTTTCGCAGATCCCGTTCGTGTACAACTCCGACTTGAAGGGGTTCGATCCCTCACCGGCCATCTCGGCGTTCTGGGACCCGTGGAACTACTCGATCTAATTTCTCGCCGCTAACCGAAGGAGCTTTTCGATGATTGCGATCGCCGCCCGCCGCGCGTTGGTCATTGCCGTTGCAGCGGCGACCCTGTGTTCGTGCACGAAAGCCGGAACGGCGTCGACCGAAAAGACGCACGCGCTCACCATCGCCGACGGAACGGGCGACGTTCCGACGCTCAATCCGCATCTATTTACCGAGACGACGCTGGGCAATATCGCCGAACTTTCGCAAGCGTACCTGGTGAAGTACGACGCGAACAACCAGCCTTATCCGGAGTTGGTGACCGAGGTGCCGACGCTGGCAAACGGGGGCATCGGCAAAGACGGCAAGACGATCACGTGGCACCTGCGCCGGGGCGTGCGCTGGTCGGACGGCGCACCCTTCAACGCCGACGACGTGATTTTCTCGACCAAAGTGGTGCTCAATCCGGCCAACAACGAAGTCGGCCGCGACGGCTGGAACCTCATCACGAAAATGGACGAACCCGACAAGTACACGGTCGTCTATCATCTGAGCAAGCCGTACTCGCCGTATCTGCCGACGTTTTTCGGCAGCGCGGGCGCCAATCCCGACGTACTTCCCAAGCACCTTCTCGCCAAGTATCCCAACATCAACCAGGTCCCGTATAACTCCAAGCCCGTCGGGATCGGGCCGTTCCGAATCGTCGCTTGGCACCGGGGCGACAATATCGAACTCGAGGCCAACCCGTATTATTTCCGCGGCGAGCCGAAGATCAAGCGCATCACCTATAAGCTCGTTCCCTCGTTCGATACGCTCACGCAGCAGATGCGCACGGGTGAGGTGCAGCTATGGCCGGCCGTGTCGGCGTCGTACATCAATACGCTGCAAGCCATTCCGAACGTCACGACGGAACTACAGACTAGCCCGTTCTACGGCCACCTCGACTTTAACGTCACCCGGCCGCTGGTCAGCGATCTGCGCGTTCGCGAGGCGATTCGGTACGCGATCAACCGGCCCGAACTCATCCAAAAAATCTCTCACGGGCATGCGGTCGTGCAAGAGAGCGTGATGCCGACGGTCAATCCGCTGGCGCCCACCGATATCGCCCTCGTGCCATTCGATCCGGCCAAGGCCAAGCAGTTGCTCGATGCCGCCGGCTGGAAGGTCGGCCCGGACGGAATCCGCGTCAAGAACGGTCAGCGGCTATCGCTGCAGTTCCCGTACTACACCGGGTCGGCCAGCGCCGACAACGCCGTCGAGCTGATTCGCGAATGGCTGCGCGACGTCGGGATCGACATCCAGACGCGCAAATTCGCGCCGGCCGTATTTTTCGGACCGTACCAGCAGAACGGGATCGTCTACGGCGGCAAATGGGACATGACGTATTTCTCGTGGCAGGCGTTGCCGAGTGCGGACATCTCGAACAACTGGGAGTGCAACCAGATCCCGCCCAACGGGCAAAACGTCTCGCACTATTGCAACAAGGAGCTCGATAAGCTCCTGGAAGAGGTCAAAGCGACCTACGATCCCGCGAAGCAGAAAAAGTTGCTGGACCGCGAACTGCACATCATCGCCGACAACGTGCCGACGATCGTCACGGGCGTGGCTCAAGTCGGGTACGCTCACAGCCCCAATCTCACCGGCTATCATCCGAACGCATGGACTCCCTTCGACAACATGCTCAACGTCGATATCTAGGTTGATTTGCCTCAGGGT
>DASXDV010000053.1:0-5873 GCA_036490465.1 Candidatus Tumulicola sp. | reverse complement strand
CGCGCGTCGAGGCGTACTTTCCCCGCTTCGACCAACTGCATGACCGCCGCCGCCGTGAATTCCTTGGTGATCGAGCCGATCTCATAGTTGGTGGAGGGTTCGGCCGGCAAATGCTTTGCAGCGTCGCGCAGACCATAGCCCTTTTCGTGGACCGTCTTTCCATCCCGCACGACGGCGATCGTCACGCCGTTGACGTGACGCAGTTGCATGAGGGCGGTAACGTCGGCGTCGACCTTCGATCGTGTCGAAGAGTCGAGGGTCGGTCCGGTGCAGCCGGCGACGACGGAAAGGCCGATCAGCGTAGCTGTGAAGGCGAGCGCGAGGCGAAAGCCGGAACCTTCCATTTAGCGCGGGCTTCGCTGGGAGCCGGCATTTTCCGGCCCTACCGGCAGCATCGTTTCGACGTTTGGCGAATGGACGCCGTCGGTCGTCACGATCACGGCGCCGTCTTCATCGGTGCGATAAATCTTCGCGCCGTCGCGCTCTAGAGTCGCGATCGTCGATGCGGCCGGATGCCCGAAGAGGTTGTGCCGTCCGACCGATACGATGGCAAGACGTGGGTGCACGGCGGCTACGAACTCCGGCGTCGATCCGTAAGTCGATCCGTGATGGCCGACCTTTAGGACGTCGGCACGCAAATCGATCCCTTCGGAAAGAAAGCGCCGCTCGGCGGCACTGCCGGCGTCGCCGGTGAAGAGCATGCGGAAGTCTCGATACTCGAGGATGAAAGCAATCGAGTTGTCGTTGATCGCGTTACCGTCGACGATCAACGGCAATGATGGACCGATGAAACGCAGGACGATTCCGTCGGGAGTTCGCCAGACCGCCCCCGCGCGAGGGTAGACGAGCGCCACCCGCCGTGCGCGTGCGGCGTCGATACAGTCTCGATACGCGTGCCGCCGTAACGCTGGCCGCTGTCGGCAATCTCCGCAACTCGGATCTTTCGCAAAACCGGCGAGCAACCGCCGGCGTGGTCGCCGTGCGGGTGCGAGACGAGCAGCGCGTCGAGAGCGTGAATGCCGCTGCGCAAGAGAAACGGAACGACGATCCGTTCCCCGACGAGTTCGGCCGTCGAATCGGCGCCCTGCAGTCCTCGTTCGAGCCGTCCTCCAGCATCGATCAAGAGCGCGTGGCCACCGGGCGTTTGCACGACGATCGCGTCGGCCTGCCCGACGTCGAGCATCGTGACGCGCAGCCGGCCATCGAAAGCCCGCGGCGGTGCGACGACGACGATCGCCGTCGCGAACAACGCCCCGGCGGCGATTGCGCCGCGTCCTCGCCGCAGCAGGTAAGGCGCGCTCGTGAGTGTCGCGTCGTAGGCGAGGATGCACCACGCGGGCGCCGGTGTCATCGCGATCGTTGAACCCGGCAGTCCGGACAGTGTCCGGACTACGGCGAGCATCCACGCCACCAGCCACGAATCGAGATTGGCGACCGCCTGCGCGAGCGGAGGAATCCAGGCCAGCGCGAGCTGCGCGGCGCCCAGCGCCATCGTCGCGCCGACGCATGGCACGACCGCGAGGTTGGCGAGGACGGCGTACGGCGCGAACTGCAAGAAAACGGCCGCCGTCAGCGGCCAGGTCCCCAACTGCGTCGCCAGCGACAGCACCAATGCTTCCCGAACCCGCGCGGGGAGTTCCGTCTGCGCATCGAGCCAGCGTTCGTCGGGCCGGCGCATGCGAAGATTGCGCCGACGCACGAGAACGATAACGCAAACGATGGCGTTGCAACGCTTTCGGGACGAAGAAATGCGACCGCCAAAGCGGCCAGCGCGAGGGCGTTCCAGGAGAGCGTCGCCCGCCCGCAGGCTTTGCCGAGTAGGGCCGCGGTCGCCATCGTCGCGGCGCGGACGGCGGGCAGCGCGGCGCCGCTCCACCAAACGAAGCCCCAGATGCAGGCTATCGCGAGGCCGCACGTGAGCGTCCGCGGCAACGAAAAAAGCGAAAGAATGCCGAGCGCGACCGCAACGACCGCCGCAAAGTGCAAACCCGCCGTAACCAGCACGTGAACCGTTCCGGTTTTCTGGAACTCGGCGCGTAGGTCGGGCGGAAGGACGGACCGTTCGCCCCACAACTCGCCGGCAACCGAAGCAAACGGTTCGCCCAGCCGCTGCGCCAGCTGCGCGTGCGCCCAGGCGTGCGCGCGCGCGAGCCAAGCGCGCGCGTCGCGCCACGACCCAGCCCTCGACGACTGCAGTGTTGCCGACTCCAGCTGCGCGTCGATGCCGCGTTCGCGTTGGAGCGCGCGATCGCCGGGGTTGCGGGCCTCGTCGAACGGAACGAGCCGTCCGCCTACGACGACGCGCGAGCCGGCCGGCGCTCCCGGGTCGCGCACGTGCGCGAGCACGCGGATGCCGTCGTCGAGGGCGATCGTGAGCGACGTCCCAGCGCCGTCCAGAACCGTCCCGGCGTAGCGCGCCGTGCGGCGTTCGCTGACGACTCGCTCGGAACGTGCGTGCAAACTCGCGTCGAGCGCCGCCGCGACCAGGGCGGCGAGCAGCAGCGCGCGAAACTGCGGGGGCTTGCAAGAGCCGGAGCAGGCAAACGCACTAAGCGCGAGCAGTCCGGCTCCGACGGCGATTTGCCGGTCCGGCGGGAGCCCTTGCGTCGCAGCGAGGACACCCAAGACGGCGGCAGCAGAAATCAATACGAGCGCAAAGGGCGGCACCGCCGCTCCCCTGCGACGAGTCGGGCGCTCGGCTAGCTCGCGGAAAGGATCGTTTCGCTTGCGCATCATCGTTACCGGAGGCGCCGGCTTCATCGGATCGCACGTCGTCGACGCCTACCTCGCGCAGGGACACGAAGTGCTCGCGCTCGACTCGCTCTGGGAGCACGGCGGCGGCCGGCGCGAAAACGTTCCCGCCGGGGCGGCCTTCGAAAAGGCCGATATTCGCGACGATCTGGCGCGCGTGTTTGCCGAGTTCCGGCCCGACGTGGTCAATCACCACGCGGCCCAGCACTCGGTCGCAATCTCGGCGCGCGATCCGATGTACGACGCGCAGGTCAACGTCCTCGGACTCCTCAACGTGCTGGAGAATTGCGTCAACGCCGGCGTTCGCAAGGTGATTTTCGCGTCGAGCGGAGCGACCTTCGGCAACCCGGATAAATTTCCGATTACCGACGATACGCCGCAGCGGCCGACGTCGCCGTACGGAATTACGAAGATGGTTGCCGAGCACTACCTGCGCTTTTACAAAAGCGAGAAGGGTTTGGATTTCACCGCGTTGCGCTACGGAAACGTCTACGGGCCGCGCCAGGATCCCAACGGGGAGGCCGGCGTGATCGCGATCTTCATCGGCGCATTCTTGCAGCGCAAGGGCGTGCGCATTTATTCCGACGGCGAGCAGACGCGCGATTACGTGTTTGCGGGCGACGTCGCGCGGGCCAACCTAGCGGCCCTCGAGCGCGGCTCGGGCGAGTGTTACGTGATCGGCACGGGCGTCAAGACCAGCGTCAATGCGATCTACCGTTCGCTGGTCGAAATATCCGGCTTCGAGGCGCCCGTCGAGCGCGCTCCCCGGCGCCCCGGCGATGCGCGCGACGCGCAGTTTGACTCGACGCGCGCTCGCGCCGAGCTGCAGTGGTCGCCCTCGACGAATCTCGCCGACGGCATGCGCGCCACCTACGAGTACTTCAAAGCAGCGGCGCAGTAAGCGCGTCGCCGGCCGGGTCTACGTGCCGTAGCGGCGCTTGCGCGCGCTGAAGTCGTCGAGCGCGGCGCGGAAATGCTCCGCGCCGAAGTCGGGCCAATAGGCGTCGGTGACCCAAAACTCCGCGTAAGCCGCCTGAAACAGTAGGAAGTTCGATAGCCGTCGCTCGCCCCCGGCGCGGATGATGAGATCCGGATCCGGCAAGCCGGCGGTGTAGAGGCGGCCTCCGACCGCCTGTTCGTCGATCGAGTCGACGTCCCGCAGCCCCGCGTTTACTTCGCGTACCAGCGCGCGCACGGCGTCGCCGATCTCGCGGCGTGCGCCGTAATCGATCGCGAGGTTCAGCGTGATGCCGTCGTTACCGGCGGTGTGCGCGACCAGCGATTCGAGTGCGGCCCGCGTTCGCGTCGGAAGGCGATCGGCGCGGCCGCAGAGGCGTACGCGAACGCCCTCTTCCACTAGCGACAGCAACTCGCCGTGCGCCGCGCGAACGCACAGGGCCATCAGGAGATCGATTTCCTTAGGGGGCCGGCCCCAGTTCTCTTCGGAAAACGCGTAGGCGGTCACCACCCGGATCCCCGCTTGGTGGGCGAGCCGTAACGTTCGCCGCAGGGCCGTGACGCCGAGCCGGTATCCTTGCGCAATCGGCAGGCCGCGTTCGCGTGCCCAACGCCGGTTGCCGTCCATAATGATGGCCACGTGCCGCGGCGTCACGTCGTCGCCAACTTCCCGGCCGGCGCCGCTTGCGCGCGCTCGTGCACGTCGCGCACGACCGACTCGAGTTCGTCGACGTAGGCTAGGAACCGCTGCCGGCCGCGTTTGGTAATCCGATAGACGGTCAGCGGCCGTCCCGCGCCGCGCCGTTTTTCGGTGGTGACGATCCCGACCTCGGCCAGCGCGTGAACGTGCCGGCTCAAGTTACCGTCGGTCAGATCGCATGCAGCCTGCAGTTCGGTAAAGCTTAGACCTGCCGCATGCGCGATGAGGCAGGTGCAGATCGCCAGGCGTCCGCGCTCGTGGAAGATGCGTTCGAGTCCCGGGTAAGCGAACCGTGCGTCTCGGGCGTCCGTCATGCCGCCGGGCTCCGTCGCAGCAAAATGCCGATCGCGAGCTGACCGAATCCGAATCCGAGCGGCATGACCCACCACGCGAGCGCGACTGCGACCAACGGCGGCATCGCCAAGAACGCCAGAGCGAGCAGCGTGAAAGCGGCCGTGACCGCGTTGCACGAACTCGGAATAACTCCCCGCGACGCGAACAGGCCGATCGCGTAGAACGCGAACCACGTGCCCGGCAGCAAGACGTACGCGGAGTGGTCGATCAACGCCAGGCTAAGCGCGCCGCCGAGGACGATGCTCGGGGCGATCGATAGCGCCGCCGTGCGAAACCGGCTCTGCGTTCCCGGGCCGCGATGTTTCAGGAGCCAAAAGCCGACGGAGCCGTAGTTTAGTGCGAGCGACAGCGCCAGACAGACCAGCCAAATCGAAAGATACAGCGACCGATCCGCGGGCGTCAGCGGCAACGGCGCCAAGCGCTGTTGGACGAAGCCGGCCGCGAGCGCGCACAAGCCGCTCAAAATGGCCGCGGGAGCGGAATACCCTTCGAATCGCTGAACGTGCACCAGCCGGCCGCGAACTTCGGCGAGATCGGAGAGCGCGCGCTGCAAATCCATTCGACTACTTTGTAGCACAAAGTTAATCGAAGGGCAAGAGGATCGCGTCCTTTGGCCCGAGACGGTCGCGAGCCCACTTGCTTAAGGGAGGATAGGCAGCGCTCCAGGACCCTTACCTCGACCCGGCGATCATGCTGGCGTAACGGGCAATCCGGACGTGCATAGGTGACGCAGCCAAACTCATCGATGCGCAGCGATCATCGGGATTTGCCGTTCAACAGATGGCGTTTGGAAACGGAACCAACCGATTATTACCGAAAACATACTCCCGTTGTCACTCATCGGAAACATACTTAGGGAAGGTCTGATCAATTAGAGTTGGATCGGCTGAGTGCTTGTAAAATCGCCACTTTTGGCGATCAGCCCTTTGCTTTTCGGCTCTCGGCCCACTTTTTGGGCTCGAGAGCCGGTTTTTTTTTGACTTCGAGAGACAGCTATGCCGTCGAAAGGCGTAACAATGTTTTCTTCGACATGAACAAGTTGGAGAGCGCGAAGAGCACGTTCAGGCAATTCTCGTTCTTTGCGAGCCCACGGTAGCGCACTTTCTTGAAT
>DASXDV010000144.1:0-25687 GCA_036490465.1 Candidatus Tumulicola sp. | reverse complement strand
CTTCCCGGTGCCGTCGCAGGCTTCGATCATGCCGGCGACCGTGTGATCCAGGTCGTAAACCTTTTTGAGGCCGACCGGCTGGAGCTGGATCGTGTTGCCGTGCGAGTCTTTTCCGCTGGAGACGGTGTCGGCGCCCGGGTACCCCTGAAAGAGGTTGTCGAAGCTGCGGTTCTCCTGCACGATATAAATGACGTGCTCGATCTTGCCGGCGCCCGTACTGGCCGGCCGTAGACCGATGGCGGCGCGAAATTCGGGCGTCGTGCCCGGCTGGGAGCCCGACGCGCACCCGGCCAACGCCAGCAGCGCGGCTAAGGAAAGCAGACGAGAAATCAATGGGGTGTTCAAGCCCTCAACCGTTTCGCAGCGGCGCTGCGAAATCCGGCATGGGCGTCTCGCCAAACGGGCCGAATCGGCACGGGATGAATGCCTTGCAGCGGCCGGTGCTCGCGGGAGCGATTCTCGTGCTTTCGACCGTCGCCGCCGGAGCGCTGGATCCGAGCGCGCAGCTCGATCGCCTGGTCGGTACGTGGGATAGCCCGGGCACGTTCGTGGATAGCGCCTACAGCAAAGCCGGAACGGCCCACGCGACCACGACCTGCGCCTGGTCCCAGGATCGCGTCCGATCTACACCTACGATCCCGCCGCGAAGGAGTATCGGTTCTATCACGTCGGGGTAACCGGCTCCAGCAGCACGGTCATCGCGGTGACCCCGGAGAGCATGACCTACCCCGGGAGCTTTACCGACGGCGACAAGCGCGTGGCAATCCGGACGCTTAATCTCTGGAGTGGTCCCGGCCGCTATTCGTGGCGCGCGGAATACTCGCTCGACGGCGAAAAGACGTGGATTCTCATGGGCTCGGGAACGGCGACGCGCCTGCAATAACGGCCGATTTCAGGGACGCCGTCCCCCCGCGTCGGCTGCTCGAGAAGCCCCCCAGAGCCGCCTCTTTACTCTAGCTTTACAAAACTTCGAATTGATGACGCAGGTGAAGGTTCGCTTGGCTCGCATTGTAGTGAGACCTCGGCTATAACCAGGGTTACCTTAGCAACTTTGGATAGTGTTCAAAAATCGAACTTTCATGAAAGAAAAGGGGAAATTTCACTCATGAGGATCATGACTTCGGCCAAATACGCGCTGGGCGCTACTGCGGCCGTAGCGATACTCGCGGCCTGCAGCGGCGGGTCCGGGTCGCAACTGGCTCCGTCGAGCCCCGCGATGGGCGGCAATGCCGTCACGTCGCGCGCTGACGGTCACGGTGCGAAGAATTACTCGATCATGGCGAAACTTATCGCCCCGGGTAAGACGAAACAGCACTTCAAGAATTGGATGGAACCCGGAGCGAACCAAAATCGCCTCGTGTACGCGTCCGACTTCAATAACAGCATTGTTCAGGTGTACAACTATCCGTCGAACGGAACGCAGAACCCGCCGGCCGGAACGCTGACGGGCTTCCTCAATCCGCAAGGCATGTGTGTAGACAAGAGCAACAACCTGTACATCGCTGACACCGGCAACAGCCGCGTGCAGCAGTACCAGTGGGGCAGCAGCTCGCCGTCGGCTTCGTATCCGGCGACGGGTGAGTACCCGGTTGGATGCTCGGTTGACCCGACCACGGGCAACCTGGCAGCCAGCGACATCTTCAGCCCCACCACCGGCCAAGGCGCCGTGACGATCTGCTCGAGCCCGTCCAGCTGCACGACGTATGTCGAGCCCGGCGGCCTTCTCGAGTGCTTCTTCATCGGCTACGCGCCGAACGGCGACCTGTATGTTGACGGCGAGAACTCGTTCGGCTTCGGTCTGGCTTACCTGCCGGCCGGCAGCTCGACGTGGCAAGCCGGCTCGGTCTCGGGTGAGACCATCAACTTCCCCGGCGGCATCATGTACGACAACACGAACATGACGGTCACCGACCAGTCGGGTAGCCTCGGCAACCCGGTGCTCTACCAGTGCAGCGCCTCGGGTTCGACCCTGGACTGCAGCGGTGGAACGCAGATGAGCGGATCGACCGACGTCACTGGCCCGTTCGTGAAGCGCGGCGCCAAGGGTATGGTCGGAGCCGACGTTAACGGAACGATCTACACGTGGGCTTATCCGGCCGGCGGCACGCCGCGCCCGGGCAAGACCATCACGGTCAGCGAGTCCTACCCGTCGCTTAACGGCCAGGCCGTTCAGCTCGGGCCGTAAACGAATCCGCCGCATCCGCGGCAGATCGGTCTAACGGGTCCGCTTCGGCGGGCCCGTTTTTTTCGTCGCCGTAAGCGACGAGGTACGCTAGGCCCGGAGGCTTCCGGCGCGAACATGTGCTTTCGCCCCATGCAGATTGCTCGAAGGCTTCGGGAAGCTTTGGCCTTGGCTGTGACCGCCGGCGTCCTAGCGGCATGCGCCAAAAGCGGCGGCGCTCCGTTCGTCGGCGGACCGGATCGCGCGGGCGTTGGCATGCACCACCAAAGTGCGAGCGGAAAGATCGCGCACGTCGTCGTGATCGTCCAGGAGAACCGCAGCTTCGACAACCTCTTTCAGGGGTACCCGGGCGCGGATACCCAGTCGTACGGCTACACGAGCAAAGGCAAGAAGCTCAAGCTTCAGCCGCTCGGCTTGCAAACCGCGTGGGACATTACGCACGACGCCGCCTCATTTTTCGCCGCCTGTGACGGCACCGGAAGCTTGCCGGGCACCGACTGCAAGATGGACGGCTTTGACCTGGAAGCGGTGACCTGCGGCGGCCTCCATCCGCCGTGCCCGTACGCGCATCCGCAGTACGTCTACGTTCCCCGGGCCGGCATCAAGCCGTACTTCACGCTAGCCAAGCAGTACGTGCTCGCGGACCGCATGTTCGCATCGAACTTCGACATGAGCAGCTTTATCTCGCATCAGTACCTCATCGCCGGTCAAGCCAGTTCGACGGTGAACTTTCCGCTCACGATGTGGGGCTGCGACGGCGGACCCAACGATACGATTGCGACGCTGACGCAGCAACGGACGTACGGCCCCAAAGTCCCAGTCTGCTTCGACAACGAAACGCTCGGGGACGAACTCGATGCCGCCGGCCTGCCGTGGCGTTACTACACCTCGGCGATCCACGTCGACGGCGGCTTCTATAGCGCGTATCAGGCGATCGCCCACATCCGCAACGGACCCGACTGGCACCAGGACGTCGTCCATCCGCAGACGCGGTTCTTTACCGACGTCAAGAAGGGCCGCTTACCGGCCGTCAGCTGGATCACGCCGACCTGCCGCAACTCCGATCACGCTGGATGCTTCGGGTCGCACGGGCCGGAGTGGGTCGCCTCGCTGGTCAACGCGGTCGGCAAGAGCCAGTATTGGAACAACACGGCGATCTTCATTTTCTGGGACGATCCCGGCGGTTTTTACGACCACGTTCCGCCGCCGATGGTGGATTACGACGGCCTGGGGATGCGCGTACCGATGCTGATCGTCTCGGCGTACGCCAAAGCGGGCTACGTCTCGCACGTGCAGTACGAACACGGCAGCATCTTGCGCTTCATCGAGGATCAGTTCGGTCTGCCGCGTCTGGCGGCGACCGACGCGCGCGCGACGTCGCCCGAACAGGACGCCTTCGATTTCTCCAGCCCGCCGCGGCCCTTCAAGGTGATTCCCGCGGCGCACGACGCCAACTTCTTCGAGCACGAGCCGTACGATCCGCGTCCGCCGGATACGCAGTGAATCGGCGCGGACTCGCCGCTGCGACGCTCGCGGCGCTGCTCGCGGCATGTGCCGGCGGACGTGGAACGACCCTCGTTCCGGGCGGAACCGAGGCCGCCGGCGCGCGCCAAGCGCCTAGCGGCAAGATCCAGCACGTCGTCGTGATCGTGCAAGAGAACCGCAGTTTCGACAATCTCTTTCACGACTATCCGGGCGCCGACACGCAGTCGTACGGCTACACCAGCACCGGCAAGAAGCTGACGCTCGTGCCGATCACGCTGGCAACTCATTGGGACATCGCGCACAACTCGGCAGCGTACTTTGACGCCTGCGACGGCACGGGAAGCGTGCCCGGAACGGATTGCCGGATGGACGGCTTCGATAAGGAGACCACGACCTGCAGCGTCTTCGATCCGTGTCCGAACAAAGATCCGCAGTACGCCTACGTTCCCCACGGCGAGATCAAGCCGTACTTCGCGCTGGCCAACCAATACGTGCTAGCCGATCGGATGTTTGCCTCGAACTTCGATATGAGCAGTTTCGTCTCGCACCAGTACATCATCGCGGGGCAGGCGAACTCGACGGTCGATTACCCGACCACCGGATTGTGGGGCTGCGACGGCGGCCCGAGCGATACGATCCAAACGCTCACGCAGCAGCGCACGGTCGGTCCGAGCGTGCCGGTGTGCTTCGACGATCAGACCCTAGGCGACGAACTCGACGCCGCCGGCGTCTCGTGGCATTACTACACGTCGAACGTCCGCAAAGACGGCGGCCTTTGGAACGCCTATCAGGCGATCCGGCACATCCGCTACGGTCCGGATTGGAAAACCGACGTCGTGGCCCCGCAAACCAAGTTTTTCGGCGACGTTTCGAAAGGCCGCTTGCCGGCGGTGAGCTGGGTGACGCCGACGTGCGCGAACTCCGACCACGCGAGTTGCGGCGAGCGTCACGGGCCGGCGTGGGTGGCGTCGTTAGTCAACGCGATCGGAAAATCGCCGTACTGGAACTCGACCGCGATCTTCATTTTTTGGGACGATCCCGGCGGGTGGTACGATCACGTGGCGCCCAAGCTGGTGGATTACGACGGCCTGGGGATGCGCGTGCCGATGCTGATTGTATCCCCGTATGCCAAGAAAGGCTTCGTTTCGCACGTGCATTACGAGCACGGCAGCATTCTGCGTTTCATCGAGCATCAGTTCGGCGTCGCGCCGTTGGCCGCGACCGACGTGCGCGCCACCTCGCCCGAAAAAGACTGCTTCGACTTCACCCAGGCGCCGCGCCCGTTTACGCCGATTCCCGCGAAGCTGGGCCAAGCGTATTTCGAACGCGAGCCGCTCGACTCGCGGCCGCCGGATAGCCAATGACCCGCAGACTCGTCGCGGCCGCGGTCGTGCTGTTGCTGTGCGCGTGCGCCGGCGGCGGTCGCGGATCCTCGGCGGCATTGCCGGCCACGCGCGATGCGCTCGGCGGCCGCCACGGCGCCAGCGGCAAGATCACGCACGTGATCGTGATCGTGCAAGAGAACCGCAGCTTCGACAATTTGTTCTACGGCTACCCGGGCGCCGACACGCAAACCTACGGTTACACGAGCACCGGCAAAAAGCACAAGCTCAAGCCGGTCGGACTCGAGGCGCTGTGGGACGTCGATCATAGTTTGACCGCCTTCCTCCAGGCCTGCGACGGGACGGGTAGTTTACCCGGCACAGACTGCCGGATGGATGGGTTCAACAAGGAAGCGCTGACGTGCTCGAAGGGCGGTAAGCCCTACTGTCCGCCCGCCGACTCGCAGTACAGTTACGTGCCGCACGCCGAAACCAAACCGTACTTCGCGATGGCCAAGCAGTACGTACTCGCCGACCGAATGTTTACGTCGAATATCGACGGCAGCTTCGTTTCGCACCAGTACATCATCGCCGCGCAGGCGGTCGGCACCGTCGACTATCCGAGTTCGGGCATTTGGGGATGCGACGGCGGCAAACAGGACACGATCGCGACGCTGACCCAGCAACGCGCGGTCGGTGCGCGGATTCGCGCGTGTTTTGGAGACCAAACGCTCGGCGACGAACTCGATGCGGCCGGAATTTCGTGGCGCTATTACACGTCGGGTGTCTACAAGAACGGCAGCCTCTGGAACGCGTACCAGGCGATCAAGCACATCCGCTACGGCCCCGATTGGAAAGCCGACGTGGTCAGGCCGCAGACGCGGTTCTTTAGCGACGTGAAGAAGGGCGCGCTGCCGGCGGTGAGCTGGGTCACGCCCACGTGCCAGAATAGCGATCACGCGGGTTGCGGAGCGGCGACCGGGCCGGCCTGGGTTGCTTCGCTGGTCAATGCAGTCGGTCAAAGCCAATATTGGAACTCGAGCGCGATTTTCGTTTTCTGGGACGACTGGGGCGGGTGGTACGATCACGTCGCGCCGCCGCTGGTCGACTACGACGGGCTCGGAATGCGCGTGCCGATGCTGATCGTCTCCCCTTACGCGCGCAAGGGCTACGTCTCGCACGTGCAATACGAACACGGCAGCATTCTGCGGTTTATCGAGGACCAGTTTGGCCTCGGCCAGCTCTCCGCGTCGGACGCGCGCGCGACGTCGCCGGAGCAGGACGCGTTCGACTTCACGCAAGCGCCGCGCGCGTTCACGCCGATTCAGGCGCCGCTGAACGCCGCCGATTTCGAGCGCCAGCCGCCCGACGACCGGCCGCCCGACACGCAGTAACAGGGGAGCGTTCTTGCAGCGGCCAAAGCATCGGCCTTCCGGAACCGTGAAAGGGGATCGCGCATGAGGCCTCGGGCCGCTGGACTCCGGGCGTCGGTCGTTTTGGCCGCTGCCGCTCTGCTAAGCGCCTGCGGGAGCGGCGCAACGCCGAACGCGGCTGCGCCGCTGGGGCCGGAGCGCGTCGCGCAGCCGGCGACGATCGCGGCCCGCGTCACGCATCCGGTCGCGCTCCAGCCCGATCGCAGTCCGTCGTGGATGGATCCGGCCGCCGCCAAAGGTTCGTTGCTCTACATCTCCGACATGGTCCGCGGACGCGTGTACGCGTACGCGTATCCGAGTGGAAAGCGCGCCGGCAGTTTGACGGGCTTTTATCAGCCGCAAGGTGTGTGCGCGGACGGCAACGGCAACGTGTGGGTCGTCAATACCGGCACGGCGCAGGTCATCGAGTACGCGCACGGCGGGACCGCGCCGATTGCGACGCTGGACGATCCCAACCAAAATCCGGTCGGATGCGCGATCGATCCGAAAAACGGCAACTTGGCGGTGTCGAACCTGTCGGATATCCGCGGCGGCCCGGGAAGCATCTCGCTCTATAAGAAGGCGCAGGGCACGCCGAAGCTCTATCGCTCCAAAGCGTTCCAGAACCTGTATTTTCTAGGCTACGATAGCGCCGGCAACCTCTTCGTCGACGGCATTGCGGTGCACAAAGGATACTTTGCGCTGGGCGAAATGGCGCACGGATCGAAAACGATCGCGACGGTCAGGCTGAGCGGGCCCACGATCGCATTTCCCGGCGGCGTGCAGTCCGACGGAACGAATATGGCGATCGGCGACCAAGTCGGCGCCGTGGTCTATCAGATCTCGGGCACGACCGTCGAGAGCAGCACTCCGCTCGAGAAGGCCTGCATCGTTGGCCAGTTCGTCATCAGCGGCGGAAAAATCGTCGCGCCGAATCTGTGCACGAGTGGAAACGCGCTGTTCTACAACTACCCGGCCGGCGGCTCGCCCACCAAGACGCTCAAAAACCTCGCATTCCCAATCGCCGCCACCATCAGCTCCGCCCCCCAAGAGCGCTAACCGCAACGCTCCCGCAGAGCGCTAACGGCATCGCTCCCGCAGAGCGCTAACAGCAACGCTCCCGCAGAGCGCTAATCGCCATTTGTCATCCCGAGCGGAGCGTGCGCAGCACGCGTAGTCGAGGGACGGTTAGAACGCACCCGTACCGATCGGCGTTCCCCAACCGGTCGTCGCCGAGTAGTGACCCTTGACGCCCACGATGGTATTGAGGAACTTGTGATGCGCCGTAGTCCAGAACGTGCGGCCGCCATTTTGTTTGGTCGCGTTCCCGGCTAGCCCGAACACGCCGGCGACGATTGGCGTCGGAACGCTCGTGCCGCCGATTTCGATCCACCCCTGCTCGCCATACGTATCGTAGGCCGCGACGCCGGTCGACGGATCCGCGACCGCCGAGACGTCGTTCATCATCCGAAATCCGCACGCGTCGTCGTGCTGCCACGAAGGCTTGGGAAACGTCGTGCATCCGCCGCTGCCGCCCCACGGCGCTTCCTTCCAGCCGCGTGGGTTTTGCGCGGGCGTGAGGGTCGTTCCGCCGACGGCGACCACTTCGGGAAACGACGCCGGTTCGATGCCGGGGTTACCCGAACTGGCGAGATACGTAATGCCCTTTCGCGAAAAGGCATGTTCGTCGGCACCCGTACCGCTGAAGCCACTGCTAACGATCGTCGCACCAAGCTTCACCGCTTCGAGTTCGGCGAGATCGAGGTCTCGCCAGGTATTGGATTTGGCTTCGACGAGGTAGATGGTGCATAGCGGGCAGGTCGCCGACACCAGCTCGATATCGGTGTCGATCTCCGTTCCCCAGCCGACGTCGGCCGTCGGATAGCCGCTCTGTTTGCCGCGCTGATTGTACTTGGCGAAGGTCGCGGCCGGCAGCCCGAAATTGGCGCGATAGCCCGCTAAGTCGTCGGCGGCGTTGGGATTATCGAAGGCGTCCACGATCGCCACGATTTGGCCCGTTCCTTGCGTCGTCGACGGCAGCGCGTAAGCCGCCTGGAGGTCGGCCGGGCCATACCCGGTGACGCTCCCCGTAGCCGGCCGCACGAGCGTCCCGCAGCGCGCCAATCCGGCCCGAACCGCTGCGCAGGCGGGCGCCATCTGCGCGCTCGTCGCCGAGTCCGGTTGACCGATCGCCGGCGCCCCGAAGGGCGCTCCCGCTCCCCCGCACGCGCTCAGCGCGAAGATCACTCCGACCGGTACCGCCCACTTTGAAATCGCGATCATGCTCGGGTCCTTTCGCAGCGGCATCCCCGGTCACCCCGTGCCGAGAGCCGTTGCGGGGCGGGCGATCCAAAGCGCGGGCGGAAATCCTGGTCGCATGTACGTTCCATCCGCCTTCGCGGTCGGCGACCGCGCGTTCGCGCTCGACCTGATCGCGCAGCATCCCTTTGGCTTGCTGGCCAGCTGCAGCGAAGAACATCTGCAGGCCACGCATTTGCCGATGATCGCGCGCAGTGAAGCCGACGAACTGTGGATCGCCGGTCACGTTGCCCGGGGCAGTCCGCACGCGCGGCAGATTCTCGAGGGCCGGCACGCGACCGCGATCTTTCAAGGGCCGCACGCCTACGTTTCCCCGACCTGGTACGAAGCGCCGTATACGAACGTGCCGACCTGGAACTACACGGCCGTACATGCCGCCGGGCGGCTCGAAGAGTGCGATCCTCGGCGCTTCCTCGACCGACTGACGGCCGTTTTCGAATCGGAAACCTCGCCCGCGTGGACGACGGCGCGAATGGATGCGGCCTACTACGAAAAGCAGTTACACGGAATCGTGGCGTTCGAGATGCAGGTCGACCGCCTGGACGTGGTTGCCAAGCTCAGCCAGAATCGCAGCGAGGCCGACCGGGCGCGGGTCATCGAGCGGTTGTCGGCATCCGCTCGCGAAAGCGATCGCGCCTGCGCGCAAGCGATGCTCGCAAGCTCCGGCGAGCCGGAAAAGAAAAACCGCGGGAGTGATTAGCTCCCGCGGTTTTGCGATCCAGATCGCAGTTGGTTATTTCTTCTTGTAGGAGTGAACGCAAGCGTCGTCCGCATTGCTCCACATCGGCTGCGCCGTGAAGATGTGCTTGCGGTACTTGTCGTTCTGAATGTCGGTCCAGGCGCAGATGTCGCCGATCTCACCGTACAGGCCGTTGTAGTAGCCCGACGGCGGATTGGGATCGGAGATGGACTCGCCGTACTCGTGACCCTCGACGATCGTGACGCCTTCATCGGCGCCGGTTTCGTCGCTCGGGGCCGTGACGATGTTCGAGCCGCAGCTCTGTCCGGCGTCCGGAATGTAGGGCAGGTTCGTGTACGAGACGAGCTGGCTCTGATACGACGTCGCGCTATGATACGCGCAGAAGGACGAACCGAAGCCCGACGACGAGTGGAGATGCGCGGTCACGACGACGTACGATCCGTTGGGGTCGTAACCGAAGTGGGCGACGCCCGCCAGCGACTCCGCCGCGACTTGCCCATCGCTCGGATGCGCCGCGATCGGATTGGTGTCGTCGTTCCAGAAGCCGCCGTACTGGGCTTTGGGATTCTTAATGGTCCCGGCCGTACCCGTGTACTGCGTGTAGATCGCGTTGTACTTGGTGCCGCCGACCGACTGGGCGTATTTCTTGAGCAGAGGCTCCATGCCGTTCGGGTCGCCGGCGGCTCCGAATCCCCAGAAGATCAGGTACAATTTCGGCTTGTAGAGCAGCGCTCCGTTGCCGTACGTAAACGTGGTGTCCGGATGAACGTCGGGGTGCGGGGCGTTGCGCGTCCGCATGTAAATGGGCTTCGCGTACGAGACCCCATTTTCGGTGGTCCAGCCGGAAGCGGAGTGACCGACCGCGGCAGATTGCATCGGCGATCCTGAAGCGGGCGTTACGCTCGAATTAGCCGAGCACCCGGCCGCTGCGACGACGGCGGCGCACGAAAGGGCACCGACGAGCCGCGTGAGCTTATCCATGGGCGTTTTTTAACTCCTTAAGACTTGGTGAGAAGCACTCCGCCTATTAGGCCCTTTAGAGGAGGCACCCTTCTGCCCGCTTCAGATTCGCCCGGTTACTCGCTATCCACCGGGTCGTAGTCGGGCGGCTGGCGCAGGAAGTAGGCCTTCGTGCGGTCGGCGGGGATCGTGGCGAACGGCCGGGGCTGCTGGCCGTAGTGGAACATCGGCATCATCGTCTTGGCTGGCTTGTCGGTCGTATTGAGCGAGCCGAGCTTGAACGTCTCTTCGACGTACTTCAAGATGCTGCCGAAGGAGAAGACCGTGTGGTTGACCTTGCCGCGATCGACGTAGGGCGAGACGACCAGCATCGGCACTCGGAAACCCGAACCGCCCTGCTTATCGAAAAACGGCGGCGGCTCGTTGTCGTAGAAGCCCCCCCAGTCGTCCCAGACGATGATGATGGTCGTGTTGTTCCAGTACTGGCTGGTGCCGATCGCGTTGACGACCGATGCGATCCATTGCGGTCCGGTGTAGACCCCCTTGGTCTTGTGCGGATGGTCCGAGTCGACTTCGCTTGGAATCACCCACGACATCTGCGCCAGCGTACCGTTGGTGATGTCGCCGTAAATGTTGGTCTCGGGTACCGAGATGTTGGTCTTCCACTCGGGACCGTTGCGAACGGCATCGATCGCGTCGAAGGCGTTCCAGATCGCGCCGCCGCCGGTGTTGCCCTTGTGCGGCGGGGAGTAGTAACGCCAACTGACGCCTTTGGCGTCGAGCAGGTCGCGCAGCGTCCCAGTCGGGTAGGTAAAGCACGGAAACGGACCCTTATATTGCTCGTACTTCAACGCGGTCGTGATTAGCGACGTCTTCGTCCCTTGCTGCGCGTCGCATCCCCACGACTTCGAACTCGAAGGCGTGTCGATCACGCTCTCGTGGTCGTTGAGCCGGGTCGCGCCGGCGATTAGATCCTGATGGGCGGTAAAACTCCCGCTGCCCTGCGTCTGGAACACGTGATCGGCCAAAATGTACTGCGACGCGATCGTCCAGTACGGCTGAATTTGATCGGGATTGACGTACTGATAGGCGTAGTTCGGGGGCGCCGGATTCCCATTGATCGTCGCCAGATCGAACCCGTCCATCTGACACGCGCTCCCCTGCAGGTCGCAGTCCTTGGTAAACGACGAGTATTGATGGTCGATGTCGAGCGCGGCGAGATTGCGCATTTGGAGCGGAATCGTCTTGCCCTTGTGGGTCTTGCCGGTGGTGGCGCCGTCGGCGCCCGGATAGGTGGCGAAGAAGTCATCGAAGCTGCGATTCTCTTGAATCATCAGCACGATGTGCTGCACAGGCGTCGTATTGGGCGACACGCCGCGATCCAGACCGCCCCGCTGCGGAAGTCCGGGTGCGGAACCCGAGCCGTTGGAACAGCCCACGGCAATCAGGGCGATCGAACAGAAGCAAAAAAACGAAAGCGTGCGTACACGAGTCAGCATACGAAGAACCTTATTCCGCTTACGTGGTTTCCCTGCAGGCGGTTATTCGCTATCGACCGGTTCGTCGTCGGGCGGCTGATGCAAGAACCAGTTCGCGTCGTGTTTGGAGGGGATAGCCGAGAAGGCGCGTGGCGGCTTGCTATAGTGGAACATGCCGGCCAGCGACCGGGCGCGCTGATCCGTGAGGCCGAGCGTTCCCAGGCTAAACGTCTGCTCCATGTACTTCACGATGCTGCCGAACTCGTACTGGTTATGGTCGATCACGCCCGTGCCGACGTACGGCGAGACGACCAGCATCGGCACCCGGAAACCCAGGCCGCCGAGATTGTCGAAAAACGCCGGCGGGACGTGATCGTAGAGCCCGCCCCAGTCGTCCCAAACGATGACGATAGTCGTCGTTTTCCAGTACGCGCTCTTGCCGATGGCGTTGACCACCGACGCGATCCACTCCGGACCGTGGTACTGCCCGTTCATTAAGTGCGGGTGATCGGAGTCAACTTGGTCGGGGATGACCCACGAGACTTGCGCGAGCGTGCCGTTGGCGATGTCGTTGAAGACGTTGGTCTCGGGCATCGAAATGTTGGTCTGCCATTCCGGCCCGTTGCGCACCGCATCGATCGCGTCGAAGGCGTTCCAAATCGCCCCGGTCTTGTTGTTCCCCTGATGGTGCGGCGCGTAGTAGCGCCAGGTCACGCCCTTGGCATCGAGCAGGTCGCGCAGCGTCCCGGTGGGATAGGTGAAGCACGGAAACGGACCTTTCCACGTCAAGTACTTCAGCTTGGTCGTCAGCAGCGAGGTCTTCGTCGTGCTCTTCGCCTCGCAGCCCCAGTACACGTTGTTGGAAGGCACGTCGACGATGCTCTGGGTGTTGTTGATCTTGGTGCCGGCGGCGATCAGGTCTTGGTGCGCGGTAAAGCTGCCGCTGCCTTGCGTCTGGAACATGTGATCGGCCAGCACGTACTGCGATGCGATCGTCCAGTACGGTTTAATCTCCGTCGGATCGGCATACTGGTACGCGTAATTGGGGGGCGCCGGGATGCCATTAATCTTCGCCTTGTCGAATCCGTCCATCTGACACGTGCTGCCCTGCAGGTCGCAGTCGGTCAGATAGTCGGCGCGCATGTGGTTGAGGTCGAGCGCGGCCAAATGCGCCTTTTTTAGCGGGATCGTCTTGCCTTTGCTCGTCTTGCCGGTGGTGGTGCCGTCGGCGCCCGGATAGGTCGCGAAGAAGTCGTCGAAGCTGCGATTCTCTTGAACCATGACGACGATGTGCTGCACCGGGGTCGAGGTGGCCGGTCGCCGGTCGAGCGCGCCGGCCGAAAGCGGAAGACCCGGCGCGGAGCCGCCGTGCGACGAACACCCAGCCAGCCCGATCGCAAACGCAAACGCGGCAAGCGAGAGGGTTGCGATGCGACCGTTCATGGCGTTGAAGTTTTCGCCGACGAGTGTTTCCCCTGTTGGGGCTACGCGAAGCTGGGGAGCGACAGCGCGCCCACCCACCAGCGGCGCGTACCCGAGTCGAGATGAACGTGATCGTCGTAGTAGCCCATGCCGCCCGAGGCGCCCTGCCCCCAGCAGGTGTCGAATAACTCGCGATTCGAAACGCCCGCCACATACATGTCGACCGCCTTGGCGTACAGATGCTGGCTGTTGCGGGCGGCGCCTTCGATCGCTTCGTTGGTGGCCTGCGTCCGGTAGCCGCTGGTGATGACGAGCGGCTGGTGCACGCCGTGCAAAGCGAGCGCCTGCTGCACTTCGTAGAGCACTTGGATTTCGTTGATGTCGAACTGCACGTAGCCTTGGGCAAACGGGACCGCGTGGTCGCGCATCAGCCAGCAGATCTCGCGGTAGCCGGGCGCGTAGACGGACGTACCGTCGACGGTAAACGGCGCGAGGATCTCCTCAGCGTAGCCTTCGCGGCGCAGCCACAACGTGCGTTTGGAGCCGCTCGGCACCGCGGCCGCCACGGCGGCCGGCGACAGACCCGCGAGCGCGGCGCCGGCTAGCGCGGTTAGAAAATCAGTGCGCCACACGCTTGTCGTCTTTGACCTGGGCGCGCCACCGTTGGACGCCGTCTTCGATGAACCACTGATCGGCGGCATCGTTCTGCCACGCTTCGGAGAAGGAGGCGCTGGCGCTCTGCGGCCGCTCGTCGTCGGGCAGATCGGCGAACTGAATGCGCATCGGGACTCTTACGCCTTCGCCCGAGATGATAGCCTGCTGGCTCGGCAGGCTCGGCAAGGCGCCGAGCATGCCGCGCGCGACGTCGGGCACCGTCCGCGCAATGAAGTTTTGATCGGCGTCGCTGCCCAGGCGCAACGCGAACACGGTGCCGCACTGCGCGAGCGCCGGCGCCGAGAGTTCCGACGGGCGCTGCGAGACCAGCGCGAGCGACACGCCGTATTTGCGGCCCTCTTTGGCGACGCGCGTGATCACGCGAGCCGTCTCCTCGAAGCCGACCCGCGGATCGGCGGGCACGTAACGGTGCGCCTCCTCGCAGACCAGCAGCACCGGCGGCATCCGGTCGCGGCGCGACCACATGCTGAAGTCGAAGACCGCGCGGCACAGCACGGAAACCAGCACGTCGGCGATTTCCGAGGGCACGCCCGAGAGATCGACGATCGACATCGGTTTGTCTTCGACCGGCATGCGCAGCAGCCGGGCGATGATCTGGGTCAGCGCATCTTCCTCGTTGGAAAACAGGAAGCCGTAACGGCGGTCGCCGCGCAGCGACTCGATTCGGGTGCGTAACCGCAAGTACGGGAACGAGGTGTCGGGCTTGGTGACGCGCCCCATCTCCTCGTTGATGTAGCGCAGCAGCTCGTGCACGCGGAACGGAACGGGCGTATCGGCGGTGATCGACGAGAGACCGTAGTCGTCGCCGGCGTAGTGGCGGCGCGCCCAGATGACTGCGTCTTTGAGAATGATGGACTGGGACTCTTGCTCTTGGTTGGTGCCGCCGCGGACCAGGACGTTAACAAGTTCCTCGAGGTTGAATAGCCAGATCGGCAACTCGAGATTGTCGACGCTGATCACTTCGGCGCGCGGACCGAACGCGCTCGCGTACTCGTTGTGGGGATCGAAAAGCACGATGTGGGCGTTGGGATGCTGCTGCAACACGGCCTTGAGAATCAAGGTGATGGCGCAGGATTTGCCAGAGCCGGTCGTGCCGAGCACCGCAAAGTGCTTGGTGAGCAGTTCGTCGATCAGCAAACACGCCGGACGCGACGTATCGTGGTGGAGCGACCCGACCGTGATGCTTGAGGGCGACGGTTCGTCGTAGATCGAATCGAGATCGGCGTCGTCGGCCGCGAAGACCGGATCTCCGGGCACCGGGTGGAGCGAGACGCCGCGGCTGAAATGGCGCTCCCCCTTACGAGCGACGATTTCACCCAGGAGATCCACGATGAACACGCGGGCCGAGGCCGACGCTTCGTCGGAGAAGCGGACTTCGGCGATCGTTCCCACGACCGTATGATCGGCGTTGTCGACTTTGACCATATCGCCGATTCTGATCCACTGCTGCGCGCCGCCGGCGCCGAAGGCGACCGTGATCTGCGCGCCGGTGACGGTGACGACGTGTCCGAGTACTTTATCGGTCGGCATAGATTATGGAACCACCGTGACGGGCTCGACGACGCTTTCTTGACCGAACCCGTCGGTGAAGCTGGCGACGACGGTGTAGCGAGTTGCGAGCGCCACTTGCGGCGCGCGTAAGGTGACCGTTTCTTGATCGGCGCCGACGTTGACGCCGGCCACTTCGTTGGACTGCGGGTCGGCTAGCCCGATCCGCATGCCGTTGCGAGGCGAAAGAATCTTCACGTGCACGGTGCCGCCGCTCGGCACCCGCGGCGTCAGCAATGCGAACGTGCCGTTGGCGCCATCGTCGGCAGCCGCGCCGTCGTCGGTTTGCGCAACGGGAGCCGGCGCCGCAGCGGCGCGCGCCGGAGTGGCGACGACCAAACCGGCGCTCGATTCGGCGGCGGTGCGGCCCTTGGTGACTCGCAGCTGCACGCGCAGTTCGCGGCTATCGGTGACGGGCGGGACGACGAACGCGGCTTTGCCATCGCGCGAGAACGGCCGCTGCCCCCAAATCGTACCGTCGGTTCCCAGCAGACGCACGTAGCCGTCGGTGCCGGAGGCGGTGTAGGTGACCGTGACCGGGTCGCCCGGCTTGGCAACGACCGGGTTAACCGAGATATCGGTGATGGCGGCGGCATCGCGTCCTTTGGGAACGGTGTTGAGCACGCGCACTTCCTTAGCGCTTCCGAGCGGTCCGCGCAGCGCGAGCTGCAGCGTGTAGGCGCCGTCGTCGTTTGAGACCGGAATGGCAATCGGAATCGCGCCGGAGCGATCGGCCAGCGTGCCCGCGGCGACGCGGTGGCCGTCGGGGGCGGTAACGTCGTAGCTCAGCGTGCCGGCGCCCGACGCGGTGTATTCGGCGCGCACGGTCGTGCCCGCGATCGCCATCGGCGGCACGGCGAACGCGGCGATTCGCGGCATTGCGCCCGATACGACGGCGGCGCCCAGAGCGAGCGCCGCTACGACCGATCCGGCGACGATCGCCGCCACGTAACTGCGAGTTCGCTCGACTGAGGGTAGCGTCGCGAGGGGGTGTTCCATCACCGGCGCGGCTGCTTCGACGATACACTCTACGCCTTCGCCGGCGATCTCGGCGAAGGCGCGCGAGAACGAGGGACAATCTTCGAGCCAAACGGGAACATCGCTGGTGCGCTGTGCAAACGGCGCGATCTCGATCGGTGCGGAGTGCGCCGGCGTCGCGGCTCCATCGTGCGAGACGATCCAAATGCGGCAGAGCAGCGACTTGCTCGATTGGTTGATGACGCGCAGCGAGTAGATCGCGAAGTTGTGGCGTGCATCGTAACTCTCGAGCACGAAAGCGGCCGCCACTCCGCCCGACGCCGTGCGAACGGCAGTGCCCGACCCGGATCTAAACGACGGGGCGAGCGGAGAAGAAGTGGGGCGAAGTGCGAGCGAAGAGTTCAAAGTTTGAGACCGGTTACTGAGATATGACCATCGTGGAAGAACTCGACATGGTGAGTGTCGGTCCAGGCATGTAGGGCAGAATGAACTTGAACGGGTAGGTGACGGTCACGACTACCGGGCAGCCTGCTACATTGTGCAGGCCGGCCCCACCCGTTCCGCCCGAGCAGCCGGTTCCCGTTCCGGGCCAGCTCGTTGTCACGGAAATCGAACTAGCCGTCGTTGCACCTTCGGACAGGCTTTGAACGTAAGCCTGTACTTGAGGGGCTGTCGCCGGGCATCCACCGGTTAGCACCGTACATTGCGATCCGCGTACTATGGCCCAACGGGCCCCCTCACGTGCGATGTTCGCAACGAAGCTATAGGTGTACATCGCTCGCCCGAAATCGATGATGCCGAAGAGGACCATGAGCATTACCACGAGGACGATCGCGGTCTCCGGAAGCGTGGTACCCCGCTGGTAGCGCCAGCGTCGCGCATGGCTCATTGACTCGCCACTCGCATCGTCGCGCTGGCGCTGATCGGAATGCTCTGGGGGATGCCGGGATAGCGGAAGAGGGAGTTTACGGTGCCGGACGCGGTGACTACTACGAAGTAGACCCAGTTCGACTGCGGAGTGCCATTAGCTGGGCACGCCGTTGTCGTACCGCTGAGATAACAGAGGTGGGTTGCACTAAAGGACGCGATTCCGCCGGGAAAGCCTTGGGCATCCGCGACGGCGGCGGTCCTCATTCCGAGGACGTCATCGGCCGAGATCGTGTTTTGTGATCCGTATGCCGCTCCAGCGCGGACGCCGTTGGCGGCGAGCAATGCGTAGTAAGCGTAGCGGCTTACTTCGATCAGACCCACCAGCAGGAGAAGAAACACCGGAGCCATGATGGCAAATTCCACCAAAGCGGTGCCGCGTTCCGACCGGACCAACGTTCGCGATCGGCGAGCGGCCTTCAGGGTAAACATTACTGAGCCAGTACCGCTCGCTTGATCAAGGATACGCCCCCAGGCGGAGGTCCGAAGTTATTGGAGCTACTACCGTTGAAGTTCGCGGAGCCAAAAACTAGGATTGTATAGCCGCCGTTGGCGCCGTTGAAGTTCACTCCGTCGGCGCCTGGTGCATAGAACAAACCGCTAAGAGCGTTACTCGCGCCGTTGAAATTCGGATTCCCCGAGTTGGCCGGGACTTGATAGTAGAGCACACCAGCGGTGTTACCGGTGCTCGGCGGGCTAAGTTTAACGGTGGCGCCGTTAAAGTTCGGCGATCCGCCGGTCGTCGTGTACATGGTCGTACCGTTCCCGGTCGCGTCGTCCTTGAGTGTTGCACCATTGGCATTCATACTGCCGGTGTAAACGAAATAGCCGGACATCGCTACCGTGGCGCCGTTAAAGTTGGTCGAGCCTTCCATGTAAAACGTCCCGCCCGACATCGTAACGTTGCCAGCGCCGTTGAAGTCCTGGTCAGAAAGCGTGTAGTTCCCCGACGTCATCGAGATATTGTGGGCGCCATTAAAGTTCGGAGAAGTGACGAGATAGTTGCCGTTCGTCATCGTTATGGTGTTAACGCCGTTGAAGTTGGGGTTAATCAGCGTGTAGTTGCCGTTCATCGTGACGGTCGAGTCGCCGTTAAAGCTTGGGCTGTTGTAGCAGCCGGGGGGTAACGCGCCTCCGTGAAAGCTCGACGAAAGCGTGCCCGGGCTGCAGGGCGACGGTGGATTGGTGTTTGGGATCGTCGGAGCATTGGCTGCCAGGTATGCGCACCCGGCAATTTGTGGACACGGATCGGCGACCTTGAGCATCGGAGCCGGTGTGGCTTGAGGAAAGCTCGCACCATTTTCGTTTGGGGTTGAGCCGCCGTAACCAATCGCCGACGCCCTGATGGTACCGCCGTTGAAGTTGGCGGTGCCGTTGATCAGGATCGAGCAGGTTGCTGCGTTTACATTCGTGCCGTTGGCGTTCCAGGTCTGAGTCGGATCGAGCATGTAGACGCAGCCGGCATCACTAGCCGTCAGGGTAGCGACGGCTTGCGTGGTTTCTTGACCGGTTAGGTTCGTTCCGAAAAACTTGGCGAAGGCCGCGGCAAAAAACGTCGTATGAGGCGAAAAGATCGTCACTTGGACCGCGCAGTTATCGGCGGCATAGGGCCCCGTCACGCCAAGTCCGTTATTGACCGTCACCGATACGGTTCCCGTGCCGTTCGTATAGCCGTCGGTGGCGGCGTCGTTTCGGGCCGCAGTTTGCGCGGCACCTTGACTGGGGCAACCGGCGTAGACGAGCTGACGAGCGCCGGCAATAGCCGCGGCGTCGGTAGCCGATTGTTGCGCACGCTGTTGATATTGCTCGTAGCCGACGTCTACCGCTAATGCGGCAAACCCCATCAGCACGGCGAGGCAAATGGCTACTAGGGGCAGGACTTGTCCACGTTCTCCGCTGCGGCTTTTCATGATTCGTGTTCTCCCTTCGCTCCAGCACCCCCGTACTTTGAGCCAACGTAGCTAGTTCGAAGTATTATTGTGAGAGGACGACCTGCCTAATGATTGATTGGCCCGGCGCCGGTCCAGCCAAAGTGAGTCCACCGTTGAGTTGCATGGTTCCAAAAACCAGGACCACGTAAGATCCGCTGCTGCCGTTAACCTGGCCTTGGGCGGACGGCGCATACACGAGCCCGCTGATGTCGTCGTTCGAGCCATTATACTGAACGAGATTCGTGTTCCCGGGTACCTGATAATAGGCCACGCCGGCCGTGCTCCCGGTCGTAGGCGCAATCAATGTCAGAGGATTACCGTTAGACTGTAAACTTCCGCCGGCGGCTGCATAGACCGTGACGCCGGTGCCGCTGACGCTGCCGCCGTTAATTTGAAGCTGGCCGGTGAGCTCGTAAGTCCCGGCTCCGAGGGTGAGGGTCCCGCCATTGACCTGAATTTGGCTATAGCAGCCGGGCAAGATACTGCCGGAACCACCGTTGAGTTGATAAGACCTGCAGCTCGTCGTCGTAGGCGGATTTGCGGCCAAGTACGCGCAGCCCGAAATGTTGGGGCATGGATCGTTCACGGGAAGCATCTGCATCGGCGAGGCCAACGGGAAGGTCGCACCGTTGAGCTGGTCCGTCCCGGCGTAACCGAACGAACCGACCGTGATCGTCCCGCCATTGATTTGGACGCGGTTGTTATCGCTGAGGACGCCGCATGACGCGGCATTCAGGTTCGTGCCGTTGAGCTGGAACTGCTGGGTTTGATCGAGCAAGTAGATGCACCCGTTCGCATCCGCTGCGATCGTGGCAACTGCCTCAGTAGTTTCCTTGCCTTTCCAACTGCTCGGCATAAAGAAATTCGAGAAAAACGTCGCGTGAGGCGACGTAATTTGCACGTCGACTGCACAATTGTCGGTTGAATAAGGACCGCTCGCTGGAGCGTTCGAAACATTCACGGTAACGGTTCCGGAGCCGTTTGTGTAGCCGTTGCTTGAAGCGTCGCTTTGCGCGGCGGTCGTTGCATTCGAAGGACTGGGGCAACCGGCACTGAGCAGGGCGCTAGCACCCCCAATCGCGGCGGCATCGGTGGCCGATTGCTGCTGGTGCTGCCGGTACTGCAGATAGCCGACGTCTACGGCCATGGCGGCAAAGCCCATGAGGACCGTCAGGCAGATAGCGACTAGGGGTAGTACCTGTCCCCGTTCTCTCGTGTGTCTGCTCATAAAAGGTCCCTCCTTTAAGTAGGACCGGGGTCTACCGCGTTATGATCTCTGGAGTCATAACGAAAACGACATCAGATTCGGCGTGCTGGTAATTCGTCGACGTAAAAAGCTTGCCCAGGATAGGAATCGAGGAAAGCAACGGAATCTTCGAGATCGTCTTCATTTCTACCCTCCGAACCAGCCCGCCCATCAAGATACTTTCCCCTGGCTTGGTTACTACGTCGGTCGAGAGCTGGCTGACCTTCAGGGCCGGGATAACGAAGCCCGAAACGATGACGGCGTTGGAGTAATCCAAGTCCGAGACGATCGGAGCCACCATGGACTCCACCGAGCCGTTGCCTAGGATGTGCGGGGTCACGTTGAGCTGGACGCCATAGTCCTTGTAGGTCACGTTGACCTGGCCGAGGGCCGTGGAAGTAACCACCGGGATCTGGCCACCGACTAGGAAGGTGGCCGCGCTTCCCGGGCTGGTGACTAGATCCGGGCTGGACAGCTCGTGGATGTGCCCTTCGGTCATGAGCAAGTTCAGAGTCGGTGCTAAGCCGATCGTGCGATAGAAGGGCCCGATGTTGAGCGCCCGCCCCGCGGGCTGACTATTCTCGAAAAACGGGAAGATCGGCGCGGCTAATGTGGGTATCGGATTGCCCACTACGGGGATTGCCGAGTTAAGTTGCAGGCCGAGATTGGACTGGGCCGTCTTATCGACTTCAAGCACGTACACTTTGATGTCGATTTGGCTGTTGCTCAGCGAGTTCAGCCGGTCGATGAGTTGGCCGTTGCTGGCCAGATAGGGCCCGGCCAAGCCGCGCGCCCGGTCGAGAATTGCCTGGGCGGTGATGGCGTCTTTCGCGTTGCCGCTGACGATCACGTTGCCCTTACCGTCGGGATCCACCCGAATGTCGCTGGCGCCGGCCATGTTGGCGATGCCGCGCTGCAGCGAGCTGAGATCCTGGGAGATGACGACGGCGTTGACGAGAACGGCTTTCTGGTCTTTCACGATGGGATCAAACCGCGTGAGGATATCGGTCACGCGCTGGAACGAGGCCCCGTCGGTGACCGAGCCGCGAACGACGATCGAGTTATCGAAGCTGACGACCTGCACGTTCGGATCCGAGATCGAACTGCGAATCATCTGGGCGAGATCGTCCAGGCCTTGTTCGGTAACGGTGACTTCATAGGTGCGCCGGCTGCCGCCCGTCCAAACGATGACCGTGGTATGGCCCGGAGTCTTGCCGTTGATGACGACCTGCGACGTCCCGACCGGCAGCACGCCGGCGATCCGCCCATCGCCCACCGCCACGCGCGTGAGCCCGTGGGCGCTCAGCAGCAGCGAGTGCCCAGATTGAACCGAGAGTAAGGTCACTGCATCCGCATTCGCGGGACCCGCGTACGCGACGATCGCCAGCGCGGCGGCTGCTGCGACGGCGATTCTGCGGAATAGGTTCATTGAGACCTCCAGAGGATAAACGCTGAAGCGGACGCCTGTAGGCGACCGTGGAAAGCATTATGCCACGAATTCTTGCGTTAACGCGTTAACGCCTGCGAGACGTTAAGTAAAATCTCGCATAATCGGGACGTAGGTTCCTTGCCAGCGGACCCCAAGGGGTGGCAAAATACACCGCACCGGAGCATGGAGGTTACATGCGTCGCTTTCCTCGTTTGGTTCTTTTAGGGTTGTGTCTTTCGCTTTCGGCGTTCAGCGCCGGGGCGGCCGCACAGCCGAAAGAAGTCCCACTGTCGAGCGTGGCTCGGTCGGCTCATCTGTCCTATACGTGGCTCATGGGAGCCCGCTCGGTGCAGTTGAGCGGCCCCGGGATCGTACTGATTATTCGCCCCGGCGATAATTTGTACGAGGTTAACGATCGCGTCGAGTCGGCGACGACTGCGCCGCGCTACGGCTCCAACAACGACCTCTACGTGTCGTCGGCGTTGGCAGCCCACATCACAGCGCTCGCGCGATACGCGCAGCAGCAGCTGGTCGATGCGCAGAACGCGCAGCGGGCAGCCGCCAGGCAAAGTATCGCCAGCGTCGTCGACTTGCGTGGAGCGATATCCATGAACGTCGAGCAGCTCAAGGGAGCTGAAGCGGTGCTCATCACGGGTGAGGCCCCGCCCTCGGCGCCGGTCCTGATAACGCTCCTCGGATTAATCTCCTCGGACGTCCCTAACGTCTTGCTCAGCCGGCACGAGCTGCAGGCGGGGCAGGATGGGAAGTTCCAGGCAATCGTTCCGATCGGTCCCGATTACATCCGCGGCAGCTTCGTAAAGGTGCTCGCAACCTCGGGCCCGGGCGTCACGTCGGCATCGGCCCAGATCCTCATAAATCCAGCAAACGCGGGACTCACGGTTCCTTACGAGCAGCAGCCCGGCGGAATCTGGTAACGCGTCCCCTTATTCCCAACGTTCTTAATTCAACGAAGGAGACTACATGCTCAAGACGTTCAAATCCATGATTCGCGACGAAGAAGGCGCCACGATGGTCGAGTACGGCCTCATGCTCGCTCTGATCGCGGTCGTTTGCATCGTGGCCGTAACGGCCATCGGAACGAAGCTCAGCTCGCTGTTCAGCACCGTCGCGAGTTCGCTCTAATCCCATGGTGTAATCCGAGGTGGCGCGGCGTTTTGCGCCGCGCGCCTCGCTGCACCCCCAATGTCACTCGGGTCTGTCACTCACAATCGCACGTTAACATAAACTGGAGTATCAAAAGAATGGAAAGATTCGTCCAGCTTCTGCGGGATGACGGCGGGGCGACCATGGCTGAGTACGCGTTGGTGGTTTCGTTGGTCGCGATGGTGTGCATCGTGGCAGTTGCCGCGGTTGGCCAGGCGACGAGTTCGGTAATGTTTCAGAAAATTGCCGACTCGCTGTAATGTAAACTATGCCGGTAACAATAGGAGTGACCGTCGGCGCGTGTCTGGTAGCTAGCTACTTTGACGTTCGCAGCCGGCGCATTCCGAACTGGCTGACCGGTTCGCTGGCCGTTGGAGCCCTCGCACTTCACGGTTTTGCCGGCCTTCGGGCCGCTGCGCTCAGTCTCGCGGTGATGGCAGCGCTGACTCTACTGGGGACCCTGATCTACTCGCGGGGCGGTATCGGAGGGGGCGACGTCAAGCTCGCCATCGCCGCTTCCGGAATGCTCTCCTATCCGCTGTGCCTGCCGTTTCTACTCTACACGATGTTAGGCGGAGGCCTTCTTGCGGTGGGTTTCATACTTGCCCGCGGTAACTTTGGGCGTTCGCTCTCAAGGGCGACGGCGATGGCCGCGGGTGCCCCGCACAGCTTCACGAACGATAAAGCCAACAGCTTGCCGTATGCTGTTGCTTTCGCCTTTGGCGCCGTCGTACTAACCCTATCGCAGAGCGTTGCTCCATTTTTAAGGATTCTGTCATGAACACTCGCCGAACGACCCTGCTCATCGCCGTTATCTTGGCGATCGGAACCGGCTGGCTGACTTACAGCTACGTCTCTTCGCTCCGGTCGGCGGGCGGAAAACCTAGCCAGGTCCTAATTGCGGCCGTCGATATTCCCGCCCGGGAGGCGATTACCGACGCTATGTTCCGAGTCGAGACGCGGCCCGCGTCGGCCTTGCAACCCGACGCCATATCCGATCCAGCTAAGGCTGTCGGGAACCTAGCGCTGGTCACCATCCCCGCGGGGTCGCAGATAACGGCTTCGCAAGTTGGAAGCAACGCCGCCTTGGCGTTACCGGTGCGGTTGCAACCCGGAATGCGGGCCGTTAGCATTCCGATCGACCAAGTCAAGGGAGTTGCGGGCCTCATTCAACCGGGCGACCGGGTCGATGTGATCGCGATCCCGCCCAAGACTGGCGACGTGCCACCGAGAGCAGTAACGATACTGCGAGGCGTCCGTGTTCTAGCCGTAGGAAACGCTTTGGAATCTCCGTCAGCGACGCCTTCGCCCCAAGAACAAGGGGCTGGTACGGTAACACTCGAGGTGAATCCTAAGCAAGCAAATCTCCTTGCTTGGGCCGATGCCGACTCAAATCTGCGCCTTGCACTTCGTTCGCCAAAGGAACCGATTCGCTCGGAGCCGGTCGAGCAGCTCACGTTCGGCAGCTCGTCCGCACCGATTTCGCTGCCGCCTCCGGCACCCGTGCCGCCCGTTACAGCCATGTCACCGCTTGGTGCGCCAGGTGCGGCTTCGGCGCGGCGCGCGTCCCCCTACGGGCCGGTGGAGGTCATCATCGGCGATCAAGTGGCCGGCGCAGGATCGAACTAGCTGTGTCTTCGCCCGTTTCGGTCTTCGTCGGCGGGAAAGGCGGCGTCGGCACCACCACGCTCTGCCGCGAAATTGCCCGCGCGATGCGCGACAAGGGAAACGTAGCCCTCGTTGATGGCGATCTCACCGGCCGGCGCAGCGTCGCGATCTTACTCGATGGAGTTCGCAGCCTCGACGCGGCGCGTTCGACCTCGCCTATTGCTAGCGCTCGAGTCGAGGGCATCACCGTGGTCGAACTCGCGGAACGCTACGACTCCGCGTATACGCTGGACCGCGACGCCGTCGAAGGCTTAACTGCATCTATGCGCGGCTTCAACGCGATCATCGTCGATGCGCCGCAACCATTTGCGGCCGCGGTGCGCCCGTTCGTCGTGCGGGCGTCGCGGTTCTTTTTGGTTCTGGAACCTTCCCTTCTCGGCGTCGCCGGCGCGCAGACAATGCTCGGCGACATGCATCGCTTCGGCATCCCGGCGTCGCGCGTGGATCTAGTCACCAATGCGCGTAGCGACGCGGAAACCATTCCGCGTAGTGAAGTGGAAGAGTTGCTGGGAGCCCGACTCGTGGCTGAGATCCCTCCGCTCCGCGATCGAAACTATGCAAAGAGCATTGCTGCCTTATGCCGTCACATTGGGTCGGTTCCGCAAGCAGATCAGCTAGAGAATTTACAACCGTCATCGAAGGGCCCGATCGGCGATCGCCGAGGTCAAACTCGCCGCAGTTATACGGTCGCAAGCGAGAATGGCAAGGCGAAAACTGAAAAGCCGACCGCTCAGCTGTCCGAGCGCGACGCCCTGAAGCATGATATTCACGAGGCGCTGCTGCGCCGGGTCGACCTAGTAACGGCGGCGACCGCGCACACCGACTCAGCCAAACTTGCAGA
>DASXDV010000120.1:0-3366 GCA_036490465.1 Candidatus Tumulicola sp. | reverse complement strand
GTAGGCTACGCCGTCTTCGAAGGTCGCGCCGGCTGTGGCAACGGCGCGCTGGTGGGTGTGGGCAGTGACGTAGTCAATGCCGATCGCGAACGTCCGCGTATGCGCGCGAGCAGGGACCGACTTCGTGATCATGCAGCGCCGATCGCGGCTCTGATTTGAGCGAGGCATACCTCAAGCTGGTCTCTCGAGACGGTTTCGTTCGTCTGGGCGATCTCCGCAAGCCGCTGGAGGTGCATCCCGACCGCATTGAGTTCCCGAACGACCTCAGCGCGGTCGCTGGCGAGTGAGCGCCGGCCTACGCGACTCTCTCTCCCGCGTGTCCGGAGCAGCGTCATCCGGACAAAATCCGAAACGGTGAAACCGTCAGCCGCGGCTAGCTCCTCGATTCGGTCCGCTTCTTCCGCCGTCAACCTCACGCGAAGCCGTTCGCGTCTTGGCATGCGTTCGCTAAGCGTCTTCATTCCTGGCGATCTTCGTTCGTTGGTCGAGCTGAGCAAGGCGACCTCGATGCGCGCTTGTCTCACGCATGTGGGCTGAGCGGAGCCGGAGGCGCAGCGACCCCGCTCTGGTTGGGCCGGCGGCGCCGCAGGCGACGTCGGCACAACCACCGGCTTGCGTTACGAAAAATGACTGCTGCCCGCGCATCCCCTGCTTCGCCTGTTGCATCGCCATGCTAGAATCATAGCAAGGTCAATAAGAAAGTCAATCCTTCCCTATCGCCGCAAGAAAAAGGCCGTCAAATGCTCTCGGATGAGCTCATCGCGAAGATCGCTAACGGACTAGACGCCATGCCGCCAAAGCCAGCGTCACGCCGCGAGCTCGATCTGCTGCTCACGGGGATCGAAGCGAAGATTCGGGCAGCGCAAGAGCGTGGAGCAACCTATGCCGAGATCGCAGCCCAGATCAGCGAAAGCGGCTACCCGGTCAAATCCAGCACGCTAGGGGTAGCGCTGCTACGTCGGAAAAAGATTGGAACCGCCCCGAAGCTCTCGAGTCAACGAGATATCAATGTAAATCCGAAACGGGTCCCCGCGCGTGCGACCGCGACGCCACCGCCATGTACAAAGCAGTCGTAAACGCATCAAGGCTAGGCCCAGCCTGGAGGGACAGCGTGATGCCCGGACCAGTATCGCGGTGAGAGATGTGCATATCCTCAAAGTCACCCGCGATAAAGCCGAGGAGCGAGTCCTACTGCCGCGAGGTGTCGTGTGGGCTTTGCCCCGTGTGCACCCTAGTCCCTACGGAGCGTCAGCGAATTCGTCGAGATCCTCGCTCAGAAAGATGTCCCGCTGCAGCGCCCGTGTCGCTTCCGCAATCCGAACGGTATGTAATCGGCAGGTACCGCAATCGGGTCCGTCCGTCAGGCATTCGCTCCGGTGCGCATCGCGGGCAGCGTGCGCAATCGCGAGACTGTTCGCAGCATACGTCGCCACCGCAGTGCCAAGAGCAGCGCGGCGCCGCGGTCGTACCGCGACCCTAGCTCTTTTCATAGAGCAGTCGAGTCGTCAAGGAGGCGGGTAAAACTCGCATCGTAGTGCCCGACGGATGCTTTTGAGCTTGCGCGGACTGAGAGCGAGGGTTACGCACTCACGCGGTGACTGAGCGAGCTAGCCTGCAATCGTTCTGGCAGAGCCAACTTGTAGCCGGCGCCGTGAACGGTGAGGATACGAGGCGATCCGGGAGCATCGCCGAGCTTGCGACGCAGCCGAGCGACGTGCACGTCAACGGTGCGGTCGCTGCCCTCGAAGTCCCGCGGCCAGACGAGATCCAGCAGTTGGGCACGCGTGAAGACTTGGCCCGGGCGCCGAGCCAGAATCGCGAGCAGATCGAATTCGCGGTGCTTGAGGTCGATCTCGCGGTCAGCAAGTCGCACGGTTCGCTCCAGCGCGTCAACTCGCAGTCCTCCGACGACGAACGCCTGTGGCGTCGCGGCCATCGGGCTGATCTGGGGATCGCGGCAGATGCTATAGCCGGCACGTTCGAACAGAAGTGCGGCTTGACGCACGCTCTCGAAGCGCAGCGGGTTGTCACTACGATAGTTCGCGTCGGCGACAGCACGAACTTCGTCGTCCAGCAGCGAGCGTGTGGTGAGCCGGCTGGCCGCCGGCGCAGCAGGTTCAATGGGGAGTCTCGACGAGATCATGACGCTTCTCCAAAGCAGAGAGCCCGCCGTTTTGGCGGGCTCTCGTGAGCGATCGTACGCGTGAGTCTTAGGCGGCGCTGCGACTCCGACGCCGGCCACGTCGCTGGTCGAACGACGACGCATCGAAGACTGCCTCGTCGGCCGGCTCGATCACGTCGTCGACGGGATGCACGCCCAACACGCGGCGCACGGCATACCCGGCCGCCAGCAGCCTCGACGCTTCGGCTCGGTCCAGTTCGTCAATCAAGAGCGGCTGTTCGGCCGGGTCGAAACCCCAAGCCAGCGCGCCGGTCCCATCCGCCACCATCGCCTGCAGCGCCTCGCCCATGGCTTGGCTCGGCCGGGTCACCCGGTAGAGTTCCGCGGCAGCGTTCGCGTGATCGCCTGGGTCGCGAAACATCCAGCTTTGCGTCACCGCGTTCCATTGCCCACCGTGGGCTTTCATCGCCGCACGGCAGTACACCGTACGCTCGTCTTTGATCGTGAACAACTCTGACATCCGTTTGCTCCTTCCGCGCCCGAGGCGCTTGCCGTTGATGGGTCCGCAATAGCCGCTGCCGGGCCGGCCCGCAAGGACGGAGCGCAGCGCAGAGGCGTGGACCGGAGCGCAGTGAGAACGACTTAGCGCAAGTGCCGCCTTGAAAATATGGCGTCGCCCCTCGAAAGAGCGACGCCATAGGGTTTTATGCGATCTACGCACTACGACGCCGGCGACCGCTTCGCTCAACGCGCTCCTCGAATTCTGAGGTGTCGAAGACGCCCGACGAGATGTCAGCGGGGATGTCCTCGAGCGGATGGGTTCCGAGCAGACGGCGCACCGCGTATCCGGCGCTCAGCAGGCGCGAGGCTTCATCGCGTGAGATCGAAGCGAAGTCTGGATCGACGACGGCCGGATCCAAGTCCCAAGCTTGACTTCCAGTGCCATCCACGGCCATCGCCGTCAATGCCTCGATCTGAGCAACGCTGGGCCGCGTCGTACGGTAAAGGTCGCAGAGCGCATTCGCGTGGTCTGCAGCATCGTTGAACATCCATGCTTTAGTGACGGGATTCCAGATACCGTTGCTGGCCTTCATGGCCGTACGGCAGAACTTCGTGTGGTCATCGCAAATCGTGTAAAGCATTTTCGAACCCTCTCTCCGCCCAGGGGCGGTTGCTGTTGATGGGTCCGTAAACGCTGCGAGCGCGGCGGAAGGCAAGGGACGGCGAAGCCGAGTGAGAACCGA
>DASXDV010000098.1:0-22322 GCA_036490465.1 Candidatus Tumulicola sp. | reverse complement strand
TATTGTAAATCACCTTTGCGCGGCGCGAAGCCGCCGTGGTCGGCCACTTGCCCGTATCGAACGCCCGGCGGGCGGCGGACACCGCGGCGTCGGCATCCGCGCGCGTCGCCTCGGCAACGCCGGCGTGACGCACGCCGGTCGCCGGATTGGTATCGTCGTACGTGGCGCCCTCGGCGGCGTCGCGCCAAGCTCCCCCGATCAGCAGCTGCGTCGTGGTCGTTGCGGCGTTGGTGCTCATGGTCGTTACCCGTTACTCCGTTCGTTCGAAGATGGTTGCGATGCCTTGCCCGACGCCGACGCACATCGTCGCCAGCCCGTAGCGCCCGCCGCGCCGCCGTAGTTCGTGCAGCAGCGTCGTGGCAATGCGAGCCCCGCTCGCTCCGAGCGGATGACCGAGCGCGATCGCACCCCCGTTGACGTTGGTCCGCTCCGGATCCAAGCGCAGTTCGCGAATGCAAGCGAGTGACTGCGCCGCAAACGCCTCGTTTAACTCGACGAGATCGAGATCGCCGGCTCGCAGCCCGGCGCGCGCCAGAGCCTTCCCTACGGCCGGAATCGGACCCAGCCCCATCACGTCCGGCGCGACGCCGGCGGAGGCGCATGCGACGATCCGCGCGAGCGGTCGCAAACCGAGTTCGCGCGCCGCGCCGGCGTCGCACAATAGCAGGCCCGCCGCGCCGTCGTTGATGCCCGAAGAGTTCCCGGCGGTGACCGTTCCGCCGCATTTGAACGCCGGTGAGAGTGCCGCCAGCGAAGCCGCCGTGGTTTGCGGCCGCGGATGCTCGTCCGCAATCGCATCGTGTGCCGGCAACGTTTTCGTCGCCTCGACCCGGACCGCTACGAGCTCCTGCGCGAAGCGTCCGCGCTCGACCGCTTCTTTGCAACGCACCTGCGATTGGAGCGCGAATGCATCTTGCTCCAAGCGGGATATTGCGTATTGTTCGGCCACGTTTTCGGCGGTTTCGCCGAGCGAAATCGTCCAGCGGCGCGGCATCTTCGGGTTGATCATCCGCCATCCGAGCACCGTGTCGAATAACTCCTGGCGCCGTCCGAACGGCACCTCGCTCTTGGGCAGCACGTACGGAGCGCGCGTCATCGACTCCACGCCGCCGGCAACGACCAGGTCGCACTCTCCGAACGCAATCGCTTGCGCGCCCGAGTTGATCGCCTGCAAGCTCGATCCGCATAACCGGTTCAGCGTTACCCCCGGTACCTCGACGGGCAAACCCGCCAACAATACCGCCATCCGCGCGACGTTTCGGTTATCCTCGCCGCTGCCGTTGGCGGCGCCGAAGTAGACGTCGTCAATCCGCTCCAGCGGAACTTGCGTGCGATCGGCGAGCGCGCGGATGACGGTCGCGGCGAGATCGTCGGGGCGCACGCCGGCCAACGCCCCGTTCGAGCGGCCAATCGGCGTGCGGACCGCGTCCACCACCCAAACCTCGCGACCCGCCATTACAGTAGTCCTGGAATTCCGGCGGCGAGCGATGACGAATCCTCGATGGGCTCGCCGGCTCCCTCGTCTTCCACGTCCAGGACCCAAAGCGACCGGTGCGGCGCAAACTCGGCGCCCTCGGCATCGGCGACGCGGGCGAGCACCCGCGCGATTCGCCGGCCGCCGATTTCGCGGCCCCACGCAACCGGACCGATTGGATAGTTGGTACCGAGCCGCATGGCCGCGTCCACGTCGTCGGGGTTGGCGACTTCGTCGTGAATCGCGATGACGGCTTCGTTCACGATCGATCCGATCGTCCGCCCAAGAAACAGTCCCGGAACGTCTTCGACCAGCACCGCACCCTTCCCAAGGGTTGCAAAGAGCTCTTGGGCGAGCGCGAGTGCGTCGTCGGACGCGTCGGGCGAGTCGACGATTTCGACCGCGCTCTGTCCGGCGAGCGATCCGAGAATACCGTATCCGACCAGTCGCTCGGGGTGCTTCATTCGCTGCGCGCACGCTGCCAGATCGGTCGCATACGCGTCGACGAAAAAGGCGACTTCCGATCCGAGCAACCCGTCGAGTGCGGCGAGCAGGTCTGCACGATCGGTCGTTCCGTCACCGACGTCGATGACGATCGTCGCATCGAGCGACAGCTCGTCGATGAGTTCGTCGCTTTCGATCCGCTGCACGCGCGCGTAACGCTGTTGCAGCAACTCCGCCAGCTCGTCGGCGAGACCCCCGAAGCCGACGAGCGCGACGAACTCCCGATCGTCGGGCTCCGGGTCGCCGGCGACGGCGGCGTCGGGCCGTTCGGGATCGCCGTTGCGGTAGTCGTAGAAACCGGCGCCGCTCTTACGTCCGAGCAATCCGCGCGCGACCATCTCGCGTTGCCGCTCGAGCGGCATCAGGCGCGCCGCCTCCGTCCGTGCGTAGATCGATTCGCTGGTCGCCAAATTGACGTCCAACCCGATAAAATCCATCAACTCGAAGGGGCCCATCGCAAAGCCGGCGGCGCGCGCCAGGGCGTCGAGTTCCTCGATCGACGCGACGCCGCGGTCGAGCGCGCGCAGCGCCTGCAGGTAATACGGGCGCGCGACACGGTTTACGATGAATCCGGGCGAGTCAGCGGCCAACACGAACGTTTTTCCGATGCGTTCGACGAACGCACGGGCACGCTCGATCGGACCGTCGCCCGAGAGCGGGGCGCGCACGATCTCGACGAGCTTCATCGCCGCGGGAGGATTGAAGAAATGCAGTCCCACGACGCGCTCCGGATTGGGGACCGAGTCGGCGAGTTGCGCAACCGATAGCGACGAGGTATTCGTCGCCAACAGGGAGTCGGCAGCGACGGCGCTCGCGAGCGCCGCGAACGCAGCGCGCTTGATTTCCAGTCGTTCGGGTACCGCCTCGATCGCGATGGACGCGTCGCTGCGCGGGGGGATCGTCTCCAGCATCCGCACGCGCCCGACCGCGAGCTCGTCGCCGGCGCGCGCGGCGTTACGGCGGATGCGTTCGAGCGCCCGCTCTCGAGCGGCTGCATCCGGCTCCACTAATTCGACCGCGTACCCGCCGTGGGCCGCGACGAACGCGATGCCGGCGCCCATCGTGCCGCCGCCGACCACCAAAACCCCGTCTTCCATCGCCGGGACGCTTCGCGGGCGGCCCCGCAAAGGCTTCGTCGACGCGACGTTCTACTAGGAGCCTCATGAAGAAACCGCGCTGGCGGCGGCGCGCCTCGACTTTTCTCGTCGATTCACCGCACCTGCGGCTGCGCGTCGACGAACTCGAACTGCCCGACGGCACGATCGTGCCGGACTACTACGTCCGCGAATCTGACGGCTTCGTCGTCGTTTTTCCGCTGACCGCGGACGACCGGATCGTCATGGTCCGCCAATACCGCTACGGCAGCGATGCGATCCATCTCGAGTTGCCCGCCGGCGGTCTGCACGCCGGTGAAGATCCGCGCGAATGCGCCGCGCGGGAACTGCTCGAGGAAACCGGCTACGAGGCCACGGGATGGGAATTCGCCGGGTCGTACTATGCCGAACCCGTTCGGGCGACGGCGCAAGCGCGCATTTTTCTCGCTACCGGCGCGCGCAAGACGCGCGAACCGCAGCCCGACACCACCGAAGTCCTCGAAGTCGAGCTCGCCACCTTTGACGAGTTCCGCTCGATGTTGTCGGACGGCCGGATCGACGCGGGGCACGTGCTCGTCGCCGGCTATCGCGTCCTCGATATCCTGGGACGGCTTTAGCCGACCGATCGGGCCGGCTTAAGGCTTTGCGGTGTCGGATTGAAGGCGCAAGACGGTTTGCGTTTTGATCGTTTGATATTGTTCGCCCTGTTCGCTATGCACGATCGCGTATTCGTCGATCGACGTCGGAAGCGTGCGGCCGAAATCGTAACCGATCGTCCCGTTTACTTCGGTCGTAAGCGGACGGCCCCCACTGGAGTCCTTGGACGTCGACGTCTCGTCGATCGTCATGATTCCGTTGGCATTCTTCGCAATCGTGAAATCGAAGACCGAGGACGTCGTCGCGCCCGTCTGGACGCGCTGCCAGTGTCGCTTGGCATCGAGCGCATTGGGATCCACGAAGTTGGCACCCAACAACCGCAGCAGCGTAAGTTCTTCGGCGTTGATCTTCTTATTCGGGTCGCAGACGACGGTCAGGTCGCCGTAGACGACGCAGGTAGCCGCCGGGGCAGAGCGACGCTCCAATGCCTGCTCGGCGACGCTCACGACCAAGCCGCCATCGGGCTGCTGGCGCACGAAGTCGACGGAGATCGTGCCTTTGTCGCCCGTCCCGCCGCCGTAGCTTGCGATTCCCGAAGCGTTTCCGGAGGATCCGGGTGGAGCTCCCGCGCCGCCCCCGCCGCCCGCCGAGCTGTCGGACATGCCCGACGTATGAACCTCGGTATCGCTCGTGTTCCCCCAAGTAAACGAGTAGACCACGTGACGAACCGTCGGGCTGGTCGTCACGGCGCCGGCAGGCACGGCCGCCGCGAGGGTTACCGCGGCGAAAACGATCGCTCCGAAGCGCGACGCGGTCACCTCGCCCTCATCGACCCGGAGGCGACGAGTCCGATTGCAGCGTCAGAACGGTCTGCGTCTTCACCGTGTTGTATTCACCCATGCCGGCTTGGCTGCGTTCGATCGAATACTCGTTGACGCTCGTGGGAAGCGTCCGGTTGAAGTCGTAGCCGATTTTCGTGGTGACGTCGGTGGTGGAAATGGAGGGTTGCTGCTGTTTGACGATTCGGACCTCGTCGATGGTCATGCTTGCGCCGGCGGCGCCGGAGATCGTAAAGTCCGACGTCAAGGAATATTGGGCGCTCGAATTTTCGATCTTCCAGTGCCGCTTGGCATCGAGCCGCGTGGGGTCGACGAAGGTGGGGGCCAGGAGTCGGATCACCGCCATTTCTTCGGGATTGACGGTGACGCTGGGGTCGCAGATGACGCCGGTCGTGGGGTAGACGACGCAGGTGGCGGCCGGGAGGGAACGCGTTTTTTGAGCCTGCTCGCTTACCTTAAGGATCAGGCCGCCATCGGCTTGTTTGGAAAGCAAGTCTACCGAAATCGTGCCTTGGTCGCCCACGCCCCCGGTAAAGTCGGTCATGCCCGAGCCGCTGCCGCCAAAGCTGGTTCCGGAATCGATCCCCGAAGAGTGGACCTCCAGGTCGCTCTGCGTACCAAAGGTAAAGCTGTAGACGAGATGCCGGGGGACGAAGCCTCCCGGCGCGGCGGAGACGCCCACGCAGCAAACGAGCGCTGCTGCAACGGCGATGCCGGTGAGGCGAGAGCGCATGACTCCTTCGTTATTCCGCAGGGAGCACCGGACCTTCAGCGCCGTCGCGAAACCTAGGTCAGGGGCCGCTGGTAGAAGGGAGTGCAATGCCTGGCAACACGAGGTTCACGATGCATCCGTTTCTCGCCACGTTCCTCAAGCTCACCGCTCTGATCGCGATCGGCATCGTCGCACTGCTGCTCGTCGGCTTTCTCTTGAAGATCGTGCTGATTGCGGCGCTCGTCGCGGCCGTGGCCGCAGCCGGAATCTTCATTTATACGCTGGTGCGCCGGCGCTCCGGCCTTCCCGTTATTCGCTAACCCAGTCGATTAGCGCGGCGGTTACTTTTTCGGGCTCCTCGAGCATCGGCAGGTGCCCGGATCGCTCGCATACGAGCAGGCGCCCGCGCGGAAAGCCGGCCGCGACCGACCGCGCTTCTTCTAATGGAATAGTCGCGTCGCCCGCGCCGGCGACGACGAGCACCGGAACGTCGAGGTCGGCCGCAATGTCGTCCGCCGGCGACCGGAGCGCCATCCCGCGCAGCAGCGCGGCCGCCGCTTTGGCGTCGATCCGTTCGGCAATTTCGCGTACGCGCGCGACCACGGATGGCGCGTCGCCGGCGGTGCGTTGCGCCAATAACAGCGGAACGTACGCTTCGGTCACCGCGCTCGAGTCGCCGGCGGCTTCCACGCGGTCGGCGAGGCCGCGGCGCGCCGCGGCCCGCTCGGGCGAGTCCGCCGCAAGCCGGCTGCAGACCAGTGCGAGACGCGAAACGCGTTCGGCGAACATGCGTGCGAATGCAAGCGCCACGTATCCCCCGAGCGAGTGACCCACGATGGCGGCACGCTCGATGCCGAGAGCGTCGAGCGATGCGGCGACGTCGGACGCCAGCACTTCCATTAGGTACGGTCCGTCCGCAACGCCGGATTTACCGGTACCGCGCACGTCCGGACGGATCGCGCGATGCGTGCGCGCGAGTGCGTCGGCTTGCGAATTCCAGATGTCGCGCGTTAGCGGAAACCCGGCAATCAAGACGATTGGATCCCCTGCGGAGCCATCGACGCGCACGTCGATGCGCGCGCCGTCATCACCAAAAACTTGCATCGTTGCTCGTAATACTGTATAAGGGAGGCAACAACCCTGGCCGGTTCGCGGCCAGAGAAAGGATGACTCCACATATAATGGCAGTCAAACGAACGCGCAAGAAGGCAGCAGCGAAGGCTGCGCCGGCTGCGAAGAAACGCACGGTTCGGAAAGCCACGCGTAAGACCGCACGTAAGGTCCGCAAGGCCGTCCGCAAGGGCGCGCGCAAGGCCGGACGTAAGGTCCGCAAGGCCGTCCGCAAGGGCGCGCGCAAGGCCCGCAAGGCGACGCGCAAGGGCGCGCGCAAGGTCCGCAAGGCGACGCGCAAGGGCGCGCGCAAGGTCCGCAAGGCTACCCGCAAGGTCGCGCGCAAGACCCGCAAGACCGCGCGCAAAGCCACGACCCGACGTAAGGTCGCGCGCAAAGTCACTCGCCGCAAGAAAGCCGCCGCAGCGTAACGCTCGGCGGTTTTTTCATGCACTGCGAGTCGCCTAAAAGCGGCTCGCTTTTTTTTGGCGTTTAGACGGTGCGGATAACGGGATTGAGAATCCAAACGGCTAGAAACGTCAGCGCGCAAAGGGTTCCGGCAAGCACGAACATCTGGTGCAGTCCGATGGTCGCCGCAATCGCTCCGTCGACCAGCGATCCGGCCGGCACGACGCCGATGGCGATCATCGTGTACACGGCCAAAGCCCGGCCGCGAACTTCGTCGGGCGAGAGCATTTGAATCAGGGTGTTGGTGGCACCCAGCAGGGCCATCGTTCCGATGCCGATCGCGAAGAGCACGGGAACGGCGATTGCGAGCGTCGGAACGAACCCCAGACCGACGATTCCGGCCGACATCAGCAACCCGGCCTGCAGCCAGATTCGCGAGCGCCGGCCGCGCTGTCCGAAATACGCGGTAACGAGCGCGCCGCCGAAACCTCCAACGCCGATCGCGGAGACCGCCCAGCCGAGCCCGCGCGGCCCGGCGTGCAAAACGTTTTCGGTGAACGCCGGAATCAGCTGACCGTACGGCCGCGCGAAAACGGCCGCCACGAAGAACGTGAGGACGATCCAGCGCAGAATCGGATGGCCCGCCAAAAACGCGATCCCCTCTCGCATCGCGGGCAGCATCGGCTCGCGTCGTTTGACGGCCGGCGGCGCCGGCGTCATCGCCAACACGGCGGCGACGACCGCGAGCGTCAGCACGGCGTTGACGTAGAACGATCCGGCGACGCCGACCCAAACGATCAACACGCCTGCGATCGCGGGACCGATCACGGCCGGGGCATTGAATGCCACCGAGTTGAGGCCGACGGCGTTGCCCACGTACGGGCGCCCGACGAGCAGCGGCACCCAACTCTGGCGCGTCGGCGAGTCGAACGCGTTTGCCGCCGAGTTCAGCGCCGAAATCAGGATGAGACCGGCCATGTTGAGCCGTCCCAGCGATGCGAGCAACGCGAGCAAGAGGGCGGCCAGAGCCATCGTCGCGTTGGTCGCAATCAGAACGCGGCGACGCGGGAGATGGTCGGCCACGACCCCGGCAAGCGGCGACAGCAAAAGCACCGGAACCGCACGCGATGCCCCGAGGATGCCCAAGTACAGCGCGGCCACGTGCGGCGAGCCGGCGATCTGCGCCACGAAGAATCCCATCGCCGTAAACTGCATCCACGTCCCGACGTTGGAGATCATCAAGCCGGCCCAGAGCAGTCGAAAGTCGCGATAACGCAGCGCGGCAAAGATCGACGTCGCGCGCTTTGGGATCGCCGATTCGATCATCGCGCCATTTCGCCGCGAACTCGGACCGCTTCGACGATCAGCGCGGCGCCGGCCGGCTCGCCGAGCCGCGACGCGTCGAAGCACAAGTCGTAGTTATCGGGATCGCCGAACGTCGCGCCGTACCAATCGTGTAAATAGGCCGCACGCATCCGGTCGACCTCGTCGACCTCCGCTTGCGCAACCTTGGGCTCGATGCGATAGGCACCGGCCACGTGGGCGACGCGCCACTCCCGAGGAGCGTACATGAAGACGCGCAAAACGTTCGGCGCCGCGCCGAGAACCAACGCCCCGCCGCGACCGACGATGACGGCGCGGTCGCGTGCGGCATACTCTCGAACCGCTTCCTGAACGGCCTTGAGCAGCTGTTCGTCAAAAGGTGCGACGTCGGAGGACACGGCGAGTTCGGGCGTGGCGCGTTCGAGGCCCGTAAGCAGACGCTCGCCCAGCGTCCTCCCCGTATCTTCGTTGGCGTCCACTTCTTCGGCCGAGATGCTCAGACGTTTGGCCACCACCACCGGCAGCTGCTGATCGACGTATTCGTAGCCGAGCTCGTCGGCGGCCCGCTTGGCGATGGCGAGCGCTCCCGTGCCGTACTCGTTGGAGACCGTTACTACCATAGATAGGTTGTACGCAACGCCGAAGCGGAGGACCTCGGACGCCTGCCGGAAAGAGGGAGCGCAACGATGCCGATCCTCGAAACGCGCGAATTGCGCAAAGTATTTCGTACGCCCAAGCGTATACCGGGAGCGCTGGGCGCCCTGCGAACGCTGTTTTCCCGGTCGTTCGAAGACCGGGTCGCGGTGGCCGGCGTGACGATGTCGCTCGAGCCCGGCGAGTTGGTCGGCTACATCGGTCCCAACGGCGCGGGGAAATCGACGACGATCAAGATGTTGACCGGGATCCTCGTGCCCACCTCGGGTGAAGTCCGAGTGGCGGGCATCGTTCCGTCGGAGCGGCGCAAAGAAAACGCGCGCAACATCGGGGTCGTGTTCGGGCAGCGCAGCCAGCTTTATTGGGATCTTCCGCTGGTGGAGTCCTTCGAACTGCTGCGAGCGATCTACGGAATTCCGCGCGAACGTTATCGCCGCAATCTCGACGAATTCGTCGATATCCTTGACATGTCCGACTTCCTACGCACGCCGGTGCGACAGCTATCGCTCGGACAGCGGATGCGAGGCGATTTCGCCGCCTCCCTACTCCACAATCCCGCCATCGCGTACCTCGACGAGCCGACGATCGGTCTAGACGTCGTCGCCAAGGATGCCATTTCGGCGTTCATCGCGCGGATCAACGCCGAGCGCGGTACGACGATCGTCTTGACGACTCACGACCTCGCCGAAGTCGAACGGCTATGCCGCAGAATCATCTTGATCGACCGCGGAATCATCATTTACGACGGCGGCGTCGAGCGGATCAAGACCGAGTACGGCCGGCACCGCACGCTGGTCGTGCACTTTAGCGAGCCGGTTGCGCAGCCCCGTCTCGAGGGGACCGAATTGGTCGGGACCGACGGCTGCAGCGCTCGCTTCCGCTTCGACCGCAACCGCGAGCGCGTGGATCAGCTCGTGCGGCAAGCCAGCGAGCGCTATCGCGTCGAAGACGTCAACATCGAGGAGCCGGACCTCGAATCGATCATCCGGCGCATTTACGTCGAGGGTTACGAGGAGGCCGCGCAGTGATCGTTTCGAGCAACGCGAAGAAGCCGAAGATTCACTCGAGTTCGTACGTCGCTCCCGGCGCGACCGTGGCGGGCGACGTGACCATCGGCTCGGGATGTGCGGTTTTGCACGGCGCCGTGATCGTTTCGGAGGGTGCTCCGGTGACGATCGGTGCCGATACCGTCGTGATGGAAAACGCCGTTCTCAAGGCCAGCGGCGGAAGCGCGCTGCAATTTCCGTTGAAGGTGGGAGACCGGTGCATCATCGGTCCGCACGCGTACGTCGTCGGCGCCGACATCGGCAACGGCTGCTTCGTGGCCAGCGGCGCGAAGGTTTTCAACGGCGCGACGCTGGGCGACGGAAGCGGCGTCGCTCTGGGCGCGATCGTGCACGTAAACGCCCGGGTCGAGCGCGACGCGAGCGTCCCGATGCAGCACGTGGCGGTAGGCGATCCGGCGACGATCTACCCGCCCGACCGAGCGCCGGAAGCGGCCGCGCTCGTCGGGTTCTATCAAACCGTCTTCAATCTGGAGCCGGGCGACGGCGTGCGCGCGCGCGCCGCGCAAACCTATTCGAAGTTTCTCCGCAAGGTTCACGCCCGGGACGCAGCGCTGGGCGAGCATCGCGCGGCCGCGCCCGCGCCGCGCCGCTCCGCCGACGAGCCGCCTCCGACGCAAGCGACTGCGGTCGATAAGGTGGTCGACGTCATGATGCTGGAACTGGAAGAGATGGAGCATCGGCGTCAGGAAGCGATCAAGCGCCAAAAGGAACGCTGACATCGAAGCCTACCTGGAGTTCGCGAAGAAAGCGTTCGCCCGCGAAGCGACGTACCGGATGGAAGTGCTCACCGAGATCGGGTCGCTGGTGCTGCGCGTCTACATCTTGCGATCGCTATGGACGGCTCTGTACGCACAGAATGCGGCGCCCACCAACCTGCCGCTGCATTCGATGATCACCTACGCAACGGTCGCGATGCTGATGTCGCTGGTTTTAGAGGTCGACGGGACGCGGATGATCCGCGAAAAGATTCGCGAGGGGACGATCGCGACCGACCTGATGAAACCGATCAGCCTTCCGCTCTATTTTTTTAGCGACGGAGTGGGACAAACCGTCTTGCATGCGGTTTTGGTCGTCCCCTCGCTCTTGTGCGCCCTTCTCCTCGTGCGGATCGACGTTCCGAGTCCCGCAACGTTTGCCGCGTTTCTCCTCGCGTTCCTGATCGGCTACGGAGTCAACTTTTTCGTTAACTTTCTCATGAACTCGATCGCGTTTTGGACCCTCGAGACGTTCGCCGTCCAGCTGATCGTGCGATGGGCGTCGGACCTCTTATCGGGTCAAATCATTCCGCTGACGTTCTTTCCCGGAATCCTGGGCCGGCTCGTCTTCGCGCTGCCGTTCGCCGCGATCTATTCCACGCCGCTGCTGATCTACGTCGGTATCGTCCCGCCGCAGCGCTGGGCGGCCAGCATCGGGATTCAACTCGTCTGGCTGCTGCTGTTCGCCGCGCTTTCGGCAGTCGTTTGGCGAGCCGCCGCCGCCAAGGTAGTCGTTCAAGGCGGGTAGATGGAAAAAGGGCGGCCCAGCTCGCGCTGCGACCGCCCTGGCACCGCGCCGATCCCGCGACTACTGCGTATCGGGGGGACGCAAGTCCGGAGGCTCGTGCAAGAAGTAGTCGGCCTTCAGCGGCGCTTTGATCGGCGTAAAGGCGCGCGGTTTGCGCCCGAACTTGAAACAATCGGTCGCCGGAGAGTTGGCGCGCGTGTCGCTGGCCGTCATCCGCGGCAAGCCGAACACGTCCTCGACGAACTTTAGGATGCTGCCGTGTTCGTATTGGACGTGCGAGACGAAGCCCTTCTTGGCAAAGGGCGAGATGATTACCAGCGGCACGCGAATGCCCAGACCGTCGTAGTCTTCGAACGGAGGCGGCACGTGATCGTACCAGCCGCCGTAGTCGTCCCACATCAGGAAAATCGCCGTCGAATCCCAGTACTGACTCTGGCCGATAGCGTTGACGACCGAAGTCACCCAGGCCGGTCCCGTGTTGGAACCGCATCCGGCGTGATCGGAGTGGCCGCAGGTGGGAGTTACCCAGCTGACGCCGGGCAACGTCCCGTTCTGCGCGTCTTGGAGGATCTGCGACTGCGGCGTAATGATGTCGCTGCCCCAGTCGGGACCGAAACGAATGTGACTGATGGCTTGGTAGGCGCTCCAAATACCGCCGTCTCCGTTGACGGTCGACGTATAGAAGTGCCAGGACACGCCGGCCGCATCCAGCTCGTCGCCCAACGTGGTATGGTCGAAACACGCTTGGATTTGAGGTCCGTACTGCCGCTGCGGCGTGATCGTGTTGACCGTATCGCTGGGCCCGCCGTCGCAGCCCCAGTAGCCGTAAGGATAGTTCACCGCCGAGCTGGCCTGCCCGGCAATGATGTACTGATGGGAAATAAAACTGCTGCCGTCGAGATTCGAAGCGAACATCCGATCGGCGACGACGTATTGCTTGCCCATCGTAAAGTACGGCTTCGACTCGGAGCGCGGAACGAAGCTATATTCGGGATGCGCATTGGGACACGGCGGACCGTACCGGCCGCAACCGACGCTCTCTTTGTTGAATCCGTCCATCTTACAGTTGGTGCCGGGAAGGCTGCCGGTGCCGTCGCAGGCGGCCAGGTACGAAGATAGGCTGTGGTCTATGTCCCAGGTGGTCTCGAGGCCGACCGGCTGCAGCGTTACCTGTTGGCCGTCGCTCGTCTCGCCGAACGATTGCGTGTCGGCGCCCGGAAAGCCCTGAAATAGATTATCGAAACTACGATTTTCTTGAACGATAATGACGACGTGTTTGATCTTCTTACGAAGCCCGGAAAGGTCGACGCTCGCCCCCTCGGGGGCGGACGCGATGCCGGGAACCCCGGTGGAAGAAGTATTTGGAACGGCACACGCGCAGAGCGTCGACGCGGCGAGCGCGATGATACCCGCGGCGCCGATCGCTTTGACGATGTTTCTCATGGTGCTCTCCTTTCTGGAAGTTAATCGGAATCGGGCACGCGATGGTCGACCGCCTGGTTCTCGAAGTCCGATTGCTTCAAGAACGAAGGGATTGCCGAAAACTGGCGCGGGGTTTGAAAGAAGTCGAAACAGTCGCTCGGCGCGTTGGCGCGCTTGTCGCTGGCCGCCAGCCTCGGGAGTCCGAAAACGTTCTCGACGAATTTGAGGATGCTTCCGTGTTCGAACTGGACGTGCGACACGTAACCTTTTTTTGCGTAAGGCGAGATCACGATCAACGGAACCCGGATACCCAGACCGTCGTAGTCTTCGAACGGCGGCGGCACGTGATCGTACCAGCCGCCGTAGTCGTCCCAAAATACAAAGATGGCGGACGACTTCCAATACGGACTCTCGCCGACCGCATTGACCAGCGATGCGACCCAGTCGGGCCCGTCTTCCGACTCGAAGCCGGCGTGGTCGGAGTCGGCGGCAGTCGGAGTGACCCAGCTTACCGACGGCAGCCGGCCGTTTTTTACGTCAGCGAAGAAAAGCTTCTGAGGAGTCGCAACGTCCGCGTTCCAATCGCGACCGTAACGAACGTGCTGAATCGCTTGATAGGCGCTCCAAATGCCGGTTCGTTCGCCAAGATCGGTCGTATAGTAGCGCCACGAAAGGCCGGCCGCGTCGAGTTCGTCGCCCAACGTCGGTTCGTCGAAACAGACCGGCACTTGCCGATCGTAGAAACGGCCGGCCGTTAGCGTCCAAATCGTATCGCTCGGACCGCCGTCGCAGCCCCACGCGTTGCGCGGATAGTCCACCGCCGACGCGGATTGGCCGGCGATGATATATTGGTGCGATACGAAGCTGCTCCCGTCGAAATTGGACGCGAACATCCGGTCCGCCAAGACGTAGCTCTTCGCCATCGCAAAATACGGCCTCGTCTGTGCGTGCGGGACGTACCCGTACTGCGGATGTCCGTTCGGACACGGAGGCTGGCTACGGCCGCCGCAGTCGACGCTCTCTTTGTCGAACCCGTCCATCTTGCAGTTCGTGCCGAGGGGGGCGCCGCGTCCGTCGCAAGCGGCGAAGTAGGCGGTCGAGGTGTGATCCACGTCCCACGCGGTCGCGAGACCGACGGGTTGCAGCGTTACCTTTTCGCCCTTACTCGTATAGCCGAACGGCCGCGCATCGGCCCGTGGAAAGCCTTGGAAGAGATTATCGAAGCTGCGATTCTCTTGGACGATGATGATGACGTGTCGAATTTTTTGCCGACGCGCCGGCTGGGCGGAAGCGTGGAAAGCAGCGCCCGAGAACGGCCCGGCGTCGGTGGTTCTCCCGCCGAAGCCGCCGCCGGCGCTGCAACCCGATAAAGCCAGCGCTGCGACGCCGCAGATTCGGCCCGCCTTGAAAAGCCAACTGCACAATACGAGAACCCCTCGAGGTCACGTACGCCTCGACGCGACGGCATCCTCCTCGTTACGCTTCGACGACGAAATCGTCGCGACGTCCCGAGCGCACGGCACGTCGAAATACCGCAACCCAGCCTTCTGAAGAATCGCTTTCCCCCGGCCCTTGAGGATGAAGGATTTGAACGCAGCCGCTTCGCGCGGATGCGGGGCGCCCGCTATGACGGCCAGCGTGTACGTGATCTTGTCGGTGAGCGCGGCGGCCCCCGGAAGCGGCATGAAGTTCAGACCGCGCGCAACCGCTTCGGTTTCGTAAAAGAACCCGACGTCGGCCTGTCCCGTTTCGATCCGCACCAGCAAGTCTTCTTCGGGAAACGTCTGGGCCTGATTCTCCGCCTCCCCCAAAATTTGTCGTTCGCGTTGCGTCCCGGCCAGTAAGGTCATCGCCTCGACCGTGTACTGCCCTTTGGGATCGAGGCGCGGATCCGTACGACCGATGGCGATACCGGACGACGTCAAGACGTCGAGCAACGGCGTCTTGCCGGCCGCGGCCCGCGCCAGCGCCGACGCAAAGCGGGAGTGGTCGGACCAGCCGACGCCCAGGCTCGTGCCCGCGAACGTACAGGCGGACGCGACCTTCGAACCGAGCCCGGAAACCAGCGACCGATCGACGCTCACGAACACGTCGGGATTTTTCGCCCCGGATGCAATCAGGTTCGCGAGCATCCGGCTGCCGGCGCCTTGCCCTTGGAAAGAAACCCCGTCGGCGGCGAGCGCCGTCTTTATCGGGCCTTCCATCGGCGTAACCAGCGAACCCGCGTACAGCACCGAAACGATGCTCGGCGCTTGGGCCGCCGCGCCCCCGGCGCACGCCAGCGCGACGCCGGCGACCGCCAGAATCTTTCGAATGGCTCGAGTCGGGTTTACGGCGCGAAAACCTCGTCGACGAAGCACCACCGCCAACTCTCGCCGGGTTGGAAAGAGCGAATGACGGGGTGATGGGTCGCGTGAAAGTGTTTGCTCGCGTGCCGATTGGGCGACGAGTCGCAGCAGCCGACGTGTCCGCACGTCGTGCATAAGCGCAAATGCACCCACTGACTGCCCGTTTCCAAGCATTCGCGGCATCCCTCGGGAGTGCCGGGCGCCGGATCGCCCGCGGCGGCGATATGTTCGCAGTTCGATTCGTTCACGGCGTCGTTGCGGTTTGGGTTGAATTCATGCCCGTTTCGACCGAGCCGGGCGGGCGCCGGTTGCGTTCGGAAGGACCAGCCGGCCCAGAAGCAAGTGGAAATACAGCATCCCGCGAGTCGGGCCGAGCGCGGTCAGCGCCCCATCGAGGTCGACGCCGCGGCCGGCGACGAGCGCGACGCTGCGCGCCACCCCCGAATCCCGCAGTGGAAAAACGTCGAGCCGGCCGAGCCCGCGCAGGAGCATGACCGCGGCGCTCCAGGGACCGATTCCGCGGACGCTTTGGAGGGCTTCGGCCGCGACCGGCGTCGATAAGGACTCCAACGCGCTCTCCCGCAAGGTCCCATCTGCGAACGCCGTCGCCGCCGAGCGTATGTGGGCGACCTTATTGTGCGAGAGGCCGGCCCCGCGCAGGGCGCTCTCGTCGGCGGCCAGCCAACGCTGCGGTCCGGGGAATGGGTATACGATCCGGCCGCCCGCACTTACCGGATCGGCCAGCAGTTCGACGAGCCGTCGCATAATTGCGGCGGCCGCGAGGATCGAGATCTGCGCGAAGACGATTGCGTGCGCGCCGGCTTCCCAAAGGGAAGGGTAGCGCGGCGGCTTGAGGCCGCGCAGCCGGACGGCAAGCGGGCGCAGCCACTCGATCGTGGCGCTGCGCGCGTACCATTCGTGCAAGTCGACGTCGGTGCCAAGCATCGCAGCGGCGACCGGCAGCCGCCGTCGCGCGCCGCGGCCGGTCGCTCGCACTTCGATCGAATCGGCGCCGGTTTGCCGAATCGCCAGTACCGCGGTCCCGGACTCGTCCTCGAGCGCGCGATATAGCGTCGCGCCGTCGTCGTCAACGACGTCGACGGCGTTGGCGGCGAGCCGGCGGAGTGCCGCGACCGTAAAGTCGAAACGGAACGGGGTGCGAACGGGGAGGGGCATCCGCGCGCCGAAGCGGCTCACGAATGCTCGCTGCCTACCTGCAGTATTGGCGAATAAACCTGCTCACGATGGTCGAGTATCGTGCGAATTTCGTCATGTGGTTCTTCTTTACCATCATGTACCACGGCGTCGCATTGGGAGCGCTGTACGTTACCATGCGCCAGTTCCCCTCGATGAACGGCTGGAACTTCCGCGAGATGTTCTTCCTCTACGCGCTGTGGATGACCGGGCACGAGATGCACAACTCCCTCTTCTTTACGATCGTCAGCGTCCCCGAGTACATTCGGGAAGGCCGCTTCGATCGCTTTCTGGTGCGTCCGCTGGACGCGCTCTTCCAAGTGCTGACCGTCCCCCAGCAAATCGTTCCCGACGGACTCGTGTTGGCAATCGCGACGCTGGGCGTGGCGACCGTGGCCGCCGGCGTCAAGGTGGATTGGATTTTCGTCGTCTTCGTTCCGGCGATCGTACTCGGTGGGGCGCTCATCGATCTGGGAATATCGCTCGCGGTTGCGACCGTCGCCTTCTGGTTCATTCGAGTCGACACCCTTCGGTGGGTCGTCATGTCGCTGGAACAAGATTTTACGCGATATCCCATCAGCATTTACGGCCGCGGCGTGCGAATCGTCCTATCGTTCGTCTTGCCGTTCGCCTTCATGAACTACTTCCCGGCGACGTACTTTCTCCAGAAAACCGACGTCGGGCTGCATCTCAACCCCGCGGTCGGTTTGCTGACGCCGGCAATCGGGGCGGCTTGGGCCTGCGCCGCTTACGCGTTTTGGCGCGTCGGCTTGCGGCACTACCAGGGGACCGGATCCTGAAGAGGCGGACATTCCTGGCCACGGCGGCCGCGGCCGCGGCGGTCGGGCCCGACGTTGCGGCCGCGGCCACGCTGCACGCTCGAGTAGCCGCCGCCGCCGCTGGGGTCCCGGGAACGATGGGCGTTTACGCGCGCACGCTCGCGCCCGGCGGCCCGCTAATCGCCTATAACGCGCGCGAAATTTTTCCGACGGCATCGGTGATCAAAGTGCTCGTGATGACGACGGCTTACGTCGTCGCACAGGCGAAGCCCGGAGCGTTGCGCGAAACGATCGTCTTCGAGCGGAGCGACTTGATCGGCGTATCCGATTTCATGAGCGGTCGCCGAAACGGCGAGCGGTTCACGGTCGCGCAGCTAATCGTACCGATGATCCAAGTCAGCGACAATACTGCAGCGAACATGCTGATCGAACATTTCGGCGTGAAAGCGATCAACGCCGTGGGCGCGCGCGTCGGCATGAAGTCCACGCGGCTCGCTCGGACGTTCCTCGACACGTCGGCGATCCTGCACCATCACGACAACGTGTCGACGCCGGCGGACATGGGGCGATTGCTCTACGTCATCGAGCGGGGCGCTCACGAGGCCATCCCGACGATCGTATCTCCGGAACGATGCCGCGAAATGGTGACGATCATGCTCGGTCAGACGGACCGCGAGAAGATCCCTAAGGGTCTGCCCCCGGGGACCCGGATTGCGAACAAAACGGGGGAAATTACGGGCACGCGCAACGACGTCGCGATCGTCGATCCGTTCGGCGACTCGCCGTTGATCCTCACGATCATGACCAAGGATTTGACGGACTATGCGGCCGCGAACTCGGCGACGCACGCGATCGCCCGCGCCGTCTACAACCACGCCCGTTAGGCGGAGGCGATTGGCTCGACCGTGAGGTTTTGCATCCGATCGCCCCGCGCGATGGCGTCGAGCGCGTCGAACCCGTCGGTCATCGTTCCGAAAACGGTGTATTGTCCGTCGAGGAAGCGCGCGTCGGCGAGACAGAGGTAGAACTGAGAACCGGCGCTATCCGGATCGGACGACCGCGCCATTGCCAGCGTCCCACGCACGTGCGGCCGAGTGTTGAACTCCGCCGGCAGGCGATACCCCGGGCCGCCGGTGCCGTCGCCGTCCGGGTCGCCGCCTTGCACGACGAAGCCGGGCTCGACGCGATGAAAGGCTAATCCGTCGTAAAACCCAGCCTTGACGAGCTTGAGAAATGCGGCCGCGTGCATCGGCGCGTCGTCGGGAAAGAGCGTCACGACGATGTCGCCCTTCGCGGTCGCGATTCGGACCTGAGACCGGCGGGCTTCCTGCGCGTACGCGTCGAGTTCTTCGGCGCGCGGCGGACTGTGCTGCATGAATGAAGGCTCCCGATCGGCGTTCGAGGATTGGATGCTGGGTGGCTTGCGCACCGCGCAGCCGAAAGCCTCGTCTCCGGCAAGCAACTCTAGCTTGACCCGACGGGTCAAGCGCTTGAATCGGGCTTCTTGCGAGCGAGCGGCAGTGAAGCTGCCCGGATGCCACCATGCGATTAGTTGCACGGGCATCCGGCTGCGGGTGTACTTTGCGGCCACGCCGCGACGGTGGAACGCCATTCGGCGGGCCAAATTCGTGGTCGCACCCGCGTATAACGTGTCGTCGGCGCAAGCCAGAACGTACACGGCCGGTAGTGGAAGCGGTTTAGGCGGCGTCACTTGCGGTAGAATCTCAACCGATTCCCATGAAAACGACCTCCTCGCCAGACCCGCACCGCGCCGACCCGTGCCCCTCCAATTTACGGCTTCGCCTCCCACCCCTGCCGCGCTCGGCACGAGCGGGCCGCGACGCCCTCGCGGCACTGGCGTCGCTGCACGACGTCGCATCGGCCGATCTCGAAGGTCTGACGTTCGCACTGGGTGAGGCGCTTGCAAACGCGATCGAGCACGCGCACAGCGACGCCGAGATCGAGGTTTCGGTTACGATCGACTCGCGGACGATCGTGGCGACGGTGCGCGACCGCGGACGGGGTTTGCGCGACGAACCCGGCGGGATGCTTCCGTTTCCGGAGCTCGACGCCGAAGGCGGCCGCGGATTTCCAATCATGCAGCGATGCACGGACTTCTTCGACATCACCAGCCGTCCGGGAGTCGGCACGGTGGTCATTCTCGGGTGCAAGCGGCGCGACGCGCGGATCGCTTCGTAGGAGCTGGCCGACCGCCGTAAAAGGTCGCGGGATGAAGCTTGCTCGACTGGCCTTGACGGCGTGCGCCATCGCCGTCGCAACGGGCGCCGTTCCGATTGCGGGCGCAACCATCCCCGACGCGATCCCGGCAATCTCGCCGGATCCGACGATTGCCGCAATGGTCGCCAACGTCAGCGCCGCGCGTTTGAAACGGACCGACGACACCCTGGTCGCGTTTGGAACGCGCAACGACTTTTCGGAGACTACTTCGACCGCCGCCCGAGGGGTGTTCGCCGCCCGCGACTGGATTGCCGCGCAATTTGCCGGCATCGCCGCCACGTCCGGCGGCCGGATGAGCGTCGCGCTCGATACCTACGTGCAACCCAAAACCGCACGGACGCCGCGGTCGGTGACCGAGTCGAGCGTCATCGCGACGCTACGAGGAGACGAGCCCGACCGCATGTACGTGATGTCGAGTCATTTCGACGACTGCGACGGACGGTGCACCGACGGGAGCGGGGTAGCGCCGGGCGCCGACGACAACGGTTCGGGCGTATCGGCCGTACTCGAGGCAGCCCGCGTGATGGCGACGACCCATTTCCGCGGGACGATCGTCTTCGCGTGTTTCGACGGTGAAGAACTCGGCTTGTGGGGATCGAATCATTACGCGCGCGAACTGGCGGCGGGTCACGCTCCCGTTCTCGCGGTGCTCAACAACGACATCGTGGGTAGTTCGCACGGCGGCGACGGGGTCGTCGAACCAGACGTGATTCGCGTTTTCAGTCAAGCCCTGCCGGCGGGTGCGTCGCTCGATCGGATCAACCTGGTCGGGTCCGAGAACGACTCGCCTTCGCGCGAGTTGTCGCGTTTCGTGGCCGAAATCGTCCCGGCCTACGTCCCCAACTTCTCCGTCCGCCAAATCTTTCGGGACGACCGTTTTTTGCGCGGCGGCGATCAGGAGTCGTTTCAGGATGCCGGTTATGCATCGGCGATTCGCTTCGTCGAAGCCCACGAAAATTTCGTTCACCAGCACCAGGACGTGCGCGTCGATAACGGCGTGCAGTACGGGGACCTGCCTCAATATATCGACCCCGCTTACCTGCAGCGCGCGACCGCGGCCAACGTCGCCGCACTCGCGACCTTAGCGCTCGGACCGGCGTCCCCCGCTTCGGTCCAACTCGTCGCCAGCCGTCTCGGCTACGACTCCACGCTGCGCTGGAAACCCGGCGCGAACGCGGTTTCCTACGAGATCGTGTGGCGCGCGACCGACGCATCCCAATGGCAATTCGTTCGCGACGCGGGGAACGTCACCGAAGCGACCGTCGCGGTGAGCAAAGACGACGACATCCTGGGCGTCCGCAGCGTCGGACGCAACGGACTGCGCAGCCCGGCCGTGTATCCCACGGCCGTCAGCAAGTAGCGCCGGTTTCGGCAGCGGGAACCACGTCGTGAAGGCAGAGCGGATCGCGGTGACCGGCGCCGCCGGAACGATCGGGCGCCGGCTATGCGCGGATCTCGCGGCCGACCACGACGTGGTGCGAATCGACCTGCACGACGCCGACGTCGTCGCCGACGTGTGCGACCCGAACGCCGTTGCGCTGGCCCTAGCCGGCTGCTCGACGGTCATTCATCTCGCCGGAGTGGTCGCGGTGGACGCGTGCTGGGAGCACGTTCGCGACACGAACATCGCCGGAACGTACAACGTCTACGAAGCGGCCCGCGTCAACGGCTTGACGCGAATCGTCTTTGCGAGTTCCAACCATGCCGTCGGCATGAACGAGGTCGAAAACGCGCCCCAAATCTACGCTCCTGGATTCGGCCGGGTGATCAGAACGCAAGATCCCTACCGGCCCGACGGGCTCTACGGCGTTTGGAAAGCCTTCGGCGAGGTGCTCGGACGCTACTATAGCGACGCCTTCGCACTCCAGGTCGCGTGCGTTCGCATCGGATCGATCACCGCCGCGGACGATCCGCGGGACGACAGCGTGCGGCAATCCTCGGGATGGCTCGGGCTGACCGACGAACAAAAGTTCGCACGCTACGCGGCAACGTGGATGTCGCAGCGCGACTTTGCCCGCTTGGTGCGCTGCATTCTCGTCCGGGACGTCCCGTTTGCGGTCGTTTACGGCGTCGGCGACAACGCCACTCGCTTCTGGGACCTGGAGCCCGGCCGGGCCATTTATGGGTTCTGGCCGCTCGACGGCGTACGCTCCTAGCCCGGGCCCACGCCGCACCAATTCAGGTATTCTTCACCCCGGCGGCGTAGTGTTTGAGAACTACGTTTTGGGACGGAGTGTTAGGCATATGAGCGAGTCCACGAGCCACCAATCCCGCAAGGCGTTTCTCGAGGCCGCCATCGCGCTGCCGGCGCTGGCCGGCCTGCTCGCCGCACCGGCCGCGGCCGACGCCTCGAAAAGCTCGCAGGCGTCGATGCAGTATCAGCCGACTCCAAAGGACGGCAAGCACTGCTCCGGCTGCAACTTCTTTATCCCGGGCGACAGCGCCACCGCCAACGGGACGTGCAAGATCGTCGAAGGTTCGATCGCACCGACCGGCTACTGCATCGCGTACAGCGCGATTGGGTCGTAGCTCCGGCTACTCCTCCGAAGTTTCGCTAGCGAGCTGCCCGAGGCTCGCGTCGACGGCCGCGACCGTTTCGTCGACGTCGGCCGCGCGGTGCGCAGTCGACACGAACATCACCTCGTTTTGCGAAGGCGGAAGCAGTATTCCGCGATCGAGCATCGCCCGGTAGTAAGCGCCGTAAGCGCGGCCGTCGGCCGCTCGGGCGTCGTCGTAGTTGCGGTTCGGGGTTCCGGCCCGGAACTTGAAGTCCACGATCGATTCTTGCTGAACGACCGCATACGGTAAACCGTGGCGCTCGAGCGCGCGCCGAATTCCCTCCGCCAGCCGTTTTGCCAGTGCGTCCATCCGCCCATAGTAGTCGGGCCGGGTTTCGAGCAAGTCGAGCACGCGATGGGCCATCGCGACGCAGAACGGATTCCCGCCGTGAGTCCCGCCGGTGAACGCCGCGCCGCTCGGCGCGAGCACGGCCATGACGTCCTCGCGTCCGCCGAACGCGGCGATCGGAACGCCGCCGCCCATGATTTTGCCCAAGG
>DASXDV010000064.1:0-15422 GCA_036490465.1 Candidatus Tumulicola sp. | reverse complement strand
CGGGTATTGCTGGTACTGCTGCTGCGGGCATTGCTGGTACTGCTGCTGCGGGTACCGCTGATACTGCTGCTGCGGGTATTGCTGATACTGCTGCTGCGGGTACTGCTGATACTGCTGCTGCCGGTACTGCTGGTAGTATTGCGAACCCGAGGGGTACCGGGAGTACGGCGAATATTGACGCTGTGCGACCTGCATCGTCCGCGCAAGCGGGGCCGCGCTTGCAATATCATCGCTGAATTTTCCAAACGTCGCTTTATGGCTGCGAAATAGCGCAATGAGATCGGCTTCGCGCTGCTCGTCGCTGGGGTGATCGACGCCGCCGTTGTTGCCAGAGCCCATCGCCTGACGGTACTGTCTGAAGTTCCACACCATCCCCCACGGATTAAATCCCGCCCTCGCGCACGTATAAGCGCCGGCGCGGTCCGCGTTTCTCTCGGCGGCGCGCTCGTAAGCGATCACGCTGGAATCTTGCGGCGATCGCCCGCCCTGCGTCGCTTGGAAGACCTCATACATGTCGTGATGGATGTCGTGATTGACTTCGTGGCAGATCACACCCGCGAGCTCGTCTTTATTTTTGAGAAACGACAGCAGCGCGGTCGTGACGTAGATGTTGCCGCCGGGCATAGAAAATGCATTAGGAGTCTGTTCGTTGAGCAATACAAAATGGAACGGCGCAAAGTACTGCCGATCGGCGACCGCGGCGACAGCATTCCCGATCGGGTCGAGCGTCCGATAGAGCGGCGACTGCGGCGGGACAATCTCGCCTCGTTCCTGGTAGTCCAGGAAGCGCTGCCGGCCGACCTGGGTTTCCCAGCTCTCCTCCCGCGAGGACGTATCCGGCCACGCGGCGACCGGCGAGAGGCAGAAGACTACGGAAAAGACCGCGAGCGCCCGCAGAAAGATCGGCATAGGCGTCAATCTTTCCACGATTCCACCTACGCTGCCCAGCGTAATCCATGGTAAAGCGACTAAGAGTCGATGAGATTCCGCCAGCGAGGATTGGCGAGAGGGCCCAAGGATGAGACCGATGCAGTCGTTGGGCCAGACGGAAACTGGCCAGTGCCGGATTGGGTTCTCGGACTTTGAAATGCCCGTTTTCTCAATGAAGCTGAAGCTTCGTCGCGCGGCCGTGCCGAGCACCGCCCTGCTGATCCTGTTGGCCGGATGCCTGCTTCTGCCGTCTGCCGCTCTGGCGAAGGTCCCCGTGGGGCCACCAACGGTCTCCGCGGCGGCGGCCGGCGCGGAGATCGAAGCGGTGACGATCGAGACCTACGGTGAGACGGCCCCCAGCGTGATCCGGCGTTACCTTTCGCTGCACAAAGGCTCACGGCTCGATCAATCGGGCGTCAATCGCGATTTCGCAAACCTGCGTCGGCTCGCTGGATTCGTCCCGAGGCTTGTGATCGGACAAGGGAGCAGCGCCAAGAGCGTCACCCTTCACTGGATCGTCATGGCCAAATGGCTGAAACCCACGGACCATCCGTTCTACGCCGACCAACCCTTGACGGCTCCAATTCAAGGCATCGGTTACATCATCACGTCGCCACCGGTCGACCGCGGCGGTTCGACCTTCTCAACCTACAGCCAACTCAGCCGGCGGGCGAACCTCGTGCGAATCCTGTACACCTCCCCGATCGCGATCAATCCGGCGAAGGGCACGGAGACGGACGCCATCGTCAACGCGTTTGGCGGGCGGGGCGTGTTCCGCGCGAGTCAACCGCTTGCCATTAACGTCTACAGCTGGAACACCGGAGCCGAGGCCGCGCTTCTCCACAGCGCCACCAACGGCAATCAGTTCGAAGTCGGTATTCGCGAGACTCGGTCGACCACCGCCGAGTCAAGCGGCATCATTTCTCCGTACGTCTATCAAACCAGCAAGTCGCCGGCGCATAACACGGTCATCGAGGCGGGATACTCGCACGCGTGTCCGGTTCCATCGTCGCAGTGGTACCCGCCGTATTGCCATACGCAGTACCGGCTGGAGGCGTTCGACTCCCTCGGGTGGCTGGGCTCGACCAGCGAGTATCAATCCTACCTGGCAGATGCCGCGCAGTACATTGGGGTCGGCAAGTCGACGCTCGTTCTGCACGGCGCGGAGTCGCGCACGGGCGGCGTCGTACCGGACAGCTTCTTGGTGTGTGGCTACGTGCGCGCCTATCCGAAGGCGTTCTGCGGCACGGACGCACAAGAGGCGACGGCTGAGTTCCGGCTCAACGATGCGCTGCCGCAGGTGTTCAAGTTCGCGTTTTTTACCGAGACGGCGTCGAGCCGGGTGCGTGGTGGAACGCAAGCGTTTGCGCCGCCGACGTTCCAATGGCACGCCGACTCCGGAGTCGGTCTTATCTTCCGCAATTACGTCCGCCTCGATCTTGCATACGGTTCGGCAGGCGGCCGTCTCTCAATCGCGCTTCAGGGTCAAACATTCTAGGCCAGAAGCGGACTGTATCCGCGCACCAAAGAAATCGAGCGCCATGAAGCCGCTAATACTCGTACTCCTTGGGCTGATGCTTTCATTGCCGAACGCCGGCGCCGCCGGTGCCGCCGTGAGCCCCCAACTGAGTCCCGACGTTCAAAAAGCAATCGCCGCGGCCGTCGCAAAGGAGCTGACGAAATACGGCGGCACGCAACCTGTGCCCGGTGCGGCCATCGGAGTGTGGGTGCCCGGGAAGGGCGAGTTCGTGCGGGGGATCGGTTGGGCTCGGCTTTCGCCGCCCGAAGGCATGTGGCACGACGACTTTTTTCGCATCGGCAGCAACACAAAGACGTTCGTGGCAACGGTCCTGCTGCAGCTGGTTGACGAGAAGAAGCTGCGGCTCGACGATACGATCGGCAAGTTCGATCTCGGGCTAGCCGTTCCGAACCAAAAAATCATCACGCTGCGCGAGTTGGCGGAAATGCGAAGCGGCATCATCAACATCTACTCGGTTCCGGGAGTCCAAAGGGAAGGGATGGCCGAATGGGCGCGACGGACGCCGCGACAATGGGTCGCGCTGGCCGCAAAGCAGCCGCCCTTATTCGCCCCGGGGACGAAGTACAACTACAGCAATACGAACTGGTTTTTGCTCGGGCTGATCATCGAGAAGGTGACGCATCGCAGCATCGAGGCTGAGATCCGCGACCGTATTCTCACGCCGATGAGCCTGAGCCACACGTCGTTTCCGACGACGAACTGGAACATGCCGGCGCCCTACGCGCACGGCTATTCTTTGGATAACGACCACTGGGTCGACGAGTCCGCCGCCTTGCCGCCTTCGATTTCGTGGGCGGCCGGTGCCATGATTTCAAACATGGCGGATATGAAGCGGTGGGTGAGAGCCTACGTGACCGGAACGACGAACAGCGCGGCGACGCAGAAGGAGCGCCTTACGTGTTTGCCGACCGGCGAAGGGAACCGCGGTTTCGGCTTGGGAGTCGGCTGTTCCGCGGGTTGGTATGGCTATACGGGCGGGATAACGGGCTACAACACCAGCGCCTATTATATGCCGGCTACGGGATCGACAATCATCGCTTTCGTCAACAGCCAGCGAGAGAAACCAGTGCCGGGCGTAGCGGTAGCGATCGTTCGCGACATCGCCTCGATCATAACGCCAAATAACGTACCGTTTTCACAATAGGTCGAGTCGAGAATCGATTCGGCGCGCCGGTAGCCAGTCTTCGGCGGCTTTAGAGTGTACGGAACCGACGCGTTGACCCTGACGGCTGCCGCGAAGATCCTGGGCATCGCATTCGCGGTCGGTCTGGACGTACTCGCACTCTCGATCGCCGTCGGCGTCATGGGGATCGACTGGCCCGCGCGCATCCGGCTCGGCGCCGCTTTCTCCGCCGCCGAAGTACTGATGCAGCTCATCGGCTACGGTATCGGCACCGGTGCCGGGCGCGTCGCGGGATCCATTGCGCCTTACGTCGGCTTCGCCGTTCTCGCGTGCGTCGGCGGCCTGATCTTTCGCGGGAGTTTCGAAAAAGCTCCACCGACGTTTAAGGTCACCTCAGGTTGGGGCCTCATTATCGCGTCGGCCTCGATCAGCCTCGACTCTTTCGGGATCGGCGTCTCGTTGCCGGGCGTCCCGCTGCCGCTTCCACCGCTTCTTGCAACCGTTGCCGTGAGTACGGTTATCCTTTACCGCGATCGGGCTGATGTTCGGTGAGAGGCTTGGGCGAAGGTACCGAAGGGACGCTCAGCGAGTGGCGGGGGTTGTGCTCGTGTTGTTAGCGATCGTCTTTACCGCGCAGCATCTCGTGGGCGGGTCGCCTTAGCCTCGTCCGTTGAGCTGTGGCGCCCGCCCAGGACGGAGTTAAGCCCGGTTGCTGATATGAAGAGCTGCCGTTCCGATGGTCTTACCGCCTTTTGTTTTCGCGGTGAAGACCGCAGTGCAAGATCCCGACGACGTTCCCCATGTCGCCCGAAAGCTGCGACCGGAGCCGGCAATCGTTGCAATGTGCCTCTTCTTGCATGTCGCGTCGTTGAAGCTGAATACGTCGCCCGTCGGGGCTTTTGTCGTTACCGACTCTTGAGGATTGGAGGGTGACAGGCTGATGGCGCATGGCCTCACGGATACGCCGTGATCCGACTTGCAAACCATGGGCAGCACTGCAGGCTGCATCGTTGCGGGCAGAGCGCCGGATGAGGGCTGAGGCGCCGAGGCGCAGGCCGCCAGGGTTCCCGCCGCGGCGAGGATAGCGAGGGCTTGAAGTGCTGACTTGGTAGGGTTCATGTTACTCCTTGATAATGCTAAATTAATTGCGCTGTTAACTGAGGCGTCGCTCGGCATCGCCGGCGTTCGCGCGCCGAGTCGAGCTCCGATTATCTTGCGATCTGACGGAAATCTAGCGCGGATCTATTAAGAAAGCGTGAAGCCGCGAAAGCTGTCGCGATGTCGGTGCGTACCGATCGCCGTTTCGCATCGGCGCGACGTCCGCCCCCATCTTTCGCAGCTGTGCGTTCGTGCGGCCCAGGCTTGTGTTCGTACCTTCCAACTGACCTTGCATGACGATCAACGATCGATTCGTGCTGCGGAGCAATGAAGTCATACCGGCCAGCTGACGGTTCGTGCTCTTGAGTTGACGGTTTGTCCGCAGGAGCTGCGCATTTGTTTGAAGCATCGCTGCGCAAAAAGCCGGCGACGGCGACGGCAAACGCGAGGACGGCGACCGGGCCGAGGTAACGCGGGGCGAAATAGGAAGGCGCCGCAGCGGGCGGGATTGCGGCTTAACGGCTTGCACTGCCGGTGCGTTTCCTCAATTTTCGCTTGGCTGGCCTCATTCGCACGATTGTGCGTTAATGATTGCCCCGTCGCATGACGGCGTAGCGCGCGTCGAGTTGGCACAATCCGATCGTATGAGCTTGCCGACTAATGCCAAGTAATGATGACTTGGCCGTCTCCAGGCGCCGCGCCGCCGCGCTTTTCCAAAACGTGCGTGGCTTCCGCCTAGGCGTAACGACGGACCGCCGCCGGCGGCTTGATACGAGCCGGCGCCGTCATCCCAGCAATGCATTCAAGGAAACGGTTCACGGTGCTTGGCTGCTCTCCACGAATAGAAGGCCGGCGAGGCCGCCGTCACGTCGAACCCAGCCGCCACGCGTATCGCGGCGAAAAGCGGCCGGCGTCGGAAGCCCAACCCAGGAGCTGCCTGGCGGTCGGCTAACCCTTGGTCGACCTGCCTAAAAAGTAGTGCAGAACGAAAGGAATCTTCATGCAGCGTTATCTCATCGCTTTTGCAGCCATTTCAGCATTGCTATCTCCTGTGCTGGCACGCGCGGCATCAGGGCCAATGTCCCCTTCCAACGTTGGAGCCGGGGCGAACGGTTATGATTGGCTCGTCGGCACGTGGTCGTGCACGAACACGATGGAACCTTCGAAGCTTGGCGCGTTGTCCCAGACGACCCTTACGGCGACGAAGTTGAAAGACGGCAGCATCGCGCTGCATACGACCAGCCCCAATGGCGACGTAACGGTCTACTACGCGTATATTTCGAACACGAAATCCTGGTACAGCCCGTTTGTGGACTCCACCGGAAACTACGGATCCGAATCGACGCAACAGTCCGGAAAGACGATCCGGTGGACCGGAACGTTCTATCTGACGAACGGCTCGATAACGCCGATTCGCGATACCTACACGATGCTCAGCACGGGCAAGCAGTACGATATGAGCGAAGCGAAAGTAAGCGGTGCCTGGAAGGTAGTGGCGAAGACCACCTGCACGAAGTCATAAAGGAGCCTTTTCCAGGGGTCGCAGCAGAACGGCTTATTGCGTTTCGACTACCGCCATGCTCCAAGGCGACATCGGGATCGTGAAGCTGCCGCTCCAGGCGCGCAGCTTCGCTGTTTTTACGCCGGCCCAAACGTTGTTCTTCGTGCGATTATACGTTGCCTTATCGTAGGTCGTGATCGTGCCGCCGGCGCCGCTGCCGTGGCCGTCGATCGAGACCGGGACGTTCTCGCTTTTCGTTTCGTTCAAATTGAAAAGCATCACGGCGAAGCCGCCGGCGTCGGTCGTTGCGTAGGCGCAAATGCCGGGTAACGAACTCACGCTCGTTCCGAGGGCTGCCTCGCCGGGATGGGCGAAGTGCGTCAGCACTTGGTACGCACGCGCGGTCGCAAGCAGCGTCTCCGGCGGGATCGACCGCGGCGGGCAGCCGTTTTGCTGCCGGTCGGCAAAAATCATCGCGCCACCCCATTTTTGCCAGCCATAAATCGACTTCGCGAATTCGCCGCCGTCAGACGGCATGCTGCAGTCGCCGTTTCCCAAGTGCCATGTCGCGCGCGCGACGCCGCTGTTGACGAGCTCGCCGATTACCTGGCCCGCAAAGAGCGCTTGAACGATGGACTGGCTTTGCTTGCCGGGCGGTGACGTGCTGGACCCGATCTCTCCGAGATAGATCGGCGCCGCGGCGTGGCCGGCCGCGGCGAGCTCGCCCTTGAGCTTCAACAGATAACCGTGCAAAACCGGTATAGCCTGCTGGAGCAGGAATGTGTCGCTGATGTCCTCCGAACTCTGCGCATAGTAATGCATCTCGACGCAGTCGTAGCGCGCCTTCGCCAGGACGATGGGATCCCAGTAGCGATTCTTTGGTTGGACGCCCACGCAGACATTGATCGGCGTCGCGGAAGCGGCTTTCATCGCCGGATAGAAGCGCGATGCCTCGATGCGCGCATATTGTACCGGCGAATGCGGATGCGAATGCAGGTCAAGCGCGCCCGCCGCCCACTGCTCGTTGCCGACCGTCCACCACTGGACGCCGTAGTTCTGCGTCGCGTTGGCGTAGGCGACCCAGGCCGCCGCTTCGGAGGGGTCGCCGCCGCCGGTACACGCAGCGTTCGAGCCGTAGTTTACGGTGACGGCGACGTCGAGATGCGCCGGGGTCGCGACATCTCGCATGAAGTTATCGAAGGTCGAGTTCGGATTGGCATGCCCGCTGCAAATACCCGGCCCGCTGCTATTCGTCTTCCAGTGATACCAGTTGGCGACTTTGCCGCCCGGCCAGCGAGTCGCCTCGGAGCCGGCGGCGACCAGCGCGCTCGCAATGCCGGGCAGCGTGATATTGTACGTGACGGTCATTCCGGATCCCAAGATCAGCGGCGAGACTTTCGCGAGCACGATTGACGGATGGACGAACACCGACCCGCTACTCCCCTGGTTTTGCGAGGGCTTTACCGATCGTTCTTCCGACACGACGCGAGGCGATGTCGAACCGGCCGGCTCGCCACAGCCGGCGGCGACAAGAATGACCGCGAAGCTCCAAATATGCCAACGCGTCAACAAATATTTACGTCCTTTTCGCAACGTGCAAAAGCTGCAAACAATGCAACGCCTTTACCGTGCCATGTGCATTTCCTGCGTAAGTTCAATCAATCGAGTTGCGTTGTTGCATACTGCGCGTTACGAGAGGAATTCAATTTGCTGCGGTCGCGAGCGCATTGCGCAACGCGCTGCATCCGCGACGGCGGCGCGCTGCACGATGCGACGAGTTCTGATAAGCGCTGCGGTGGCCAATGCCTGCAATTCACCTACGACGTTCGTGTGCTGCTCGATGTCTGTTCAGAAGAACCAGAAATGCTATTGCATTCCGAAAAGGTCGCTTCCTGAGAAGCCCCTGAACTCGGCAAACTTCACCTGCTGGACCTGGTCTGCGGACTGGTACCGCATAGGCAACCTCCGAACTATGAAGAAAGAGTCGAGATGGTACATCGCGTCGGCTTCGCCTTCGCTGTTGTCGCGGCCGTGGTAGGCGTGGCGTGCGGTCGCCAGGTCACTCCTAATCCGGCCACTCTGGGACCGGGCGGTACGCCGGCGGGCTTCGTAACGGTGTTTTTTAATGTGCAGTCGCCATTTAATTTTAGCAACTACCAGTATCACGTTGTCTGGAACACGACCGGAGACGGGCGCACGCCCTCGACCGACACGTTCCAGACAAACTGGGACGGATACTCATACACTTTCGTCGCCCGTGGAAGCGCCGGCGCATCTAACGCGCAGGCCGTAGCGCTCTACCATAATCCAAAAAACCCCCATCAGCCGCCAATTTGGTTCCCCATCATAACGCCGCCGCAGGTTTTCTTCTATAATCTCGACTCGAATGGCACCGGCACCCAGTTTTCGATTCGCTCCGCAAAGTCGGTTTTTGAGTACAATCCTTCGCCCACACCGTCGCCGACGTCGAGTCCCCCTCACATATACACGTTTAACGCTTTCGTTGCCCAGTCCAGTTCTTCAGGGCAGTGGATTTTCGTGGAGTCAATGGGTGCGGGTGGCCCGATCGACCCGCAGTTCGTCTCGCCACGGCTCGACATGTCGACCTGCTTCGATAACACCTACTTCCCCGGTCCCTACATGCCGCCGGACCCAGCGGCACAGATTACGAGCATCGAGATAGCCAACAATCCGAGCGTCAATTCGTGTAGCGGCAGTGATATGAGCCGCCGTCGCATCGTGTGGCCTTTAGCGACAACGATTCTTTCCCGCGTCCGCCGTTCGATGCGATAACGCGCTGCGGTGAGACAAGCTCTTCCAACGATTGCTGCCCTGCTGATCGCCGGGATTGGGGGAGGCGCAACCGCGCCCGCCGCCGACACCCTGCACGCGCCCAGCGCGAGCGCGGGTTGCGTTTCGGGGGCAGCCCGCTACGACGTGGCAGTTCCGGGACACCCATTTTCGGCGGTCCAGTCGCGAGATGGCTCCGCGCTCTTCGTGAGCGTAATCGGAAACAGCCCTGCGCGAGGAAACGGCATCGCCGTTCTGCGGTGCCGCGATGGGCGCTTTCGTTATTCGCATCTCTCGCCGCTCGAATCGAGCCCGCTCGGCATGGTTGGAACGCACGATGGAAAGTTGCTTATCGTTGCCGACGACGGGTTTGTTGCGTTCGTGGACGTGCGGCGCGCCCTGCTCGGTCGTCCGGCTTTGCTCGGGTACTTCCAAGATGCCGAGGGAGATCCCGAAGACAACGATGCAGGGTCGGTGGACGTCAACGTTACGCCCGACGATCGCTACGCATTCGTTGCCGACGAAGACAATCGGGCAATCACCGTGATCGACTTGGCAAGGGCGCGCGCCGGCGGGTTCACACGCGCCGCTATCGTGGGGCGGATCCCAGTTGCCGACGCGCCAATTGCGCTGGTGTTTTCCGCGGACGGAAAGTATCTGTTCACAACGAGCGAGGTCGCGTTGGAGTCCTATAAGTATGCTCCGAAGTGCCGCCCCGAAGGAGCGGGACCGAAAGCCGCGCTTACCGTCGCCCCCGGGGTGATCCAGACGATCGACGTGCATGTTGCAGAAACCGATCCAGTCCACGCGCTAATTGGGCGATTCGCCGGCGCGTGCAGCCCGGTGCGCATGGCGATCGCTCCAGACGGAAAGACCGTCTTCGTTACGAATCGCAATTCGAATTCCGTGACCGCGTATTCGACAGCGAGATTGATCGCAGGTGGACCCGATGCGCTGACGGCGACGATTCCCGTCGGCGCAGGGCCAGTTGCGCTCGCGGTTACCGGTGACGGACGCTACGTTTTGGCCGGCAATACAAATCGGTTCGGTCCATCAGGGCCGTCGCAGGGCACGATCTCCGTGATCGACACGACCTCAATGCGAGTGTCCGGAACGATTCCGGTGGGAATCTTTCCACGGCAACTCTCACCAGGAATCGGATCGATACTCTTTCTCTCGAACAATCGCTCGAATAGGATCACCGTCTTCGACACTAGCCGGCTCTCCGAAGTCGTCAGTCACTAAATACTCAGGCACGGGCACAACTACTTCGGCGCGAGGCTGACGCTGACGCCGGATTGCTCGCTGAGACCCCCGATGGTGCTGCTGGGTTGGCCCCCAGCGGGATAATCGTAAAAAAAGACTTGCGAAGTAGCGTCACCTCTGCCGGTTTCTATGATCGTCGAGCCCTGAATCCAAGCAGCGTTGACGTAGTCGCCGCCTCCCAGTACGATGCTGCCACCAACCTGTACTGCTTTGTTGCCTCGTATGTCGTAGCGGTTCATGATGTCAGAGTCGTCAGACGCCACCGCAAGATATTTACCGTCCCATTGAACTGGACCGGGATACGAGAGGCCGCGTAGTGAAATCCGCTTGAATCTTTTTCCGCCTTTTCGAATTTCGCCAAACGCAAATGGCGGCTGCTCGCCCCAGCCGAATCCGTCAATGAAAAGGTTCCCCTCGTTGTCGTAACCGCAGAACGAGGTTACGAGAAACCCCGTCCTAAATATTTTTGGCTTGCCGGCGGCGCCGGTGTAAACAAAGATTCGGCCGCGCACGTTTGGGTTCTCCGGCCCGTAGCCGACTACGGCGAGGTTCCCGGAGGTTGGGTCGATGGAACATCCCTGCGGGGATATCCCCGGCGTCGTGAGAGTCGAAATCGGCACTTTTCCGCCGTGAGCGTATTCGACGATGGTTCCGCCGTAGTAATTCGTTATCCAAACGTCTCCGTTGCGGTCCGGGCAGATCCCGCCCGGACCCCCGCCGAACGTTCCAACCAGCTTGTTTTCCGGATATGAGGAAACGCTGACAGAGCCGCCGCCGTCGAGATAGAGCAAGTCCTCACTCTTCGCTTCCGGCAGCATCCATGTCGCTTTACTTTCAGTGGGAAGCGTAACACCCGGGGGTATCGCCCCGATTGACGCGACCGGCGACTGTGATGCACTGCAGTCCGTCAGCATGCCGAACGCTGCCGAAAGACTAAGCGCATGGATTAAGCGCGAGGCTGTCTTCACTGCGATACCCCCTTTTGATAACGTAAGTAGCTTAGCATCGCCGTTAATGCTCCCCAAGGTCATCGTATGAAATTGAGTCAGTGTTCTCATGGCTGGATGGGACGAAAGCCCTCTCGCGCCGCTCAAGATACCACGCAGATTCGGTGGGATAACCTCGCCAGGCATTCGCGTCTGAGTTTGGCGAAAGCTCCGTCTTTGAAAAAAGCAGTGGAGATGTTCGCGGAAGTGAGTTTCTCGCGACTAGCCGGCGTCCAGAATCGAGCGTTTAAAGCGCACTATTTGCCGTATTAGGTCCAGAGGCAAAGCTTCGTCGAGTGGAAACTGCACGCTGCCCTTCGCAGTCTTATAAGGCGCGAGTGTCGAACGAAACTTCTTGACCGCAGCTACGCCCGGATAGAAGCCGATGTGCCGTTTGAACGCGCCAAAGCTCACAAGCATTTTTCCGCCGACATAAAAAGCGGGCATACCATAGGCGAGTCGTTCTGAAGCATCTCCGGCTGCGGCCCTTACGGTTACACAAAGCTGTTTCATCTTTTCGCCACTAGCCCTTGGTAGGGAGGCGACATACTGTTTGAAGTTGGTCGATTCCGAATTGCGCACGTCACGGTCCTTTCTTGCGCTACCGTCTATAAAAAAGACTAACGCACGTCTTCCGATCGCGCGCACAGATACGGGTCCACAGGCTATCTCCTTTCGCGGCCGACAGCTCGGCATCCCATCGAACGTGTCGTTGGCCGAAATCCAATGGGACTTTGAACAACCTATCGGTTTAGCGTAAGACGGCGTGACTCACGACGACAGCGCGTGCACCGTCGCTTCCCGGAACGCTAAACGTCGGACATACGGCGAAAAGCCACAGATAGCTAAATCGCCCGTCGTAAGACTAATTGCGCAGCTTCTGGGGCCCGCAGACGTGACTTTGAAGAACCTGATTCGCTTAGTCCCGCCATTTGCGTATTCATAAGCGCCTCGCGGCTCGGAGTTCGTAATAAAGACGTCTCCCTTGCTGGCAACGCACTCGCCTGCGCTAGAATAGGAGCCCTTAAGCGATACATATCCCAGGTCACAGTTATGATTACGGAAGTAAGCGCGCAGCTATAGGCGCGAAACGCTTAATGATAGGAGCTTACGATGTGAGCGCGTGCTTGTCATGGGGTGGCATGCTCTCCGGTGGTAGTTGTCGAAGCGTCGACGGGTGGGGCAACACGCATTTTGGATAGCGATTCTGTGCGGCGTCCTGGTAACCGGGGTAGTCGATTTTATCCTTACTCGGTCTTGGCCAGGAGCCATCGCAACCATCGTTGGCGGCGGACTAGTTTTGCGTCTCTTTCTTAGCCTCCAAAAATCACACCGACCACCAGAACCGCACTGGTAGACGCCTCCGGCGAAACACGCGTTAATGCCTTGGCTTGTTCTCGGGCCGCCCCTAGTCGTATACGGTTCTGTCCTGCTGCTCTGGGATTCCGAGCGCGCGCGCGTTTTTAGTTGCAAGCTTCATCTTTATCCCGCGTTCGCGTCCATAGCGGGGGCTTACGGACAGCCACGGTATCCACGGCGCTATGTAGGGAACGGCTTCATTTATATTGGCGGTTACCTAACCTTCAGTATCGTGTGGAACGTGCTTCAGCACTTGTTTGCCCGGTAACGCGTCTTTAAAAGCATCAAGCGTGTTGAAGCCAGTCGCCGGACCTTCACCGGTCTTCGCTCTTCTGCTTATGGGGTATGGCCTCGCCGTGCTGTTCTACGCCGCTAACCGGGGCCGCAAGTACCTTCGCTTCATCGTCCCGGGCGGCCAAGAAGCATATCGTTTATGGCTTGTCGGATTCGGCCTGATCTTTGTCGGCGGCTTGCTCGGAGTAATCGAAATCGCTGTTGCCCTGCATTGGCTTCATGGGACTCGGTACGCCCAAAGCGGTTGAATAGCAAAGGAGAGGAGCGCGCACACCGTGAACGCGCCCATGCGACTCCCGGTTTCAGTTTTCAAAGTACAAGATCGAAGGCTTTTACACCCTCGCTCTCTTGTTATGCAGCTTTTCGCTGTGCCGTTATACCGTCGCGCAAAGAAGCCCTTGCGCTTTATCGTCGGCTTGTTTCTGAAGTACCGTGACGGCGATTTTCATCTTCGCTCTCGCGGATGGCTCACCGGTCGACCCTTGGAATTTCGGTCGTGCGGTTCTGGACTGTATCAAGCGTTCGAAGGTCACGCCTATCACGTTACACGGGCTGCGCAATGCACACGCGACGCAGGCAGGCGTTCCTATGGAGGTCGTGAGTCAACGGCTCGGCCACGCCTCCATCGGGGTCACGGTCGAACGCTATCTCCACGTATACCGAAGCCGGGATGCCGAGGCCGCTGACGCGTTCGGTCGTCTGGTCGGTTAGAAAAGCGGCTCCGAAATTTGATGCATTTTCGATGCACGGAGCCATTGGGTATCGCGAAAACTCTTATGACATAAGGACGAAAAAGTTTAGCCCCAGCGGGATTCGAATCCGCCCGTGCGTGGTCAAGGCTGGTCGAGGTCGGTCAAGAGGCTTAGTAAAATATGGGTTTTCGCCCGGCGGCGCGGTCAAGGCGGGGCGGTAACGGTTGCCATCGACGGCAACCGTTTGGCAACCGAAGCGACCCGCGCCCATCGCCTGCCCGAAGTGCGATGGCTGAACCGTCGCGCTTGGCTTTGCCTCCTCCGCAAGACCCCCCACGAAACGTACAACGGTGCGCGCGCCTGTCGCGGCGCCAAGGCTTCCGTCTAAACCGCGTCAGGTTGGCACGCGTGCGCGTCTAGCGTGTTGTGCCGATAGCGGGTGGAGGGCTAGGCGCCTTGGGGGACCCGGCAGGGGGTTTGTGTCCGCTGTATACGTCAACCTACTGGCCCTCGCGCCACTATCATCTGTTAAAACGTTGCGGTTACTTACACCAAGCGGAACTCTTAGACCAAAGGCATGCTAGAATGTCCCCAGGTCGGCGGTCGGCTTTATCGTGGTTGTCGTAAAAGTTTGTGACTCCGTCCACGTAGGTCTTAAAGGTGTCGGGAAAAGAAAGAAGGCTTGCGGTGTCGGGCGCCACGCCTTTCGTCTGCTCGATAGCAGCCGTGTACGCTTTGAAGAGCGGCGCGCGCGTCCCCACGAAGAACCGCTCGTTGACGCGCTCCTGGTATTCGGCCTGCCGCCACGCGCCATCGTCGTCGCCCTGAATGTACCCGTGGAAGTAGCCATCGACTAGCCCTTCAACATATGTTAACTGCTCGTTGGCGCTCAGATTGCGCCAAAAGATCGCGCCAACTGGTGGCTCGTCAAACCGTGGCGTACTAGTGGCCCGTCCGATGCAGAAGCTCGAAACCACAAGACCTAAAATGAGCCCGGCTGTGAGAACAGTTCTCATCTTTGTACGCATCATGCGATCCTTCTCAAGATTTGCACTGTCGACCGCTCCAACGTCGGCTGTTTCAATTGCTCATGAAAGTGTGCAAGCGGAGTTGGAGGCCAACTGGCGACACGTGGCCTCTAACTTTCGCCATAAGGACCTTACTGAGCATTAGCCATCAGACGATCTTAAGCCGGTGATCGATATTGTTATAGCCACCTGTGCCCAGCTTCCCGCATTAGACCCAGACGATCACCTCTTAGTCGACGCTCTCCGGAACCTCGGAGCTCGCCTCAAACCGGCCGTGTGGGACGATCCGCTCGTCGGGTGGACTCAGGCTGACCTCTGCGTCGTTAGATCCACGTGGGATTATCACAAAAAGCCTAAAAGGTTTTCGCGCTGGATTGACGATACCGCTACCAAGACGCAGCTGCTCAATCCACCCCACATTTTGCAGTGGAATGCTCATAAGTCTTACCTAAGGGAGCTAGGACATTCAGGCATCGCAATCGTGCCGACCTTTTGGTTGAGTCGTGGTGCGGCGATTGACCTTGGTGAGTTGCTTCGTCGGCTTGATTGGCCTGACGCGGTGATCAAGCCAGCATACGGCGCTTCCGCGGACGGGATCTTACGGGTCAGCACGCGCCGCTACAATATGGATCGCGCGCAGGCATATCTGAGCTGGTTACTTGAACAGCAAGACGCCCTAGTGTTGTGAGTTATAAGTTCGTTGCAATAACACGAGACTTTTGGTATACTGGATAAGTGAGGAAATCCAGGCAAACCGTTCGTGGCCGACCCAAGCGAGACCTCAATCTTACGCGCGACGAGCGAGAACAACTGGA